>DWWO01000020.1 GCA_019119675.1 Candidatus Mediterraneibacter faecipullorum | reverse complement strand
CACAGACAAGGTCTGTGTTCAGTGCCTCTAAGATTGTCTTGCCCGGAAGGATCTCAGATGCCATAGCTGCGGAATGAGTCATTCCTGAACATCCGATCGTCTCTACCAGTGCCTCCTGGATGACGCCTTCTTTTACATTCAGTGAAAGCTTACATGCTCCCTGCTGAGGTGCACACCAGCCGACACCGTGTGTAAAACCGGAAATGTCCTTGATCTCCTTAGCCTGTACCCATTTCGCTTCTTCCGGGATCGGAGCCGGTCCGTGATTAGCGCCCTGAGCCACCGGACACATCATTTCTACTTCATGTGAATAAATCATGTTAAAACTCCTTTCAATATGTATGATTTTCTTCGCATATGACGCGAGACTTTCCGCTGCCTGATGCGGTACCTTTCGTCTGCCCCATATATGGTTTATTTTCTCATAATTTACATCATTCGTCAATCTCAGGCTGACAAGTTTTTCACAAAATTGGTACCAGTTCAGCCATCTGATGCCAGTCGACGGATTTATGCTTGCATAAGAATCCGTTGACTGGTATTCAGATGAGCTGAGCGCCCATCAATGAGTAAAACAGCGGCGGCAGCCGCAATAAGCACGAAGTACAGTTTTACGAATGGCGCGGCTGAACTGTTACGCTTCGCGAATAACGCTCTGACAGCCGGCTTTATCAGAGTTCCTGATATACCACTTTTCCATTCTTCTGCTCCGACTTCATAAGGGAAGCGTATTTCACTGTCATCACTGCTTTGCCCAAACGGACCTGATACGGTTTCTTTGCAGATACTTTCCGGATCAGTGTAATATGCGGAACGAAACTGCTCCTGTCATATGGGATGCCTTCTTCATCCAACGCGGATCTCAGCTCCTTTACATACGCTTTCAGCTTCTGATTGCCCTTCACTCCTGCCCAAAGGATATTACCAAAATTTCCTTCCTCTGACAGGTTGAGCCTGAATTCCGGCATTGGCACCTTTTTGATCACTTTCTTTACTTTTTCCGGTTCATTGTATTCACCGATAAAAGCAAGCGTCATATGCAGATTTTGCGCCGGAACATAGTTTCCCTCCACGCCCTGTTTCTTCAGGTCATGCATACAGTTGATCAGCGCTTTCTTCATTTCGTCTGAAAGTCGGATTGCAATAAACAGTCTCATATTTTTCTCTCCTCTGTCATCCAAGTCTGTCCTTTGTCAGACCCCGGCATACATATTTATAATATCCACAACACTTCCAAGATACATACTTCCGAATATATTCAGATGATTCAGGAGCTGATACAGATCGTACAAATGTCTCCGCCGCGCATATCCTGTCTTGTCGATCGGATTCACCTCGTTATATGCCGCGTAAAATCTCTCCGGCAGAGTTCCAAACATCTGCGTCATGGCAAGATCTGCTTCAAAGTCTCCCACATGGGCTGCCGGGTCTATGATCCAAGGTATATCAACCTTACCACACATCATATTACCGCTCCACAAATCTCCGTGAAGCAGGGACGGAAATTCAGGCTCCCGCAAATACAGATCAAGATGCTCCAACAACCAGTCTGCTTTTTTTCTCACAGTAATATCAAAGTATTTCTCTGCCATGGTAATCTGAGGCAGAAGCCGGCATTCGCGGTAAAATTCAACCCATGTCTTTTTCGGGTGATTTTTCTGGGGCGTAGCTCCGATATAATTATCCTCATAAAAACCGAATCTTGCTCCGCTTCTTTCGGAATCCACATAAGCCAGACAGTCTGTCCTGTGAAGTTCGGCGAGCTGATGTCCGAACGTCTCCCAATAGGAAGGCGTTTGGGGAGAGCTTTCTATATATTCGAGCGCAAGGAATGAAATTCTTCTCTGTTCATCGGTTCCTGCGCCCAGGACTTCCGGTACTCCGATTTTCTTCAGGGAACGAAGGGCACACAGTCCTCCGGATTCTGTCAAAAAGAAATCCAGATTACTGGCGGAATTCGTCTTCACAAAAAGAGACTCCCCGTTGGAAAGGCTCAGTCTGTATGCATTATTGATATCCCCGCCCGGGACACGATCCATTCTTATAATAGAAACATCCTGTCCGAAAGCATCATTTATCAGTTCTTCAAGTGAGTAAAAAAACTTCTGTGATCCGTTTTGTTCCATGATTATCTGTTCTGTTCCCCTGCATACTCTTTTATCATTTCTTCTACTGCCTCCACGCTCTCGCCGGTCTCGTCGGGCCTCCCGATCACGACAAGTACCGCACCGGCCATTTCCGCCGCTTCCACTTTTTCCTCAAAGCCCCCGGCTTTCCCGGTCTCTTTCGTGACAAAATAAGCCGCCTTTGTCTGACGCAGCAGGGCAAGATTCAGATCCTGTGCAAACGGTCCCTGCATGGCAAACAGATGACTGCCTTCAAAACCGAGCCTCACGCTCTCCTTCACAGCCGGTTCCGTGGACAGCACTCTTGCGAAACAGCGTTCCCTGTAGTTTTCAATTTCTGTGTACAAATGCAGCTCTTTACTGCCTGTCGCGATCAGAATATTTCCTGTCGTTTTTTTCAGATATTCCACTGCCTCCTGCACAGACTCTGTATATATGATCCGTTCCCCCTGGGTGCGTTCTCCTCCAGCCGCTCTGTCTTCTGTCTCTGATATCTCTGCCGACTGTCCGGATGAAGGCCTTTTTTCAAATGGTCTTACACAGCGCACATAGCGGATTTCTTCTGAATGTGTACGAGCTTTTTCACAGGCTGACCTGATATTTATCGTCACCTCCCGGGCAAAAGGATGGGTGGCGTCTATGACCAGCCGGATATCATTTTCTTCTATAAAACGCTCCATTTCTTCTTCATCCATGCGCCCTGTAAGGAGAGTGATATTCTCAAGATGCCCGATCAGGCTTTTCCCGTAATCAGTTGCCACACTCACGAAGCATCTTACGGAATGTGCGGATGCATATCCTGCCAGGATCCTTCCCTCGGTCGTGCCCGCAAAGATCAGGATTGCAGGATTCTTTCTTTCTGTCTCCATATTCTGTCTCCATATATCTATCTGTATGATGTTGGGGCCCCCAACTATGATGCCTGCGGATTGTTCCGTGCTCCGCACTCCCACAATCCTACCACTTATGAGCAAGCTCATATGGGTTTAGACCTTTGGCCCCTGGCATCTTCTGTATTCTACCATGGGAAAATGATTTTGTAAAATTGGACGATAATCAAAATGTTTTATTAGATTTTTTCTGAAATTTTAACAAAATATTTATTTTTTCTGTTTTATGCTTGATTTTTTAATTTCATTCTGCTAGACTATGCCCCATAAAGACAAAGACGTCTGATGTTGAGGCAAATGGAACGCCCTCACCGATCAGGCGTCTTTTCTTTTTTAAAAAAGCAGTTTAACTCTTTTTTGTGACAAAGTACCCGGGGAATCATGAAAATCTGTTAGCTCTACAGGAAACGGGAGGTATTTCTATGGACACAGGAAACACAGGATTTATAATGATCTGCGCGGCGCTCGTATTTATCATGACGCCGGGACTTGCTTTCTTTTACGGAGGACTTGTCAGAAGAAAAAATGTAGTTAACACAATGATGGCCTGCGTGGCTATCATGGGATTGTCTGTATTTATGTGGACACTTTTCGGATATTCGCTTTCATTCGGCAGTGACCACGGCGGAGTGATCGGAAGCTTTGAATGGCTGGGATTAAACGGTGTAGGCTGGGATGCCGGTCCTTACTCCGACAGCATACCGCATCTTGTGTATGCCGCATTCCAGATGATGTTTGCTATGATCACACCGGCGCTTATTACCGGCGCTGTTGTCGGACGAATGAAATTCAAAGCACTTTTTGCTTTTATCGCCCTCTGGTCCGTCATCGTATATTATCCGATGGCACATATGGTATGGGGTCAGGGCGGATTCCTTGCTTCCATCGGTTCTGTTGATTTTGCCGGCGGAAACGTCGTACATATCAGCTCCGGTGTGAGCGCACTTGTACTCGCCATTTATCTTGGCAGAAGACGCGGCTATGAGAAGACTTCTTACCGCATTCACAATATTCCTTTCGTTGTTCTCGGAGCCGCTCTTCTGTGGTTTGGCTGGTACGGGTTCAACGCCGGAAGCGCACTTGCAGCAGACGGACTTGCAGCACATGCCTTTATGACAACATCTGTTTCCGCTGCTACAGCACTTCTCTCATGGATGCTGATCGATACGGTCAAAGACGGCAAACCGACACTGGTAGGTGCCTCTACAGGTCTGGTAGTCGGGCTGGTCGCGATCACACCCGGCGCAGGTTTCGTTCCAATCTGGGCATCTTTCATCATCGGTGCACTGGTAAGTCCGATCTGCTACTTTATGATGAATATCATCAAACATAAACTGAAAATCGATGACGCCCTTGATGCGTTCGGATGCCACGGCATCGGCGGTATCTGGGGAGGTATTGCAACCGGACTGTTCGGACAGAGTTCTATCAACTCCGTTGCTCAGTGGGACGGCCTTGTATTCGGTGAAACAAGACTTTTCGTTGCCCAGATCATCAGTATCCTCGTGACGATCGCAGTCGCAGTTGTCGGTTCACTGATCTGCATCGGCATTATCCGTATCTTTACGAAGCTTCGCGTTGACGAAAAAGATGAAATCCGCGGTCTTGACGTTACACAGCACGGCGAGCAGGCCTATCCGTCCTTCAACGGTTTTGACTAAACCGTATCGTGCTATATAATAATGAAAGGATAGGAGGAGCATATTATGTTAATCAAAGTAGAAGCAATTGTAAGAGAAGAAGTGTTCGAGGATGTCAAAGACGCCCTCAACCAGATAGAAGTCAACGGTATCACGGTATCCCAGGTAATGGGATGCGGTGTCCAGAGAGGATATAAAGAAGTCGTCCGGGGTTCTGAAGTCGATATTGTACTTCAGCCGAAAGTCAAATTCGAGATTGTCGTATCTTCTGAGGAATGGGAGAAAAAAGTTATTGAAGCCATTCAGGAGGCCGCTTTTACCGGCGATGTAGGAGACGGTAAGATTTTCAGTTATGAAATCAGAAGCGCTATGAAGATCCGGACCAAAGAAACCGGATACGATGCACTGCAGTCACAGCTTGATTGATCATTTGAGAAATAACTTCATTGATTATTTGAAAATGAGCAGATTCATCCGCAAATGAATCTGCTCATAGTACGTTTCGCCAAATCTGTACCTTCTTTATTCTTCATCTTCTTCCCCGGTATCCACACTCTCGATCAGCATAGAATCCAGTTTATCCATATCCTCCTGATCGATCATAAATTCCCTGTTTCCCTCTTTCGTAACCTGCAGCGTGGTATTTCTTGCGCCGCCGTAAAGCATCCCGGAGTCCACACGTTCTTTGAGCACATCATAATAAATCTGATAGATCTGACTCTGCATTTCTTCATCTGCAGGCATCTCACCGCCGTTCATCACACTGTCCGTGACTTCCTGCGCATACTCCTGAGCCCGTGTCTGGAACGTCTCATATGTATCAGTAAAAAGCGTGATCGGCTTGACGATGACCGGAACGACATATGTCCCATTCTCCTTCTTCTCGGGCTTTCCTATAGTATAACTGACTTTTCCGGCAATCTCCCCAAAGAGTTCTCTGTATTTGGGAAGCATCTCTTCCGGCATCTCGGAACTCTCAAAGCCCGCCATTGTGATATCCAGATTATCTTCAAATATTTTTTCTGCCTCTTCCTGTGACATCCCCGTGATCTCCACATACTGGTCCGTCTCGTTTTTGTAGGATGTATCCAGAACTGCCTGTACATATTCCCCCGCATCAAACCGGTTGATATACAGATAAATGCCGGTAGAAATCCCTGCTGCAATGATCACAACCAATATTCCTGTGATCAGAATGATCTTTTTCTTTTTTGTCATCGTATTCCTCCTTTTTTCATAAGTTTGCCACAGTATACCACTGCCAGATCAAAAAAAAGGAAGAATCCTGTCGCCTATAGAAAAAGAGCAGTCACCTGCCCTTTTTCCAAATCGGCTGGATATCCAGTTCATCCGGAACCAGCATATTCAATATTATCACCGATCAGACAACCGCCCAGGGATCTTCTTTTCCTTCGGCGTGATACATACAGCTGAGCATGGAATTTTTCACCATATCACTCACTGCCTGATCCGTGTAAAACGCCATATGCGGTGTAACGATCACATTCGGGAACCCTCTCAAAATATACAGATCCCGTTTGCCCAGAACGTCAGATTTTCTGTCATAATAGTACATGCCGAACTCGTCCTCGATCACATCCAGACCCGCAGCACTGATCTTTCCCGATTCGATGCCATCGATCAGAGCTTTCGTGTCGATCAGCCCGCCTCTCGCCGTATTGACGATGACAACGCCGTCTTTCATCTTCGCAATGGCATCTCCATCGATCAGATGAAAGTTGTCCTCAAGCAAAGGCATGTGCAGGGTGATAAGGTCACACTCCCTGTAGATTGTATCCAGCTCTGCATACTGCGCATGTTCTTTCACCGCATCATTTTCATATTTGTCATAAGCATAGATCTTACAGCCGAATCCCGACAAGTCACGGATCACAGCGCGCCCGATCCTGCCTGTTCCCAGAACTCCCACCGTGAAGTTCGGCAGTTCCCGGCCCTGTATCCCCGGCAGGGAGAAATCATTGATTTCCTCTCTCTGCATGATCCTCTTCATCTTACGGATCGACATGAGCATCAGCATGACCGTATAGTCCGCCACACATTCCGGTGAATAGGATACATTGCTCACGTGCATGCCAATGCGTTCCGCTGCTGCGATGTCCACATGGTCATATCCGATCGTGCGGGTAGAGATCATCCGCACACCAAGTTCATAAAATCGTTCCATCAGTTCTTTGTCTATCTTTGTTGTAATAATGCTCACATACTCATACCCTTCTGCAAGATATGCGTTCTCCATCGTCGGATCATCTGTGGATATGCCCAGCTCCACTCTATACTCCTCTGAGAACTTCTGGAAATACTCTGCTTCGTCAAATTCCCTGTAACTGTATACAAAAATTTTCATTGTTTCCTGCACCTCCGTCTCCTGTTTTCACTTTATCAGGCCGCCCCCGACATTGACAGCAAACTTCTCTCCTATATAAGTCTGTAATGTTTCAGAGCACAGGCAATCCCGTCCTCTTCCACTGCCTTCGTCACAAACTCCGTATAAGGATCAAGTACCGGATCATGTTCGCCCATCGCCACGGCATGGACCGCAAATTCGAACATGGCCAGGTCATTGCTGCTGTCTCCGAACACATAGGCCTGTTCTTTCGTCATTCCCAGCCTGTTCAGCATAAACTCGCAGGCCGTTGCTTTGGAATATCCCTTCTGCACCACCTCGTATGCATTGCTGCCACGGTCCAGCGCTTCCATATCTTCATCAATAAACTCCAAAAAACTGTTAAGGTCGCTCTGTTTGTCGGCATAGATGAAAAGCTTATCATATATAAAATCATCTTTTTCGATCGGACACTCGATTCCCATCCCCCTCTGTCTGAAGTATCTGCGCGAAGACTCCAGCTTATCAAATCGTGAAATATGACTTGGAAAATAGACATCTTCCGGTCCTTCAGCAATCCCGCCCAGATTACATTCAAATAGCTTGCCGATGATCGCCCTGCCACGGTCACGTGACAACGACTTTGCCAGCAGTTCTTCATCATGGAAGAACAGATGGGTCCCGCATCCGCACAAAAAGCCGTCAAAAGGCATTCCCCGGATTTCTGCCGGTATGCTGCAGATTGTCCGGCCTGTATTGATAAAAAGCAGATGTCCGGCTTTTTTCGCCATCTGCAGCGCCGTCACGGCACTTTGCGGTATCGTCCTTGTCTTTTCACTTAAGATCGTGCCGTCAATATCAAAAAATAAAACCGCTTTCTCCATGGTAATCTCCATTTCATTGTCAAAATTCCAGATATCATTCTACTATTCTTTTTTTTAATTGTCCACTTAATATACAAAGCAAGCCGCATTTCCTCAGGATCATCCTATCCTCTCCGGAAATACGGCTCGCTCTGTATCACACAGTCCGTGTTTCATTCTCTGTTATTTTCTTCTGCTTTTAAATAACTCGACGATATCATTCATCTCCTGTGACGGGTTCGATATCACCGCCGATTCGATCACTTCGCACGGCGGATCTTCTCTGACACTCTCCACTGCTGCTGTCACTGCAGCCACATCTCCTCCGACAAAAATCAGCGCATGACCGCCGCATTTTGTGTCCTGCGTCACATATTCCACTTCAGAAGTCTTAAGCATACGATCTGTTACAAGAATTGCATTTGCCTCTCCTACGACCTCTACAAGTCCATAAGCTCCATACGTCATATCTGTACCTGTCCTTTCCCGCATCTTTTGCAGCTTTACTCTTTTTCACACCCGGGCGTTCTCCCACGCCGCCGGCATACTCATTTTCCGATTGTCATAGTGATCGCTGTTTCCGTATCTTCCGAAGGTGCCGCGATCACAGTGTGCGATACAACCTTTGAACGCCCCTTTGCTGCATCGAGAGCTGCTTCCATCGCAGCTTTTACATTCGATACTGTACCTCTCATCTTAACACATGCGCCGGCTTTCAGTCGGTTTCTCTCCACTGCCTGGATCTTTACGTCAGCCGCTTTTGCAGCAGCATCAAGAGCCACAAAACAGATACACTCACTTTCCAGTTCAAATACTCCGATCGCCATTCCCGTATAATCTTCCGCCATAACTTCCTCCTATAGTTTCATTCATTCTCAGCGGTTCAGAACAGCACATACATGTCCAGTACCGCTCAGCACCGTCCAGTTCGCCTGGTTTATCTCATCCAGATGAAAACGGTGAGTGATCAGCCTGTACAACGGAATCTCCGCTGTCTGTGCCAGCCGGAGTACTTTTTCTCCCTGACTGTATGCCTCTCTGGTAAGCTGCGTCCTCACACGTTTTGTCAGATCAGCGGTATTCCCGCCGTTCCTGGCAAATCTTCTTGCAATACTGTTTCCGCCCGGAAGCTCCACACACTGCGGAACAAGATCTGCAAGTTCACCGCCAAAACATGTTCTCGCTTTCTCCACCATTCCCTGCATGCCATTTTTGCAGGTAAAAAGAACCTTATGTCTGGCTCCCATCACTTCAGCGAGAGCAAGGCGGCTTTCATCTTCATCTATTGCAATGATATCAGAAAAACCGGCACATTTCAATGCCGCAATCGCAAGAGAATGATTCCGACTACAGAAGCGATAGCCTCGCCCAGCATATAAGTCTTAACGCCTCCGGAGAAGTTAAAGCCGCACATATTTGTAACGATCCAAAAGCCCGAATCGTTGACTGTAGCTCCGAACATTGCCCCCGACAGACATGCCAGCGCGATAAATACCGGATGGATCGGCGTAACCGCTGCGACGCTCTGCATGATCGAAAAAGTTGTCAGTGAAACAACTGTTCCCGAGCCTGTGATCTGTCTGAACAGAAGCCCGAGGATATAAGCAAGCAGAAGGACAACTACTACATTGCCTGAGATATTGGACACCATGCTCTCAATTGCCCCGTTAACCCCCGATGCCGTAATAACTGCAGCGAAAGCGCCGCCTGCACCTGTAATGAGGAACACAAGACCTGCAGACTGCAGAGCATTGTTGGCTGACTCTTCCGTCTTCTTAAGCCCGAGGAACTTGATCGAGATAACAGTAGCCGCTATCACGCCGCAAAGCATGGATATCGTTTTTGTTCCAAGGAATTCTATCACTGCCGGGACATCTCCCGTTGCCGCATCTATCACCGTATAGAAGGATGAGCACTACAGGAAGGAAGATCGGGATCAGTGATACGCCGAATGACGGAAGTTTCTCGGGTAGGGACATTTCATCCACGTTCAGCCCGTTTCCGTTCTCGTCTTTCTCTGTGCTCCAGCCGATACGGTCAATGATCTTTCTTACAATTGATTTTTATGCAATATTACAATAACATCTTTTTATTTTTACACTCATATACTTTCATTGAGATAACTATTGCTCAGGGAAAACAGATGAAACATAAGCCCTCACATTATTTGCACAATACGATCCTTTTCATGCAGCATCTTCGAAAACCTGTCGGTTTTCTATTACTTTTTCTTACCGCATATATCCTCGGAACCGGGGCGGCTTATCTGACCGGTCATTCTTCGCCGGTCTCTCCGGTCAGCTCTTCCAACTCTTCTGACACCGGTCAGATTGCAGATGTTTCTCATCATCTGACACAGACAGGTGCGATCGCCGCATCTGCTGAAGGCAGCTGGGGACTGAGCTTTCAGGAAGACGGACAGACGCCTGCCGGGAATGCCACTATGGAAGAACTGGCCCGATATGACGCCTTTTACGCGCAGGATACCGATGAAAAAGTCCTCTACCTCACCTTCGACGCCGGCTATGAGAACGGGAATACTGAACCCATACTGGACGCCCTGAAAAAGCATAATGTATCAGCCACATTTTTTGTCGTGGGCACATACATTGAATCCGAGCCGGATCTTATCAGAAGAATGGTTGAAGAAGGGCACACTGTCGGTAATCATACATGGCATCACCCGGATATGTCGCAGATTGCAGATATGGATTCTTTTAAAAAAGAAATAACAGATGTAGAGGACGCTTTTCTCGATGTGACTGGTCATGAGATGACCAGATACTATCGTCCTCCTCAGGGAAAATATAGTGAGTCAAATCTACAGATGGCAAAAGAACTGGGATATAAAACCTTCTTCTGGAGTCTCGCATACGTAGACTGGTACGAGGACGACCAGCCGGCCAAAGAAGAGGCTTTTGACAAACTCCTCGGACGGATCCATCCCGGTGCCATCGTACTGCTCCACAGCACATCGTCCACCAACGCAGCGATAATGGATGAACTGCTGACAAAATGGGAGGAAATGGGATATCAGATAAGTCCGCTGTCAGAACTGGCGGAATAAATTCGTATTTCTCTGAGAGACATATTCTCAGTAAAACGTCCGAAAATCAC
>DWWO01000098.1 GCA_019119675.1 Candidatus Mediterraneibacter faecipullorum | reverse complement strand
TTATTTGATGATGACTGGATGGATTTCCCGTTTGACAGAGATTTCTGGGGAAGGAAGAATCCGTTGTACGGCAAAAATGCTAATAGAGTGATGAAGACAGATATCCGTGAGCATGACGGAGGATATGAACTGGATGTAGATCTTCCGGGATTCAAGAAAGATGAGATCAATGTGGAGCTTGAGAATGGCTATCTGACCATTTCCGCTGCGAAAGGTCTCGACAAAGACGAGCAGGACAAGAAAGGTAAATATATCCGCCGTGAGCGTTATGCAGGAGCAATGCAGAGAAGCTTTTATGTAGGTGAGGATCTTACGCAGAAAGATATCAAAGCGAAATTTGAGGATGGTATCTTAAGACTGAGTATTCCGAAAAAGGATCCACAGGCTGTAGAGACAAAAAAGACTATTGCCATCGAAGGATGATAATTTCATAAGCTAAGTTAAAGAAAGGCCCGGTACCAGTAAGGTGCCGGGCCTAACTGTTACGATCTTAACAGAAAAATTTCAGCAGAGGTATTCCCTCTTTTCTGTTTTCTGCTATAATGGTCTGCGGAAATGAGAAGAGAGGGAACCATAAGATGAGAAAGGCAAATGATTTCGGCAGGGATTCTATTCCCCTGCTTGTATTAAAAATATCCATTCCGTTCATGTTCGCACAGTTCGTCAATGTGCTGTACAGTATCGTAGACAGGATTTATGTAGGCAACATTCCGGTGACAGGGGCTGATGCGCTTGCAGGTGTTGGCGTGTGTGCGCCAATCGTTACTCTTCTGTCATCTTTTGGCGCTTTGTTCGGTATCGGCGGCTCTGTCCTGTTTTCGGTACGACTGGGCGCCGGGGACGAGAAGAATGCCAGAAAGGTCTTGGCGAACAGTTTTGTGCTGCTCATCATCGCCTCTCTGGCGCTGACGCTTTTGTTTCTTATAACAAAGGGGTGGCTGCTGAACTGGTTCGGGGCAAGTGAAGTGACGTTTCAGTATGCGGACACATATCTGACGATCTATACAGCAGGTACCTTTTTTGCGCTCCTTTCGACGGGAATGAACTATTTCATCACGGCACAGGGATTCCCGCTTCTCGGGATGGCGACAACCCTGATCGGCGCGGTCATTAATATTATCCTTGATCCGGTGTTTATCTTCCTTCTGGATATGGATGTGGCAGGTGCGGCCGCGGCGACTGTGCTGGCGCAGATGTCTTCCTGTGCATTTGTGCTGTGTACGCTGCGCCGGAAGAAGATGAGGATACGTCTGGGGATTGTAAAGCCGGATCTGCAGGCGGGGAAACAGATCGTAAAGATCGGATTCTCCCCGTTCCTTATCATGGCAACAGACAGTATCATCATTATCGCCCTGAATGCTGTGCTCCAGTATTACGGCGGGGCGGAATACGGGGATACGCTGATCACCGCGGCGACGATCGTGCAGAGTTATATGCTGCTGATCACATCCCCCATGCTTGGGATCACAGGAGGTTCTCAGCCACTGATCAGTTTCAATTACGGAGCGAACAGACCCGACAGGATACGAAAGACTTTCTTCTGGGTGCTCATGCTGTGTGTCTGTTTCACGGCGGTCATGTTCCTTATCTCCAGGTTTATGCCGCAGTATTTTGTACGTATTTTCACGAGTGACCCGGAGTATGCGGAGCTTGCCGTATGGGGAATCAAAATATTTACGCTGATGATCGTTCCGTTGAGTTTTCAGTATGTGATCGTTGACGGGCTGACTGCTCTGGGAATGACAAAGATTTCGCTGAGCCTTTCCCTGATCAGGAAAGGGATATATTTTGGTGCGACATGCATCCTGCCCCTCTTTTTCGCCGCCCGCTCTGCGTTCTATGCAGAGCCTATAAGCGACGGGGCGGCGGCATGGCTGTCTTGCACAGTATTTTTCTTTATCTACAGAAAATATCTGCGCGGAGAGGGGCGACTTGGGGATATTAAGCTGTAGCCGCTGCAAGCTGTTTTTTGAAGATGGTACGGAAGATCAGGCGTACGAGCGGTCCGACGTAAAATACCTGAGCGCACAGTGCGAACGGAAAGTTCTGCACCAGTTTCGTCAGCCAGTGTCCGAGCAGTTCCGGGCACAGTCCCATGTGATAGATTGAGACGTAGAGTGTCATCATCGGTGCCATCATGGATACGGTAAATCCGGCTGTAGCGAGGATGATAAAGATCGGTTTGTCTTCACCCGGTGTAAATATACGGCGCACGAGCCGTTTTACGATCGGAGCGGCTATGTAACGCTGCGCAATGAATGCGCCGATCACCTCCACCCACATGTGGGTCAGTGCATAACCGAACGTGGCGAAAGTGACGCCGTTCTCCAGTCCGGCATTGTAGAATGTCATGACGTACACAAAGATGAGTACCATGATGCATGTAAATGTTAGATCCTGAAATTTTGTCTGTGGCATTTGATAATCCTCCTTCAATAAAATAATAGTGGGCAAAAAAATAACGGGCAGTGTCAGACAACCGGACTTACGTTTCTGATACTGCTCGTTGTTTGTTGCACATCCCAGGATGTGTAATATTTTTTTAAAAGGTCAGGAATTTCCCTGAACTGCTTAAGTAGTCTACCACAAAAATCATGAAAAAGTCAACTTCTCAATTTTTCTCAGCAGAAGTGTTCCCACAGCGTCTGAGAGATGCCGAATATTCTCAATCCTGACAAAATCATCCCCGTATATCTTCCTCGCAGCTTCTGTGCTTCCGTCTTCTCCGTTTAAGATCGCCATGACCTGTATGCCTGATCTTCTCAGAGCGCGGACTTCTGCTGCGGTGTCTTCCACGCCGGCATTTCCTGAGTAGTCCCGGCTTAAGTGATGTCCGCTTTCCCGGTCGGGAGGAAGCCTGCGGTCATCGTTGGGACTGGCGTCGGTAAGGAGGATAAGAAGCCTGTTTCCGGCCGGAGAAGACTGCATCATATGCCCGGCGCCTTTCACGGCCAGTCCGTCCCGGTTCCATCCCGCGGCGAAGTAATCGAAAATCCTTTCGTCCTTATCGGAATCCCCATATCCGCAGAACCGGCGCATGACAGTATAGCCCCGGAGGCTGAGGAAAGAGCAGACCTGTACCGGAACTTTGCAGAGCCGCAGGCTGCGCGCGATCACGTAGGCCTGCGCAGCTATCATCTCCTGACTCTGGAGGCGTGAGGCGGAGGCGTCCAGAAGAAGATCCACGGAGAATTCAGAATGTTCTTCCTCGAACTTGTCGGTGAAGACCCTCTCGTCGTTCAGCCGGACTGCACGCCAGATCTGTTCGGGAGCGATCTGGCCGGCCCGGCTCGTCAGCTTCGCGGGCTGAGGGTATACGAGCAGCGCATTGCGGATCTGCTGTGCCAGACGTGTGATGCAGTTTTCATAAAAATGCCGTTTTTCTTTGAAATGGGTTTTGTTCCGTTCTGCCTGTGCCTGTGCGCTGAGAATCGTTTTCCGGATCAGTGCATCCGAAGAAGATGCATCTGCGGTGTGCGTGTCTGTATTTTCGGCAGCGGGCTGTCGTCCTTCTGCAAAGTAGATGTGGCAGCCCGTATGGTTCCCGGTACACAAGAGCGCTTCGATCTGTGTGCTTTCTTCTCGTGTATACAGAGGCGGTCCGAAACAGTTTTCTATATAAATACGATTATTCTCCTCTTCGGCTGCTGACAGGGGGCCTGAATTCTTCGATTTCCGTGCTGTGATGATACCGTTTCCGGATCCGTCCTGTGCAAAGGTGAGATCTTCCGTGCGCATCACCCGGGAAGGGAGCGCACGGGAGGTGAAGGAGGCAAGTCGGTTTCTGAGACGAAGCAGAAAAGCGCGCTCTGCCCGTCTACGGTTGAAATGGAAATAGCGGTGCAGGATCTGAAATGTGTGTTCCGCTATCTGCCGGGCATCCCATTCACCGCTGTAGGAGAGTTCTTCAAAGAGTTTCCTCTCCCATGGATTTACAAGCCCCGGCGCTTTTCCGAGAACCGTGTTCCAACGGGCGGACTGAAGGGCATAGACAAGGCTGTTCTGTGCCATCCACTGTTGGCGGGATCTGGTAAACTGCTGCTCAAAAAAAGCCTCTGCACATGCCAGACGCATCTCGGCGAGGACGGGACGTTCCCGCACCTCACGTTCAAAAGCACAGTTCTCCAGACCGATCCACAGGATTCCGTCAAAGGTCTCGCGCATGAACGAGGAGCCGATCGTGTCAAAGAGTTCCTGCATGATTTCCAGATCATACCATTTCCGTACATATCCGATGATAGAATCCATGTAGATATCGGGCTGTCCGTTCTGGGAAAATGCCATGAATGCAGGTTCGAACCCGTATTCTCCCGCTGCTGTCCATATGATATTTAATGCCCGCCTGCGGGCGGAAATGCCAAAGTCTGTACTGCTCATCCTGATCCTGCCTCTCTCTGCGGCTGACTCATCTCAGTTCCTTTTTGTTAATCTCGGTCACGGTTTCCTGCGCGTGTGCGGCAGGCTTCAGTCGAATATAGCGGACCTGTCGGTCTTGCGGGATATCCGGGAGGCAATGATGTCCCGGACGAGAGACTGTTCGTAATCGTCAAAAGTCTTGTTGGTGATTCCCATATCCAGAGCCGATAAGGGTGACAGACCTCTGCGGATCAGACGGATCGCATCCAGAAGACCGCGCAGATCCAGAACTTTCGGAGTGAGTTCGCCGTTTCTGCATTTCTTTTCGATATCGGTGAACAGACCGGAGAACTGTTCCGCATACTGTTCCTTCATATCCGGGAACTCACGTCTGAGCAGCTTTTCCAGATTGTCCCGTGTGATCTCCGGCATATGGATCACCATAAAGCGGGAAGAGAGTGCTTCATTTAATTCTCTTGTGCCGGCATAGCCGTAATTCATCGTGGCGATAAAGCGGGCTGCATTGTGTACCTGGATGGCGTCATAACCGGGGACATTGATCACCCGGCGGAAATCGAGGACTGAGTGAAGGACAGCCAGTGCCTCGTTGCGTGCCATATTGATCTCGTCCAGAATGCAGAAGCCGCCCTGAGATGCGCACTGATATACCGGGCCGGGGCGGAATACGACCTGTCCGTCCCGGAATGTATCAGTTCCGATCATAAAGGAAGCGTCCATATTGATGTGAAAGGATACATTGTAGGAGGGGCGTCCGAAGAGACAGGCAAGATTCTCTGCGAGGACATTCTTACCCGTAGCTTTAGAACCCGCCAGAAGCAGATTCTCCCCGCAGAGGAGCGCTTCGGCAGCCTGCTCCCATATTTCTTTCCCATAGTACATATATCGGGGGCGGGCGCTTAAGCCTGTGGCGGGGGAAGGGTGTTCCCGGCGGAAATCTTCGATCCCTTTTATGATATGTTCATCAACATGTTCTTCTCTCAAAAAATCAAGCATGGCTCTTACCTCTGGTGTGGATTGCGTGTAACGCAATCATTATACTACGTGCGCAGAAAAGGAAGCGCCGCGTAAGCGGCATTTACTTTTCAAGCCGTAGGTCACCGTATAATCCCTGCATAGCAGGGCAGACCGATATAATCGGTCTGGATTGCGTGTAACGCAATCATTATACCACAATCGCATTTTTTGTGCAGTATTCCGTCTTGTAATACCACGCCCCATTTTATATAATAGGGTCACTTACCTGCATCTCCTATCTGGGGAGAAGTCACCGCAGGTAGTATGGAATTGAGGGATTCCATTTTCTATATATTTCGTCAGGGCAGACCGGATCGGTCTGATTTTCAGTGAGGGTATTTTTGTAGCAGTTCAACTGTTTTTTTTCTATGTGTGAGGAGTGTATGTGGTTGCAGGAATGCAGCAAAAAAATTATAATAAGGAGGAAAAATGAATAAAAGAAACCGGAAAAGAAAAAGTCAGTATGAACGCAGAGTCAACCGCAAGTATAAAGATTCCCTGTTCCGAAAGATATTTTCGGACAGAAAAGATCTGCTGAACCTCTATAATGCTCTGAATGATACGCAGTATACAGATGAAGAAGGGCTGACTGTCACAACATTGGAAGATGTGATCTATATCTCGATGAAAAATGACGTTTCCTTTCTGCTCGGCGGTACAATGAATCTGTACGAACATCAGAGCTCTTATAATCCGAATATGCCGATAAGAGGTCTGATGTATCTCGCAAGGCTGTATCAGAACTACATCGACGACTGTGAGATCAATGTGTTCAGCCCAGTGTTAAAACATCTGCCCAGACCTAAATTTATCGTATTTTATAACGGATCAAAAGATGAGCCGGACCAGAAGATCCTCAGACTGACAGATGCGTTTGCAGAAGAGGGAATACCCGGAGAATCATGTCTGGAGTGCTGTGCGACAATGCTGAATATCAATTACGGGCATAATTATGAATTGATGGAGAAATGCAGACGGCTTGAGGAGTATTCCGTATTTGTGGCAGAGGTGCGTAAGGCGCTGGAAGAAGGCGACAATCAAAGGCAGGCGGTAGACGATGCGATTGATATCTGTATCGAAAAGGGAGTGCTGCGGGATATACTGATCAGAGAAAGGGCGGCGATTATGAATATGGTATTATCATGTACAGAGAAACAATATGAGAGACTCGTCGAGAAAGAATTAGAGCAGCAGGATAAAAAAATAAAGGAACAGGAGAAGAAACTGAAGGCAGGAGAGAAGCAACTGCGGGCCGGCGAGAGGAAGATGGAAGAGCAGAAAAAGCAACTGCGGGCCAGAGAGAAGAAGATGGAGGAACAGGAAAGACTTCTCAAGTTGAACCGAATTCTGGTTCAGGAGAAGGAGTACGAGCTTCTTGAGCGTATTCAGGATGACCCGGAGCTGCAGAAAGAACTTATAGAGCAGTATGGAATCTGACTTCGGCGAAGCGCGGTATCCGGACTGTGAATCAAAGGAGAGACAATATGATTAAAGTAATAGCAAGTGACATGGACGGTACTCTTCTCGGAGACGACCATAAGCCGGCGCCGGAGACTCTGGCGGCGGTGAAGAAAGCGTGTGACGCGGGAATCCGTTTTATGATAGCGACGGGAAGGAATTTTCCCGGAGCGATGGCGGAACTTAAGGATGCGGAACTGGTGTGTGACTACATCGTGGGCAGCGGTGCGGAAGTGAGAAATCCGCAGCAGGAGGTCGTTGTCACACATCCGATCAGCATAGAACTGTGCAGGGCAATCTATGAGGAGATCAGGGATTACCCGCTTTCTGTGACATTCTGCACGGACGGATATGACTACAAGATAGGAACTCCGGAGGAGATCGAGGAGAGCCTGATGCTGCAGATGCAGCTTTTCTTTTCGAATCTGCCGAGAGAGGAACTGGCGAAGACAGAGACATACCGGCGTATTAAAAAATCTACGAGATCAATGTCCGATATGGACGAGCTGGAGGCTGCGGGGGTGCCGGTTTACAAGCTGTTCCTGTATTCTGAAGACAAAGCGATGCTTGATGAGATGAATACACGACTGCAGCGGAATAAGGATATCGCGGTGGCGTCATCCTTCCCGACGAATCTGGAGATCACGGATGTGAAAGCGCAGAAAGGTCCTGTTCTGAAAGAATACATCGAGTCACTGGGCTATACGATGGACGAAGTGATGGTACTGGGCGACAGTCTGAACGACCTTTCCATGATCTCCATGGATTTCGGCGCCACGGTGGCCATGGCAAATGCAGATCCGGAAGTAAAGAGCGCGGCAAAGTACATTACGAAATCAAATACGGAATTCGGTGTGGCATATGCGATAGAAGAACTGTTAAAGAGGCAGGCGTCCCCTTGCCATCAGGAGTGATTTCACGTATAATATCCCCCGATGGCTGAACTGATCAAATAGCAGTTCAGCCCGCGCCATCCCGATGGCTGAACTATAAAAAGATAAAAAGTTGGTATGAACAATGAGATTAAGAAGTAAACTTGCGATCAGAGCCGCGAAGCTGACGAGCTTTCTGATCAAAAAAATGAAACGAGGCAGCGGGGTCACTCTTCCGGGGTATGTAGCGCGCCGGATCGATCCCGACATTTTAAAGGCGATGGCACAGCAGGTCAGAGGAAAGACCATCGTCACTATGGGAACAAACGGCAAGACAACGACCAATGCGATCCTGTGCAGGGCACTGGAGTCGGAAGGGAAAAAGGTGATCATCAACCGGACCGGAGCCAATATGCTTAACGGTATCATTTCAGCTTTCGTCCTTGCCACGGATAAGAAAGGCAGACTCGACGCGGATTTTGCCTGTATCGAGGTGGACGAGATCTCCTCGGTAGGCGTACTGCCGAAACTGGAGCCGGACTGCGCGCTCCTGACAAATATTTCAAGAGATCAGTTAGACCGTTTCGGTGAGGTGGACATTACCTATAATAAACTGCTGACCGCGGTGAAGAGCGTCCCGAATACAACGCTCATCATCAACTGTGATGATATCCTGTCCTATTCCCTCGCGGAAGAGAGCGGGAATCCTTTTGTTACGTGCGGAATCAGCGAGCAGATTTTTGACGATATTTCCCGTTCCGAGATAAGGGAGAGTATCTTCTGCCGGAAATGCGGGAAGAAATTGGAGTATGATTTCTTCCACTACGGACAGCTCGGCATCTACCACTGTCCGAACTGTGGGTGGGAGCGCCCGGAACCGGATTACACGGCTCAGAATATTGAACTGAACGATGAAGTATATTCCTTTGATGTTGACGGTATGCACATTGATTCCACGGCGCGCACGCCATACAATATCTACAACACGCTTTCCGCATATACTGCGCTGAAGACGATGGGTGCGGGATATGCCGGATTCAAAGAGATGATCGAGGCGTTTGATTACGGCAATAACCGGGAGAGTATCTTCATGATCGATGGGGCGAGAGTGCAGCTCCATCTGGCTAAGAACCCGATCGGTTTCCAACAGAAGATTTCCCTCGTGCTCAAGGATGAGAAGCCGAAAGACATCATCATCCAGATCAATGATACGGCGCAGGACGGACGCGATATCTCATGGCTGTGGGATGTGGACTTCCAGTATCTGGCTGATAGCAGCGCACGGAGGATCATCACGGCGGGAACACGCCGGTATGACATGGGACTCCGTCTGAAATACGAGAATATCCCGTGCGAGACGACGACCGACCTGAAAGCAGCCGTTGCGGACTGCGCGAAGAACGGCACGAAGAATCTGTATGTGATCGTGAATTATTCCGGGCTGTACCGGACGAACCATATGCTTGCAGAACTGGAGAAAGGAGGAGCGGGAGAATGATGAAACTGACGATCGGACATTTATACCCGGATCTTCTGAACCTGTACGGCGACAGAGGAAATATTCAGTGCTTCAGGAAGAGGCTTGAGTGGCGCGGGATCGAGGCGGAAGTGATCCCGTTCCTGTCGGGAGACGAGATCGACTTTACAAAGCTTGATATCGTCCTGCTCGGGGGCGGTTCTGACAGAGAGCAGGAACTGGTCTGCGGATTCCTGCAGGATATTAAAGATGATTTTAAGAATTATGTGGAGGACGGCGGCGTCGTGCTCGCGGTGTGCGGCGGATATCAGCTCCTCGGCAAATATTATAAGACAGACAAGAAGACCATAGAGGGACTCGGCGTTCTGAATATTACGACGGACTGGGAGCCGGAGCGCCTGATCAGGGATATCGTTCTGGAGAGTCCGCTGTTTGACCGCCCGGTGGTCGGATTTGAGAACCACGGCGGCCGCACGGAGATCGGGGAGCACGAGCCTTTCGGTAAAGTGACCTATGGTTTCGGAAATACCGGGAAATCGGGATATGAGGGCGTTGTCTATAAAAATGTGATCGCCACCTATCTGCACGGACCACTTCTGCCGAAGAATCCCCACGTGTGCGATTATCTTCTGGAACGTGCGCTGAAGCGGAAATACGGCGAAGACGCAGTGCTGGAGCCGCTGCCGGATGAAATGGAGCAGAAAGCGAATGATTATATCGTAGAACGGTATAATGATAAGAAATATATTCTGAAAGAAACGATCAAACGTCACACCTGATGTTGAGTAACAGTTCAGCCATGGAACAGCCCGGGAGAGAAAATCATGCTCGCATGATTTTTCGAGTGGGCTGCTCCATGAGCTGAGCGCCTGTCAATGAGTAAAACAGCGGCGATAGCCGCAGTAAGCACGTAGTGCGGTTTTACGAATGGCGCGAGCTGAACTGTTGTGGTTCCCAGAAAAGGCATGATTTCCGGAAAAGGCGGTGGAGTATATGGGACGCACATATGTGATGTCCGACATTCACGGGATGTCGGAGTTGTTTCAGAGGATGCTGGAACGGATCAGATTCAGTGATGAGGATACGCTGTATATCCTCGGAGATATGATCGACAGGGGACCCGACCCTGCCGGAATCCTTGACATCGTTATGGCATGCGATAATATCATTGCACTTAAGGGAAACCACGAGGATGGCTTTGTGGAATGGTATGAAAATGTGGAGGACAAGGTGCATCAGCGGTATTATTACAATACCTACGATGTGCTGACGGACTGCAGAGCGACACGGGAAAAATTGCCGGAATATGTGCGCTTTATGAAAAGCCTGCCGCTGTACAGAAAGGTAAAGATGAACGGGAACTGTTATCTCATGGCGCATGCCTCCACAGAAGAGATACTCCGCGTATGGAAGAGAAAGGAACGTCTGCTCTGGGATACGTCGCTGATCGACAGGCAGACAGGGATACCGGGATATGTCTCAATTGTGGGTCATGTCCCGACTTTTATTATCCGCGGGTACCCAAAGGAGCCGGCGGCTGTCTGGCACAGCCCGAACGGGCGGATCATCGATGTGGACTGCGGGGCGGCGTTTGCGGATCTGGGCGGCAGACTGGGATGCATGTGTCTGGACACAGGAGAAGAATACTATGAAACTTCATTACAGGATCATAAATGACGGAATAGAGATCGTCCGGTGTTTCGGGGCTGATCCGGCTCTCGAACTCCCGGAGGAAATCGACGGCAGACCGGTAAAGCGTATGGCTCCATACGCTTTTTCTGCGAGAAAGGACAGAGAGGATGAAGATGTTCTCATCTTTGAGACGGATGAGGCGCGCATGTTTTCAAGTGAAGAGAAACTTCTGGCAGGAGAAGCGCTTGAGAGTGTACGGCTGCCGGATACGATGGAAGAAGCAGGGCGTTATCTTTTCTACGGCTGCAGAAATCTAAGAGAACTTCATTTCTCGGACCGGCTGAAAAATATCGGAAGCGGCGCCTTTACCGGCTGCCGCAGCCTGTCGGCGCTGCATGTGCGGTTACTGGACGGAGAACGCTCCTGTGTGCATGATATTCTGGGGGATCTGTGGCAGAGGATAGATGTGACTTTTTATAAAGACGGAAAAGAAGCACGGCTTGTATTTCCGGAGCACTATGAGGAGGCGGTGGAAAATACGCCTGCGCGCATTCTGTTTACGCAGCATCACGGATCCGGGAATAACTACAGACAGTGCTTTTACAATAAGGAGATCGACTACAGGAAGTATGACAGCCTCTTCTACTTGGCGAGGGCGCAGGACGATGTCAATGTGATCTCGGATCTTATATTTGCGAGACTGATGTATCCGGAGGATCTGACTAAAGAGGCGCAAAAAGCATATGAAGATTATGTGAGGGAGCATGCGCTGCCGGTCGCGGAGCACCTGGCGGATACAGAGGATCTGGCTGCGCTGAAAGAATTCTCCGCGAGGGGACTCTGGACGAGAGAAGCTCTGACCGGAGCGGTGCATTATGCATCCGGACAGGGAAAAAGGGCTGTTCTGGCTTTTCTCATGAATGAAAAGCACAGGCTGTATTCTGAGAGGAAGAAGAAATATGAGCTGTGATATGACAGAGAATACAACAGATAAAACAAATGAGCAGACAGCGGAGAGACTGGCACAGATCGGACGGGAGATCCTGGGGATCTGCCGGGACGAGCTGTACTTTTCCATGCGTTTTCTGGATGTGGCGCTGAGCAGTTTTGTCTACACGATGGATCCGGAGGTGAGCCCTTTCGGGACGGACGGGTATCACATGTATTTTCGCCCACGGGAGCTCGGAGGACTGTACCGGGAGAACCGGATACTGGCGAACAGGGGATATCTCCACATGGTCCTGCACTGTATCTTCCGGCACATCTGGAAGATGGGAGGAGGCCGGGGCTCTGCATATGGGAGCGCAGAGAACGGCCCGGAGAGCGGAAGAAGACTCTGGAACTTAAGCTGCGATATTGCGGTGGAGCACATCATCGACGGATGTGACCTCAGACCGGTCAGATTCTCCAGAAGCCTGCTCCGGAGGGAGACATACCGGAAACTCGAACTCTCCGGTCACGTGCTCAATGCACAGAGAGTGTGCCGGCTTCTGACAGAATGGGAGCTGACAGAGAAAGAACTTGGGCTTCTGGAGGAAGAGTTCCGTGTGGACGACCACAGATACTGGGAAAATGAAAATCGGAAACAGCCGCAGGATCAGCAGAAGTGGAAAGACATTGATGAGAAGATGGAGACGGATCTGGAGACATTTTCCAAAGAAGCGGCGGACAAAAACGGTGATTTTCTGGGCGGGCTTCGTGTGGAGAACAGGGAACGCCATGACTACAGAGAATTTTTGAGAAAATTTTCTGTATTTCGGGAAGAGTTAAAAGCCGACCCTGATACGTTTGACTATGGCTTTTACAGTTACGGCATGTCACTGTATGGAAATATGCCGCTGATCGAACCGCTGGAGACAAGGGAAGAGCACCGGATTGAAGAATTTGCTGTTGTGATCGACACTTCCATGTCCTGTTCCGGCGAGCTGATCCGGAAGTTCCTGGAAGAGACATACAGTGTCCTGACGGAAAATGAAAGTTTTTTCCAAAAAGTAAACGTCCATATCATACAATGTGATGAGAAAGTGCATCAGGATGTGAAGATCACCTCCGGGGAAGAGCTTGAGGGCTACATGGAACATTTTCAGTTATACGGCGAGGGAGGCACCGATTTCCGGCCGGCTTTTGAATATGTGGAAGAACTGCGGCAGAACGGAGAGTTCACCGATCTGAAAGGAATGATCTATTTTACGGACGGATACGGGATTTATCCGGAGCGTATGCCGGCGTGGCGGACTGCCTTTGTATTTCTGGAAGAGGATTACAGGGATGCCGACGTGCCGGCATGGGCGATAAAACTGATACTGAGAGAAGAAGATATGGAGGAGCATTTTGGATATTAAACGTGCAAAACAGGAGATTAAAGACGCCGTCGAGGCATATCTTTTAAAGGACACATTCGGGGAATATCAGATCCCGGCCATCAGGCAGAGGCCGATCCTTCTCATGGGACCGCCGGGGATCGGCAAGACACAGATCATGGAGCAGATCGCAAAGGAGATGCAGATCGGACTTGTGTCCTACACGATCACACACCATACGAGACAGAGCGCGGTGGGGCTGCCGTTTATCCGGGAGAAGGAGTACGGCGGCAGGACATATTCTGTGACCGAATATACGATGAGCGAAATCATAGCATCTGTCTATGATAAGATAGAACAGACCGGAAATCAGGAGGGGATTCTCTTCCTCGATGAGATCAACTGTGTCTCGGAGACTCTTGCGCCTGCCATGCTCCAGTTCCTTCAGGGAAAGACTTTCGGCACTCATAAACTTCCGGACGGCTGGATCATCGTGGCAGCAGGCAATCCACCCGAGTACAACAAATCCGTACGGGAGTTTGACGTTGTTACGCTGGACCGTCTGAAGAAGATTGATGTGGAGGCAGATTTCCCGGTATGGAAAGAATATGCCTACCGTCAGGGAATCCACCAGGCCGTGATATCTTATCTGGATGTGCGCAGAGAGAATTTCTGCCGTATTGAAAATACAGTGGACGGGAAAAGGTTTGCCACGGCCAGAGGCTGGGAGGATCTCTCCCGGATGATCCAGGTCTATGAGATGCTGGGCAAGACGGCGGACCGTGAAGTGATCTTCCAGTATATCCAGCACCGGACGATAGCCAAAGACTTTGCGAATTATCTGGAGCTCTACTATAAATACAAAACAGATTATGATATCGGGGAGATCCTGGAAGGAAAATGGGATCCGGTGATCCTTCGGAAGATACAGGCGGCAGCATTTGACGAGCATCTGAGCATCATCAGCCTGTTAAACAGCAGGCTTGGAAATATGTTCCGGGAATGTTTCCTTCAGGATGCTTACGTGGCAAAATTGTACGAATATCTGATCTATTATCGCGATGATCAGGCAATCATGATGCTGGACGATGTGCGTGCCATGGCGGAAAAAGACTTGGAAGACCAGCGAAGAGCAGAGCAGCTTACCCGTGAACAGGAGCAGATCATGATCCGCGTGATCGAGACCCTGAACAGATTTGCGTTTGAGATAAAAGGAGAAATCTTTGTCGGCGACGGGGCGCTGGATGAAGTGAGAGAAATGTTCGCGCGGGAGCGGGAAGGGCTTGACCGGATGACGGAAGACACATCTGCTGCGCTTGATAACGCATTCCGGTTTCTGGAGGACGTATTCGGGGAGAGCCAGGAGATGGTGGCCTTTGTCACGGAGCTCAACGCAAACTATTACAGTGTATGGTTTATCAATGAGAACGGGAATGATCTTTATTACCGGCATAATAAGGGGCTCCTCTTTGAGGAGAGGCATGATAATGTCGTAAGACAGATGGAAGAGGCGGAAAATATGCTCAATAATGCGCTGAAATCGTAACAGGACAGCCCCGCCACTCCCAAAAGCGTACTGGCGTGCTTAATGTGGCTGAACTGTTTTTGCAATTTAGATATGACATATGATATAATGGTTGCAACTTTGGTGGTTGATTTTATGAAAGTGAGGTCGTTGTGATGGATGTAAGGCAGATGAGAAATGAGGCTCTCGGGAAACGTGTTGTAAAGGCACTGGAGTCGAGAAATATGGAGGCCTATTATGTCAGGACAAAGGAAGCGGCTGTTAAGAAGGCTCTTGAGCTGATTCCGGAAGGCAGCACGATCAATATGGGCGGTTCGGCATCTGTGCGTGAGGCAGGGCTGATCGATGCCATCAATGAAGGAAATTATGTGTTCTACGACCGGGATAAGGCGGCGACACCGGAGGAGAAACAGGAAATCGCACTGAAAGCTTTTACATGTGACTGGTTTCTCGGAAGTGTCAATGCTATGAGCGAGGACGGTGTATTTGTAAATATCGACGGGAATGCAAACCGTGTGGCAGCTTATGCATTTGGTCCGAAGAATGTTCTTCTTATAGTCGGGATGAACAAGATCGTCAAGACAGAAGAGGATGCCATGCACAGGGCAAGAAATGAGGCGGCGCCGATCAACACACAGAGATTCGGTATTGATACTCCGTGTGTGAAAAACGGAAGCTGTTTTGACTGCAAGAGTCCTGACTGTATCTGCTGCCAGATCATGGTCACAAGATTCAGCAGGATACCGAAACGTTTTAAGATCATTCTTGTAGATGCGAACCTCGGTTTCTGATGGAGATAAAAAGGACATAGAAAGGGTTTATGGAAATGGGAACAGGCGAAGAGAGAAAATCCGGCGCTGACAGGAGAAGACGCCGCGGGCACAGCAGACGGGGCGGGCGCCGGAGAGAAACGGATAAAGTGCGGCAGTCTGCAGCCGGAGGCAGCAGGAGGGAAAAAACATCAGATTCCCGTACCGCTGTCAGCAGCAGAAAAAAGAAGAAACAGAAACGGGCGACGTTCGATATCCTTTCCGGCACGATCCTCATTGTGGCGGTCTGCGTTTTTGTATTTTCACTCTATCAGCTTGTAATGATGCTGATCCCGTATCATACCGGGGGGCAGGAGTATGAAGAAATTCAGGATCTGGCTGTTACGGCAGACGGAGACGGCGCCGGTTTTTCTGTTGATTTTGACGCACTCCTGGAAATCAATCCCGATACCATTGCATGGATCAGGTTTGATGAGCCGTCGATCATCAACTATCCTGTGGTAAAGAGTGCGGACAATAATGAGTATCTCACAAAGACTTTTGCGGAGAATGATAATAAACTGGGCGCAATCTTTATGGACATGAGGAACAGCAGTGATTTTTCAGACAGAAATACCATCATTTACGGACATCATCTTAATGTAAGCCCGGATATGTTCTCCAGGCTGCATCTGTATGAGGATGAAGAGTTCTGTCAGGAGCATCCGAATTTCTATATTTACACACCGGACGGAAATGTCCGGACTTATACGGTATTCTCGGCAGGTGTTGTGAATGCGTCGGCGGATAACTATGACATCGAATTCGCTTCAGACGAGGAATTCGAACAGTACATAGAAGTCTGTCGGGAATCCTCTAATTATCAGGTAGATGTGGAGGTAAATGCACAGTCACAGATCGTAAGCCTTTCTACCTGTACAGGGAACCAGCGGGACGAGCGTTTTCTGCTGCAGGGAGTGCTTACCGCGGTTGATTAACGGTCTGTAAAAATTTTATTCTGCGCTGTGCTTTGCATGAATCGTGCGCGGCGGAAAGGGAAAAAATATGGCGGACAGATTTGATGTAGGCGATATCATTAAGATGAAAAAGCCTCATCCCTGCGGGAGCAGCGAGTGGGAAGTCCTGCGTACAGGAGCGGATTTCAGGCTGAAATGTATGGGATGCGGCCATCAGATCATGGTATCGAGAAAACTGGTAGAGAAGAATACAAGACGGATCACCAAGAAGGAGCAGCAGGATGGAACTGCGCGGTGACAGAAAGACATGGGAGATGAAGTGATGAAAGTCTTGGTTATTGACGGACAGGGCGGAGGACTCGGGCGCCAGCTTGTGAGCGCCGTAAAGGAGTACGATGAGGATATCGAGGTGATGGCTGTAGGAACGAACAGCGCGGCTACAAACGCTATGCTTAAGGCCGGGGCGGATCAGGCGGCTACCGGGGAGAATTCCGTTGTTGTTGCTTCAGCCCGGGCTGATGTGATCATGGGCCCGGTGGGAATTGTGATCGCAGACTCCATGCTGGGAGAGATCACCCCGCGTATGGCCGTGGCAGTGGGACAGAGCAGCGCAAAGAGAATCTTGATTCCGGTGAATCTCTGTGATAATATTGTCGTGGGCGTCTCCGATGCGTCCATGGGAAAAAATGTACAAAATGCAATAGAAGCACTGGCTTGTTTTGCTCGGGAGATCAGATAGATCAACGAAGACCGTAACGGCAGGAAGCCGGTGGATGCGGCAGAAGCCGCTGTGATCGGGCTGAAGAGCATTAGTGTTTGTGCAGACGTTTTATGTCATCAGATATTTATTTATGTATGAGATATCAGGAAGGTATCTGCTTTCGGAAGAAGGCAGGTACTTTCTTTTTGTTTTTGAAGAACGAGGGTGAAGATATGACATTGAAAGAATTTTTTGAACAGGTGCCAAAAGCGGCGGCTGCATTTTCCGGCGGAACAGACTCAGCGTTTGTGCTCTGGGCGGCAAAGAAGTATGGCTGTGATGTGCATGCCTACTATGTGAAGACTGCTTTTCAGCCTGCTTTTGAACTTGAAGACGCACGGCGTCTGGCAGAAGAACTGGGTATTCCTATGACCGTAGTGGACATGGATATCCTTTCTGTCCCCGAGGCTGGAGAAAACGGGCCGGAGCGATGCTATTACTGTAAGCGGGCGATTTTTACTCGCCTGAGGGAAGCGGCGCGGGCCGATGGTTATTCTGTCCTTCTGGATGGAACGAATGCATCGGATGATGCGGGGGACCGGCCGGGCATGCGGGCGCTGAAAGAGCTGGAAGTACGCTCGCCTCTGAGAGAATGTGGCATCACGAAAGAACAGGTGAGAAAACAATCGAAAGAAGCAGGTCTTTTTACGTGGGATAAACCCGCATATGCATGTCTGGCGACGCGCATTCCTGCGGGGACCCCGATCACAGCGGCGGATCTTGACCGGGTGGAACAGGCGGAAAATGCGATGTCTGCTCTGGGATTTCGGGATTTCCGTGTGCGTCTGTACGGGGGCGGGGCACGGCTTCAGGTTACGGAAGAACAGATGCAGCTTGTGACGGAGAAACGAAAACAAATTTATGAAAAACTGGGACGGCTGTTTTCAGCGGTACTACTTGATCTGGAGGAGAGGAACCCTTCGGATTAGGAAACCTGATAAGGACTGGATAAGGAGCATTCAATATGGATAATAAACACGATATTCTTCAATTACTGCGGAGTGTGGCAGATGGTACGACTTCACCGGAAGATGCACTCCTGAATTTAAAAGAAGAACCATTTGAGGATCTGGATTACGCTAAGATCGATTATCACCGGAGTATCCGGCAGGGAGCATCCGAGGTGATCTACGGCGCCGGGAAGACGCCGGAGCAGATTAAAGGAATTGTCACTGCCATGGGAGAGCGGGGATGCAGGAATATACTTGTCACGCGGATCGGCCAGGAGGCAGCAGACATCCTGTGTGAGGCGGTTCCGGCGGAGTATTACCCTCTTCCGAAGCTCGCTGTCGCGTATCCCGAAGAACAGGCGCATCGCGGCAGTATTGTAGTGGCTACAGGCGGCACGAGCGACATACCGGTTGCGGAAGAAGCTGCCCTGACAGCTGAGACAATGGGAAATAAAGTTACCCGTCTCTACGATGTGGGAGTGGCCGGACTTCACCGCCTGCTCTCCAATCTGGATCCGCTCATGAGCGCCCGCTGCGTAGTGGCGGTGGCAGGGATGGAAGGAGCGCTTGCTTCGGTGATCGGAGGGCTGGTGGACTGTCCGGTGATCGCAGTGCCTACAAGCGTTGGATACGGCGCAAGCTTCGGAGGGCTGTCGGCTCTCCTGTCCATGCTCAATTCCTGCGCGTCCGGGTGCAGCGTTGTCAATATAGACAACGGATTCGGAGCGGGATATCTGGCAAGTATGATCAATCAGATGGAAGGGATAAAGGAGAATTAGGATATGAGAACACTTTATATAGAGTGCAATATGGGAGCGGCCGGCGATATGCTCATGTCCGCTCTGTATGAACTGATGGATGAGGAGCAGAAAGAAGAGTTCCTGAAACGTATGAACGGGCTGGGACTGCCCGGTGTCAGGATCACACCCCGTAAGAGCAGTACATGCGGCATATCCGGCACACATATGGAAGTGACTGTGTACGGGGAGGAAGAACATGAGCCGGGAGAAGAGCATGCCGAACTGCATGCGGGACATCATCACCATGCCGATCCCCTGCATATTGCAGAAGTGATCGGCGGGCTGGATCTGCCGGAGGAGGTGCGCGACAATGCAGGAAAGGTCTACGATGCAATCGCGGACGCCGAGGCAAAAGCCCACGGCTGCCCGGTGGAACAGGTACATTTCCATGAGGTAGGCGCGCTGGATGCAGTGGCCGACGTTACAGGAGTGTGCTATGCCATATATCTGCTGAGGCCAGAGCGCATCGTGGCATCTCCCATCCATGTGGGCAGCGGAACTGTGCGCTGTGCTCACGGGATCATGCCGGTGCCGGCGCCTGCCACGGCCAACCTGCTGGCGGATGTGCCGATGTACGGCGGAAATATCCGCGGAGAACTGTGTACACCTACAGGTGCTGCACTGCTTGTACATTTTGCGGACAGCTTCGGTGATATGCCGGTCATGTCGAAAACGAGTGTGGGCATCGGCGTGGGAACGAAGGAATTTGAACAGGCAAACTGTGTGAGAGTGTTCCTGGGCGAAGCACAGTCGATGAAAGAGACGAATGCAACTGAAACCATAGGAGAAACCGCAGAGGAGCAGTTCCAGGACGTTGCCGCGGGAAACGGACGTATTGCTGAGCTGGTGTGCAATATTGATGATATGACGCCGGAAGCCCTTGCATTTGCCACAGCAAGACTGATAGAGCTTGGTGCTCTGGATGCGTATACAGTGGCAGGGACCATGAAGAAGGGCCGTCCGGGATGGGAGCTCACAGTGCTCTGTGAGACGGGGCGGATCGATGAGACGGCAAAAAATATCATGAGAGAGACAACGACCAACGGAGTGAGGGTGCGTCTCTGTGAGAAATATTTCCTTACACCCGGTATTGAAATAGTACAGACAGAGTGCGGGCAGGTGCGGATCAAGACAGCGGAAGGCTTCGGGATCCGACATGAGAAGCCGGAATATGAGGATGCGGCTGCCTATGCGAAAAAGGCACAGATGTCTTACAGGGAAGCGTATGAACATATCATTTCCCTGAGAAATGAGCAGGCCAGGAAAGAGCAGGACAAAGGGGCAGATCAGAGAGGGGCGCAGAGATGAGAAAACGATGGATTTCTGTATTGCTTGTATTTGTCATGTCAGTATCGGTTCTTGCGGGATGCCAAAGGGACAATTTGGAAAACCAGTCGGCGGTACAGCAGCGGATCGCCGACTCTTCTGTAGTGATCGCCATGGATCCCAATTCCGAGCCCGAGGCTGGATTTGATCCGGCCTACGGCTGGGGAGCCGGTGAACATGTCCATGAGCCGCTGATCCAGAGTACGCTCACAGTGACGAACACAGATCTGACGATCGGGTATGATCTGGCGACAGATTACACAGTCAGCGAAGACGGACTGACCTGGACGGTAACCATCCGCGATGATGTGAAGTTTACCGACGGGGAGCCGCTGACCGCAGAAGATGTGGCGTTTACGTACAACACAGTAAAAGAGTCCAGCTCAGTCAATGATTTTACCATGCTGGATTATGCGGAGGCCACAGATGAGACGACGGCCGTCTTTCATATGACCCGTCCGTTCTCCATCTGGCCGTATACTATGGCGATCGTAGGGATTGTACCGGAACACGCTTACGACAGCGCCACTTACGGTTCTAATCCCATCGGTTCGGGAAGGTATATCCTGAAGCAGTGGGACCGGGGGCAGCAGGTGATCCTTGAGGCAAATCCGGAATATTACGGTGAAGAGCCGGAAATGCAGCAGGTTACGATACTGTTCATGGAAGAGGACGCGGCATTTCTTGCGGCTCAGGCAGGAGAAGTGGATCTGGCATATACATCCGCCACTTATTCGGATCAGGAAATTGACGGATATGAGCTTACGGCATATGCAAGTGTAGACAATAGAGGATTTAATCTTCCGGCTGTGGAAGAGAGCACGGATTCTGAAGGACGCACAGTGGGAAATGACTTTACATCCGATGTGTTGGTCCGCCGTGCCATCAATATCGGCATCGACCGGCAGGAGATGATCGACAATGTATTAAATGGATACGGCAGTCCGGCCTACAGTGTCTGTGACCAGCTCCCGTGGTACAATGAAGCCTCAGAGGTGGAGTATGATCCTGAGGGAGCGGCGGCGCTGCTCGACGAGGCGGGCTGGACCGTGGGGGACGACGGCGTCCGGGAGAAAGATGGAGTAAAAGCAGAATTGAACCTGCTCTATTCTACCGGGGATTCGGTACGCCAGGCCCTTGCCGCGGATTTTGCAGATCAGCTCGGGGAACTGGGAATATCTTGTACTCTTGAGGGCGTGGGCTGGGATACGGCGTATGACCGTGCCCTTTCGGATCCGCTGATCTGGGGCTGGGGAGCCCATACTCCGATGGAACTTTATAACATTTATCACACCATTGAAGGGGCAGATTCGGCACAGTATTCGCCGTATTCCAACAGCACGGTGGACGCGTATATGGATCAGGCCCTTGCATCCAATGATCTGGAAGAGTCTTATAAGCTGTGGCAGCAGGCACAGTGGGACGGAACCACGGGTGTGACACAGGACGGAGACATTCCGTGGGTATGGCTTGTCAACATCGATCATCTCTACTGGGTGAGAGACGGACTGAATGTGGCGGAGCAGAAGATTCATCCCCACGGACACGGATGGTCGATCGTCAATAATGTAGATCAGTGGAGTTGGAAAGGATGATTGAGTTTGAAGCATCGTCTTCAGTTTACCGGTAAAAAATTAATTCGCATGGCACTGCTTCTTCTGGGGGTCAGTATCGTCACCTTCCTTCTGATGTGTGCATCGCCTCTTGATCCCCTTCAGACAAATGTGGGGCAGGCGGCGCTGGGAATCATGAGCCCGGAGCAGATCGCAAAACTGGAAGCATACTGGGGCGTGGATACGCCACCCCTTACCAGATATCTGGGATGGCTTTCAGATGTACTGAAAGGGGATTTTGGTACGTCTCTTCTCTACCGACAGCCGGTGCTTACTGTCATCGGTCAGCGCCTTGTCAGTTCCTTCTGGCTGCTATTGTCTGCATGGGTGATTTCAGGCGTGCTAGGTCTGACGATGGGAGTGATCGCGGGGGCGTGCCGGGGCAGATGGCCGGACCGGCTGATCAGAGGATACTGTCTTTTGATTTCCAGTACACCGGCTTTCTGGCTGGCAATCCTGCTGCTTTTGATCTTTGCGGTATGGCTGGGCTGGCTGCCCATCGGACTTTCGGTACCGGCCGGGGTGGAGACGGCGGCAGTTACGGTCGCAGACCGGCTCCGCCATGCCATACTCCCCGCTCTGACCTTAAGCATTACCGGCGTGGCAAATATCGCGCTCCATACAAGGGAGAAGATGATCGATGTCATGGAGTCGGATTATGTACTCTTCGCCCGGGCGCGGGGAGAATCGGAAATATCCATCATCCTGCGCCATGGACTGCGCAATGTGGCGCTCCCGGCGATCACACTGCAGTTTGCCTCTGTCAGTGAGATCATCGGAGGATCCGTGCTGGTGGAACAGGTATTCTCCTATCCGGGACTTGGCCAGGCGGCAGTAACGGCGGGGCTTGGAAGTGACCTGCCCCTTCTTCTGGGGATCACGATCATCACGGCGGCGATCGTATTTGCCGGAAATCTCATCGCAGATCTGCTTTACGGCGTGATCGACCCGAAGATCCGAAAGGGGGCGGCGAGAGGATGAATAACATGGCAGCGAATGACATGAGAATGGGAAAAGTACGGACAAAAATGGGTAAGGACCGTCAGATGGAAACGAATCAGCGGTTTCGGACTGTCATTTTCCTGATTGTGGCAGTGGTGATACTTGCTGCGGTGACAGCTGCCGGTATCCTGACAGAAGGTTATGCTGTGGAGACAGACTTTTCCCAGCGGAATTTAAGCCCCAGCCTGCAGCATCTCTTCGGCACGGACTGGATGGGGCGGGACATGCTGGCGCGTACATTATCGGGGTTGTCTCTGAGTATCCGGATTGGTATCCTGACAGCAGTGGTCAGTGCAGCGGTGGCCCTGTTTCTCGGGACAGCCTCTGCCGTACTCGGACGGAAAGCAGACGCTGTGATCTCATGGTGTATCGATCTCGTTATGGGAATCCCCCATATCCTGCTTGTCATGCTGATCTCACTGGCATGCGGGAGAGGATTTGTCGGTGTGGTGGCAGGAGTGGCTTTGAGTCATTGGCCGTCACTGGCAAGGGTGATCCGGGGAGAGTTGATGCAGCTTCGTCAGGCGCCGTATATTCTTGTGGCGGAGAAGATGGGAGTATCAAAACTGCAGAATGTAAAGCGCCATATGCTGCCTCATCTCCTGCCGCAGTTCCTTACAGGCCTGATTCTCCTGTTCCCCCATGCGATCCTGCATGAGTCCAGCGTAACATTTCTGGGGTTCGGGCTTTCGTCGGAACAGCCAGCCATCGGCGTAATCCTTTCGGAGAGCATGCAGTACCTGACCACCGGAAAATGGTGGCTTGCCCTTTTCCCTGGGCTTGCCCTTGTACTGGTAGTCGTATTATTTGCCCTTCTCGGAGAGCGGGTAAGGCGCATGCTCGATCCGTCAAGCGTGCACGAATAAGGAGACAATATGGAACCGATATTAAAGATAGAGCATTTATCCGTCTATTTTAATCAATATGAGCAGGGGCTTCACGCTTTCGGCTTTCAAAAGAGGCAGCTTGCTGCGGTAAAGGATTTGTCGCTTGAGATAGAACCGGGCCAGATCGTCGCTGTGGTGGGAGCCAGCGGATCGGGGAAAAGTCTGCTCGCCCACAGCATTCTTGGAATCCTTCCATATAATAGCCACATGGCGGGGGAGATACAATATAACGGGGAACCCCTGACGAAAAAGCGGGTAAAGAAATTGAGGGGAAAAGAGATATTCCTGATCCCACAGGGGGTTACGTATCTTGATCCGCTTATGAAAGTAGGAGCACAACTGAGCAAAGGAAAAAAGGATCCGGATACGAAACAGCGCTGCAAGACTGCCCTTGAGAGGTATGGACTTGGGGTGGAAACAGAGGAAATGTACCCGTTTGAACTCTCCGGAGGAATGGCCCGCCGGGTGTTGATCGCCTCGGCGGTGACGGAGAAACCGAGACTTATCATAGCGGATGAACCGACGCCGGGGCTGGATGCGCGGGCGGCAAAGCGGATTTTGAGCCATTTTCGGGAGTTGGCGAACGAAGGGGCAGGAATGCTGTTTATCACCCACGATCTGGAACAGGCTCTCTCCGTCGCGGATGAAGTGGTAGTCTTCTATGCAGGAGAGACGATTGAGAAAGCAAAGGCAGAGGACTTTGGCGATGCAGCGAATCTGCGGCATCCGTATACCCGGGCACTGTGGTATGCTATGCCGGAGCACGGGTTCAGGGCGTCTGAGGGCACTCAGCCTTATGCCGGAAATGTCAGGAAAGGATGCCCCTATACCGGACAGTGCCCTGTATGCAGGGAAGAATGCCGCACAAAAGATCAGATCCCTCTGATGAAATACCGGGACGGTGAAGTCCGGTGCCTGTATCCGGATGAGATAAAGAAAAGTGGAGCAGAGCTATGATACTGGAAGCACATAATCTTACGTTTTATTATCGGAATTGCAAGAAAAATCCGATCATTGACAGATTTGAACTGACGCTATCACCTGGAGAGCGTGTCGGACTTAAGGGACCAAGCGGCAGGGGAAAGACGACGCTTTGCAGGCTGCTGGCAGGATATGAACGCCCGAAGCAGGGGGAAGTACTTCTGGACGGCAGACCGGTCGGGGAATACCGAGGCGTTTGTCCGGTACAGATGGTGTGGCAGCACCCCGAGACGGTAGTGGATCCGCTTCTGAAGCTGGGAGAGACAATGACGGAAGCAGGAGATATTGAGGAACGGCTGATAGAGAATCTTCATATAGAAAGAGAATGGCTGAATCGCTATCCTGCCGAGTTGTCCGGCGGGGAACTGCAGAGGTTCTGCCTTGCAAGAGCTCTCCGGTCTGAGACGGAGATCCTGCTGTGCGACGAAATCACGGCAATGCTGGATCTGGTGACGCAGGCACAGATCTGGGAATTCCTGCTTGAAGAGAGCAGGAGACGGGAGATGGGAATGCTGGTCGTGAGTCATAGCGAGGCGCTGCTGGAGAAAGTGTGTACGAGGGTTATTACCCTGGACTGATATCAGATGGCCGATAACAATCTGGCCCGTTGATATCAGTTCAGTCCGCACTATTCGCAAAGCCGCACTGGTGTGCTCACCGCGGCTGCGCCGCAACTTTGCTCATAAAAAAATAAAAAACACTTGAAACTTCAACTTCCTTATGGTATCATGAATAACCGTGACATACTGTCGGATTATATCTGAACAGTTTCATAAATTCCTTGCTCCCGCGTTGGGACGGGGGCCAGAGACCATAAGGAGGTGCAAGACCATGAATAAGTATGAATTAGCTGTTGTTGTGAGCGCAAAACTCGAAGACGAAGCAAGAGCAGACGTGATCGAGAAGGTTAAAGCTCTTATCACACGTTTCGGCGGCAACGTGACAGACGTGGATGAGTGGGGCAAGAGAAGATTCGCTTACGAGATCCAGAAGATGACAGAAGGGTATTATTACTTCGTACACTTCGAGGCTGAGACTACAGTTCCGGGCGAAGTGGAACAGCGTATCCGCATTATGGACAACGTGCTCAGATATTTATGCGTGAAACAGGAAGCATAAGCGGAAAGAGGTATATATGAATAAAGCGATTTTAGTAGGACGGTTGACAAGAGATCCTGAAGTAAGATATTCACAGGGCGAGAACGCGACAGCGGTTGCGAGATATACAGTTGCTGTTGACCGCAGATTCAAGAGGGACGGAGAGCCGACGGCGGATTTCATTCCGTGTGTCGTATTCGGACGTTCCGCAGAATTCGCGGAGAAGTATTTCCGCCAGGGAATGCGGGTTTCTATTTCCGGACGAATCCAGACCGGGAGCTACACGAACAGGGACGGCGTAAAGGTTTATACGACGGAAGTGATCGTGGAGGAGCAGGAATTCGCAGAGAGCAGAGCTGAGAGCGA
>DWWO01000097.1 GCA_019119675.1 Candidatus Mediterraneibacter faecipullorum | reverse complement strand
GCGGAAGTTATCAAACTCTGCCATCTGACGGGTAAGACGATCGGTCAGTTCCTCGATCTTCTCATCCTTTTTGTCCTTCTTGTTCTTCTTACCGAAAAATTTCTTTTTCTCTGTCTTTGAAGCCGATCCGTCAGAAGCATCTTCCTTATCAGACTCATTTTCTTCGGCATCTGTGCCGTCAGAACCGTCCTCCTCTGCCTCTGGGCCATCTCCTGTCTCATCCTGAGCGCTTTCATTTTCGGCAGGATCTGTATCTGCTTCTTCAGCTGTTTCTTTCTTCTCTGCTTCGGCTTCCTCGGCAGCTTTTGCCTTAGCTTCTTCCACAGCTTCCTTCACCATATCTTCTTTACTCATTTTGTCACTCACCAGCTTTCCACCTTCCTATTCTTTCGGGTTTTTATTATAAATCGCATCCAACTCTCCCTGAAGAGTCTTCAGCGTCTTCATGACATGTTCATAATCCATCCTCTTCGGACCGATGATGCCGATGGTACCTTTCATGCCCTCGCCCAGCTCGTAGGTGGCTGTCACCACACTACAGTCTTTCATAGTCTTCACCGGAGCTTCATCACCAATATAGACCTGTATGCCGTGATTGTTCTCACTTGCGAGAGTCTCTGTGACCAGATCTTCGAGCTGCTGCTTTTCTTCAAATGCACTTATGATCTCCTGAGCGCTCTGTTTGTCACTCAGTTCAGGATATTTGAAGATGTTTGTCGCTCCGCTCGTGTAGATCTTCATGTCGTCCTCCACATGTATGATCTCTGCCACCGCATCAAGCACATGCCCGACCACCTCACTGTGGATTCCCGCCTGCTCTTTCAGTCTGGCGATCAGCCCGAGTGTGATCTGGTCGATCGGCATTCCGTTGAGTGTTGTGTTCAGAAGCATGTTCAGCTTCAGCAGAGTTTCATTACTTAGTGTTTCACCGACTTCAATGATCTTATTCTTGATCACGTTGCCGCCGAGTACGATGACCGCCACGATCTGATCCTCATCCACTTGGGAAAGCTGGATAAATTTCAGCGTGTTGCGGCTGTTGACCGGAGCCGAGACCATTGTCGCATAATTAGTGTTGGAAGCCAGTACCCTGGCTGCCTGCTGCAGTACCTTCTCGACCTTGTCTGCCTTCTCAAGCATCGCGTCCTCGCGCTGTGTGATCTCCTGTTCTTTCTCCTCCATGAGCATATCCACATACAGCCGGTATCCTTTATCGGAAGGAATCCTTCCCGCCGATGTATGAGGCTGGAAAATATATCCCAGATCCTCCAGATCCGCCATCTCATTTCGGATCGTCGCGGAACTCAAATTCAGTTCCGTGTACTTTGAAAGAGTACGCGAGCCGACCGGTTCGCCGGTCTCGAGGTAATTCTGTATGATGGCTTTCAATATGACAAGTTTTCTTTCACTTAATGAAGTATCGACTGCCACTACATTTCCTCCTTTCCCGCTATTAGCACTCCCTTGTTTTGAGTGCTAACACCTTTCGTATATTAAGATAGCACTCACTTTTCCGTTTGTCAACCATGTTTATGGATTTTTTATGGAAATCGAAACTTTAGATGCACTTTAGAAGCTGTTATAAAGAAAGCGCCTGCGGGATGATATCCCGAAGACGCTTTACACTCGTACTATTATTTCTTCAGTTTGCTTCCTTCAAGCCAGACCCTGACAACACTTACATTTTCCTCCACTGCCTGCGCAATCTGATCCAATGTCAACCCCATCCTTTTCAGATTTATGGCTGTATCACGTTTTCCCTGCTCTATACCATCTTCATATAATTCTTCCAGTGCTTTGCACATATTCAGCCGAATCTCCTTTCTTCCCTGATTGTCCGCCTCAATCTTTTTCAATAATCGTTTTGACTTCAAAAAAGAACCGATAGCATAATAACTGTCCTGATCAAGATTTGAAAAATATGACTCATTATCATTAACATATGTTTGTAAACCGCTTTTGTCTCCTCTATATCTTAGCATACCCAGAACTTCATGTAAATCCGTGCGGAACATTTCCGGCTTCTCTATCCGCTCTGCATCTATCAGATTGATATGATAATTTGAAATATATTGTTTCAACAGTGGGTACTTTTCTACTTCGGCTTTTATTCCCATCATATCATACAAATCTATTGCAGCATCCCATTCTTTCATATCATAATAGAATACCAGTGTAATAACAGGATATATTTTATCCTGCGCCTCTATTGCAAGAACAGCCAGATTCAGTTTCCCGTTCCAACGCATCACAATATCACGGTATTTTTGGACAGTCCTCTCATTTTTATTCTGATCTGTTACAATAAGACTCGCTTCTTCTTTCTGCTCCTCCAGTGCTCCCGCAAGCACAACCTCTTCTCCCTGAAATACTACTCCGTTAAACAAATCAGCGAATCTTCCTTTGTCGCTCAGCCATTGTCTGACAGCAACATCTGCTTTTCCCATAAGCATGTCCTCCTTTTAGATTTTGATCAAAACTGAATTTACCGGCTGAAACAGCCCTGATAATAAGAGATACTCCTTGACGTCATCCTGAAAGTACCTGCGGCAGAATTTCCGAAATATAGCCGCTTGATAATTTTGATGTTTCATAACTATAACATATCCGATTTCTTTATTCAATCCCCCCTTATCTTATATAACAAAACGCCTCCGAAGCATTATCCGGAGACGTTGTTGTCAATATTTCTAAAACAAAAACTCACTGAATACATAATTGCTGATATCGATCCCCCGTTCTGTCAGCCTGATCCGCTCATCCGACACTTCAATAAGCCCCTGCCCTGACAGCTTTCTTAACTGCTCTCCATACACATCACGAATATCTTTTCCGAAAGCCGCCCTGAACTCTGCCATTGAAATACCTTCCATCTTACGAAGTCCAAGAAACATAAACTCCTCCATACGATCTTCCACAGTCAGACATTCCACGTCCTCACGGATATCAGTTATCCCGCTCTGCATCTGAGAGCAGCTCTGCATGTCCCCGGCCGCGCCGCCATAACAGCCCAGATATTTCTCCATATCATTTGTATTGTGAAATCTGCACTCGCTGATCAGTGATGAAGCGCCAAGCCCGAGCCCGAGATATTCTTTCCGTTCCCAGTATCCGAGATTATGACGGCACTCATACCCGGCTTTCGCATAGTTCGATATTTCATATCTGTGATAACCGTATTCTGCAAGTATCTTTTCCGTGGTTTTGTAGATTTCACGCTCGGTATCCTCATCCGGGAGCGGCGGCAGATAGTCTTGTCCGGATGACAGCGTGCTGCCATGCTTTCTACTGCCCTCTCCTCTTTCTTCCGCGTTTTCTCTATACTGCTCGTAAAAAGGCGTCCCCGCTTCCACGATCAGGCTGTATGCAGAAATGTGTTCCGGCTTCAGATTTGCCACTGTCCTCAGAGTCCTCTCCCAACTTCTGAGCGTCTGCCCCGGGATTGCCGAGATCAGGTCTATATTCACATTTTCAAATCCTGCCCTGCGCACGATCTTCCACGTTCTGAGGAATTCCTTATAAGTATGGATACGCCCGAGCATTTTAAGTTCATCGTCATTTACGGACTGCAGCCCGATACTGAGGCGGTTTACGCCATATTTCTTCCATGCCGCGGCCTTCTCCTCTGTCACGGTTCCGGGGTTCACTTCCATGGTGATCTCAGCGTCTTTTGCAATATCAAAACTGTCCAAAAGTGCCCGGAAGATATCCCCGATGTCATCCGTCTCCAGTACGGACGGAGTACCGCCGCCCAGAAATACCGTGCTCACCTGATACGTTTCATAATCACTTTTCCTGCTCCTGATCTCTCTGGTCAGGGCTTCTATATAAAGCGTCCGCTCCTGCGCATCAGCAGGGGCGGACAGGAAATCACAGTACGCACATTTCTTCACACAGAACGGAATATGCACATACAGTTCTAATTTTGTTTTTGCCATAGTACGCTCCGTCAGCGAACCAGGCTCCTGATCCGGAGCTGGCTCTGCTTTATTCATATATCAGTCGTCGTCTAACTTCAGAACGCTCATAAACGCCTTCTGCGGGATCTCTACATTGCCTACCTGGCGCATGCGCTTCTTTCCCTCTTTCTGTTTTTCGAGCAGTTTCTTCTTACGCGAGATATCGCCGCCGTAGCATTTCGCCAGAACGTCTTTCCTCATTGCCTTGACAGTCTCTCTTGCAATGATCTTGCTTCCGATGGCCGCCTGGATCGGGATCTCAAAGAGCTGCCTCGGGATCTCTGCTTTAAGCTTCTCGCACATCTTTCTGCCTCTCTCATAAGCGCTTCCCGCAAATACGATAAATGAGAGAGCATCCACTTCTTCTTTATTAATAAGGATATCCAGTTTCACAAGCTCGGATCTCTGGTATCCCATCATCTCATAATCAAAGGAAGCATATCCTCTGGATCTGGATTTCAGTGCGTCAAAGAAATCATAGATGATCTCATTAAGCGGCAGATGGTAGTGGAGCACGGCGCGTTTTTCTTCGATATACTCCATGCTCTGGTATATTCCCCGGCGTTCCTGACACAGATCCATGATCGCTCCGATATACTCTGATGTGACCATGATCTCAGCTTTGACCATCGGCTCTTCCATGTAGTCGATCTCCGCCGGATCCGGCATGTTCGTCGGGTTGGTCAGCTCGATGACCTCGCCGTTCGTCTTATAGATCTTATAGATAACGCTCGGTGCTGTCGTCACAAGATCGAGATTATACTCTCTCTCCAGACGTTCCTGGATGATCTCCAGATGAAGGAGTCCCAGGAAACCGCAGCGGAATCCAAAGCCCAGAGCGACGGATGTCTCCGCCTCGAACTGAAGCGCCGCATCATTGAGCTGCAGCTTCTCGAGCGCGTCTCTTAAATCCGGATATTTCGCACCGTCCGCAGGATAAAGTCCGCAGTAGACCATAGGATTTACTTTCTTATATCCCGGAAGGGGTTCCGCACACGGATGATCCGCGTTGGTGATCGTATCGCCGACACGTGTCTCTTTTACATTTTTCAGGCTTGCCGTGATATAGCCGACCATACCGGCAGTCAGTTCATCGCAGGGGATAAACTGTCCGGCGCCGAATGTCCCGACTTCCACCACATCCGCTTTTGCACCGGTCGCCATCATGAGCATGGGGGTTCCTTTTTTCACTGTTCCCTCTTTGATACGGCAGAATACAATGACACCTTTGTAAGAGTCATATTTTGAGTCAAAGATCAGGGCCTGAAGAGGCGCGTCGGGGTCTCCTGCCGGAGCCGGGATCTTCGTTACGATCTGCTCTAACACTTCATGCACATTCTGGCCGGTCTTCGCTGAAATGAGCGGCGCGTCTTCCGCATCGATCCCGATCACGTCCTCGATCTCCTCTTTCACCCGCTCCGGATCGGCGCTCGGCAGGTCGATCTTATTGATGACCGGCATCACGTCCAGATCGTGATCCAGTGCCAGATATACATTGGCAAGGGTCTGTGCCTCCACTCCCTGCGCCGCATCCACTACAAGGATCGCGCCGTCGCAGGCTGCAAGGCTTCTGGATACCTCATAGTTGAAATCTACATGCCCCGGTGTGTCGATCAGGTTGAACATATATTCTTCCCCGTCGTCCGCCTTGTAGATTGTACGGACTGCCTGAGCTTTGATCGTGATGCCTCTCTCTCGCTCCAGATCCATATTGTCGAGGACCTGAGCCTGCATCTCACGGTCTGTAAGCAGCCCCGTCATCTCAATGATACGGTCTGCCAGTGTGGATTTTCCATGATCTATGTGTGCAATGATACAAAAATTTCTGATTTTACTCTGATCTATTACTGCCAATTTGATTCCTCCATACTTTTTCCTGCAGCAGTTCAGCCGTCTGGTCACGGGCTGAACCTTACGCATCATATTTAAGCTGACTGTTTTACAATAAACAGTTCCACTGCAAGGGTGTCTGTTATGAGACCGGTCTTGACTCTCTGTTCGAGATCCGCACTCTCCTCCATGACTTTTCTCAGCTCACCCGGCTGAAATCTTTTCGCCAGATCCATATATTTTCCCGCAACAAAAGGATGCAGCCCTGCTTTCGAAGCGATATCCTTTCTCCCGTATCCCTGTCTTGAGAGTTCTTTTACATGGAACAGATCCCTGTATTCTTTCGACATGAGGGCCAGGATACGCATCGGCGGCTCTTTCAGCGCGAGCAGATCATAGTACAGATCCAGTGCTCTTTTCTGATCCTTTGCGGCCACTGCATTGACCATATCAAAAATGTGGTTCGTGATCTGCGTCACGCAGATGGCATCCACATCTTCCCGTACAATGACATTCCGGTCCAGACAGTAGCAGAACAGCTTTTCCAGCTCTTTTGTGATATTCTCCATATCCGTTCCGACTTTGTTCAGAAAATATGCAATATCAGGCTGCGACATCTCCTTCTTTTCCTTTCGGATCAGCCCGGAGACCCATTTCCGGAGCGTGTTCTCATCCTGGGCAGCAAGTTCTGCAATATGCCCTTTTGCCTTTACTGTCTTGTAGAGTTTACCGCGCTTGTCCACTTCATTTTCTATAAAAATAAAAAAGGTCGTTTCGGGTATCCCGCTGCTGATATAATCTGCCAGGTCATTCCCTCCGCTTTTAAAGAATCCGGTATCCTCAAATACGATCAGCCGGCGCTCTGCAAAAAAGGGCAGAGTCTCCGCCAGATCGATCACTTCTTTGATATCTGTCTTCTTCCCTTCATAGTAAGAATAATTCATAGTGTCCCCTTCGGGAACCATGGCTTTGATGAACCGTTCCTTATACTGCTTCTTCAGGTAAGCCTCCTGACCGTACAGAAGATAGATCTGTTTAAATTGTCCTGTTTTTAAATCTTCATTCAGGCTTTTCATAACTCTTGTATTATAAAGGAAAGAAACACGTTTTGACAAGAGATTTATGATAACAGTTCAGCTCCATGAGCGGAGCGCCTGCTAATGAGTAAAACAGCGCAGGGCAGACTGTTTACTTAAATCCGTTTATCGTCATGGTCACCCCATCGCTTCGTATCATAACCGCTCCGTTGTCCTGCGTGGAATAAACTGTACCCCCGGCATCGTTAAGCCTCTGCAGCGTCTCTGCGTGAGGATGTCCGTACCGGTTGTCCTTCCCTGCTGAAATCACAGCATACTCCGATGCTGTGATCTGCAGAAATTCCTCTGTCCCGGAATTTTTCGATCCATGATGGGCGGCTTTCAAGATATCATAGTCCCTCAGCAGTCCGGAGCTGATCAGACTTTCTTCTCCACTGCCTTCCACATCACCGGTAAACAGCATATCAAATTCTCCAAAAGACAGATCCAGAACAAGAGAGGTCTCATTTCCCGGCTCCACTTCTAATCCGCTTTCCGGTCCGATACAGGTAAGGACCATGCCCTTTTCCTCTTCTGCCGCGCCTGTTGTGATCTTGTCTCCCGGATCCATGACTGTGACTCTCGTTCCGTTTTTTACGGCAGTCTGCGCGAGCTCGATAAGTTTTTCATCCTGATATTCCAAAGGCGGCATCACAAGATTCCGGATTTTCACCCCGAACGTCTGATTCTCCAGCATCTCCCGCACTCCGCTGATATGATCGTCATCTCCATGGGTCACAAATACATAGTCAAGCGCATCCACCCCCCGTGAGAGAAAATAAGGTTCCAGACGGTAAGTCCCCACGGATGAGACATCGCTGCTCCCGCCGTCGATCAGGCAGTTGAGAGAATCATGTCTGATATGGATCCCGTCTCCCTGCCCCACATCCAGTACTGTGATCTGTGCTTCATCCGGCAGCCGAAATCCGCCCCTGCATACCAGTGCCATCCCCGCTGCAAAGAACAGTATCGCACAGCCGGGGAGTCTGCATGGTTTCCGGCTTTTATTTGAAATCTTATTCCCGCTTTTCCTCTTTTCTTCCTCCTGTTCTCTTTTTCCGACAATATACTTGAACAAAATCCATAATCCGGCCAGTACCAGATAATATACCACGATCCAGGGCGCGTCCGGCTTCCCTGCCACAAACCGGTTACAGGGAAGCATACCTGCCCATGTACACACCTGATCATAGCTCCGGAGTACCCCGCCGCAGATCTGCAGCACGGCACCGCCCGCGGCATCGGACATAAGGCTCAGCGCAGATCCTGCCACTCCCGCTCCCATTGCAACAGGCATGACAGGGATCACGATCAGGTTCAGAAATACAGAATATGGAGGGACTTCGAAATAAAACCAGAGCAGGGGGCCAAGCAGGAACACATTGACAGCAAGGCTGGTGCTCAGACCATTCAGGATCCATAGAAAAGCTGTGAGTCCTTTACTCTGCATCCACAGGATCCGTCCTGTTTTCTTACGTTCAAGCCTTCTTTTCCTGTCACTGACCTGCGCACATCCGAACATCTCAGAGAATACCGGACTAAACAGGGCTATCCCCAGTATTGCCCCGTAGGAAAGCTGAAATCCCGCATCTGTCAGATACAGCGGCTGCCGGAAACAAAGAATGGCAGCGGACAGGAACAGGCTGGTCAAAAGATCATAGTCCCTGCCCGTGATCTCTGCACCGATCCGCACCATGAACATGATCAGGGCGCGGAGGCTGGAGACGCCGGCTCCGATCATCAGGCTGTACAGGATCAGAAGTATACCGCCTGCAAGACCCGAAATGACAAATCCACATCCGGCTTTCCGCAGGAGATTATAGATTCCCATGCCCAAAAACGTCATATGCAGACCGGATATGGCAAGCAGATGGCTGATCCCGCACTTCTGGTACATCGTCTTCATCCTGGCATCCAGCCCGCTCTTCTCCCCCAGAAGGATCGCGCTCATCGTTCCTCCGTAGTAGTCCCCGAGATGCCGGACCAGCAGTTCATTCCACCTGCCCCTGACCTCCGAAAGGAACTGCCGGACAGGCTTTATATCAAGTGACAGTATCCTGAACTGTTCTGCCCACACAAGCACATGGATTCCCTGGCGCAGATAATAAGTTTTCTGGTCGAAATTACCCGGATTGCGGGCAGTTTCAAAGATTTCCGCCTCTCCGGAGACTGCAGCCCGGTTTCCGATCTTTATTTCGGTCGATTGTTCTGTTTCATTTTTGGAAATATACACAAGAAGTTCAGACTCATTGAGCATCTGACCTGCAACAGACACAGTACTGTCTTTCAGAAAGACAGCCGTTACTTTTTTCTTCTCTTCGATCCTGTATACAGTACCTGCAAGTTCAACCTGCTTTTCCCCATAAGAGACCACCTTTTCCAATGCAGAAGGCTGCGTTTCTTCCACACCGGAAAAGAGGACTCTTATACTCTGTATCACAAGAAATAAAATACATATCGCACAAAGCGGCCGTTTTTTCATTCATCTGCTTCATCGGCTGCGACAAGATCCATATCCGCCTCAAAAGGCTGTGAAAGGTCCACAGCTTCCATATAACTGGCGTTGGTCTCTCCGTTGATCGTAATCTGTACCTGTGTAGCCTCTGTTCCCTCAACCAGAGAGTTCACGATCGAATATACAGTAAGTTCAGGCAGGATATCATATGCTCCTGTCAAAAATGTACTGTCAAAATTTACATAACATATTTTATCTTTTGTTGTCACACTCAGCAGATTTGTATCCGGATTGATCGTAGGAAAACTATCTGTTCCGTCCGGTCCCTGCATCAGCTTCTCCACGATCAGCTTATCTTTTGACACATTACTGCTGTATCTGACATCTACTTGTTCTGCCACAAGTTTATCTCCGCTCTCATTTGCGAAGTAAAGTGTGAGCGTATCTGTTTGATATGCACTCGGAGAAGAAGCCGTCGTTTCCACGAAATCATCCTCGTTCATCAGACCGATCTCCACGCCATCATTATCTGTCAGGGGAGCTCCGTCCACAGTAAATGCGACCGCATTTACACCATCGATACGCACGAGCGACTGCACGACCGCAGCCCGCATCAGTTTCTCCCGGATGTTTCTGACATCCAGATATTCTCCACTGAAATCAACTTCCAGTATTCCGCCGAAGAGTTCACAGTTCTGTACCTTTACCTCTTCAGGAATAGGCGTCATATACTCGATATCCTCTGCCGGAGTGCTTAATTCTTCCAGCACTGCTTCGGCTGCCTCCTGTGTTTCGCCATCCGGCAGATCACATGCGACTTTGATCAGTCCGGTCTCACTCTCATTCAGGCAATAGACATAGGAATCTCCTTCTCCGATCTGTTTCCGACTGCCGCATGCCGCGATCAGAACAGTCAGACAGATCACTGTGGGGAGAACAAGTTTTCTTATCTTCATTTTGTCACCCTCCTATGCTGCCACGTAGGTCAAAGGAATACGGACTGTAAAAGTCGTTCCCTCTCCCTCGTTGCTGTAGACCTTGATCGCACCGCGATGGACGATCACTGCATTTCTCGCAATTGCAAGTCCCAGCCCTGTACCGCCAATCTCTCTGGAATGAGACTTGTCCACCCGGTAGAAACGCTCAAAAATATGCGGCTGGTCTTCCTCCGGAATCCCGATTCCCGAGTCTTCCACCTTGATATAGAAATATTTATGGTCTGCATTGAGAGATACATGGACCCAGCCATTATCGTGATTATATTTGATCGCATTCTCCACAAGATTCGATATAGCGAGCGTAAATTTCATCTCGTCGATCTCTGCACTTACAGGACGGAAACTCTCCATGACCATCTCCACATTTTTTTTGTCTGCGATCGGACGGAGACGCTTCAGGATCTGTTCCAGGAGCTCATTGATATTGACAGTCTGTATATTCAGATTCTGTCCGGTCTTGTCCATCTTAACGAGAGAAAGAAGATCTGTGATGATCTGATTCTCCCTGTCGATCTCTTTTGCGATATCCTGCATGAACTCCTGATACATCTCCACAGGAGCTTCCTTCATCTCAAGAAGAGAATCCGCCAGCACTTTCATAGATGTCATCGGCGTCTTCAATTCGTGAGAGACATTTGAGACAAACTCTTCCCTTGATTCATCAAGTATTTTCAATCTTCCGAGCATCTTGTTAAAGGCTTCACTGAGCTGCCTTGTCTCCGTGAATGTATCCACGTGGAGTACGTCATCACTGTAGCCTTCTGTCACATTTTCAATCGCGCCTGTGATCCGGTGTATCGGTCTTACCATCCGGTCCGCAATGAACACGCCGAAAACGGTCAGAAGAATCAATATGATACCGACCACAACGCCGCCATGTGTATATAAGATCTGGATCGTCGCTTCAATATTATCCGTTGCAACGGTAGCGAGCATAACACCTACCACCTCATCGTCCTCGGCTCCCAGGATCGGAGATGTCACCTCAATATAATGATTTCTCCTGTCATACTGATTCGTAGTCTCCCCCTGCATACAGCGGATCACATTTTCGGAAACATCTGTTTTCCCCTCATCCAGACTGTATGTATCTTTTATGACTTTCAGATCGCGGTCGATGATCATGACCCTTCCGTTGTAGATGTTGGTAAGCTGTGCAAGATTTGCGTTGATAACTTCCGATGAAGTATCGGTCAGGTAGCTGTAATTGCTCAGCTGGTTAGAAAGGATCGTACATTGATTCTGGATCTCGGCCGTCCGAAGTTCCACGGCATGAAGCTCATAGAACTTTACGACCCCGAACAGCGCGGCAAGACAGGGCACAAGCCCTGCCAGCACAAACAATACGATAATGCGGATCCGCATATTTTTAAAGACTTTGTCTCTTAATCTGATACGACGTTTAGCCCTGGAAATAATAACCCACTCCCCACTTTGTATGAACAAATTTCGGCTCGCTGGGGTTGATCTCGATCTTTTCCCTCAGCCGCCGGATATGTACATCTACTGTTCTCGCATCTCCCGGATAGTCATATCCCCATACAAGATTCAAAAGGTTTTCCCTGCTATATACTTTGTTTGGATTTGTCGCGAGGAGTTCCAGGACATCAAACTCTTTTGCAGTCAGATTGATCTCCCTGTCCCCGATGAACACCCGCCTGCTCTCGCAGTCGATCTTCATATTCCCTTTCACCAGCACAGGGCTTCCGGCCGGTTCTTTTCTTTTGGAAGTACGGCGCATGATCGCCTTGATCCTTGCTTTCACCTCAAGGATATTAAACGGCTTGGTAATATAGTCGTCTGCTCCGTATTCAAGTCCCAGGATCTTATCCATGTCCTCACTTTTGGCTGTCAGCATAACGATCGGCATATCTGAGAATTCTCTGATCTGCTGACACACTTCAAATCCGTCCATCTTCGGAAGCATTACGTCAAGGAGCACCAGATCGTACTCGCATTTTCTCGCGCACTCCAGCGCCTCCTCGCCGTCATAGGCACAATCTACCTCCATACCTTCCTGTTCCAGACTGAACCGGATTCCTTTTACGATCAGTTTTTCATCATCTACGACTAATATCTTTTTACTCATACTCCGCTTTCACGACTCCTGTGTCAAATTGTTATGTCATCTTTTATTTTATTAAATACGCCTTCCTTGATCCCGTTGATCTGCATCAGCTCCTCGATACTTCCGAAGCTGCCGTGCTCTTCCCGGTATTTCAGGATATCGTCCGCTTTTGCTTCTCCGATCCCTGTCAGAGTCATAAGCTCCTCTTTCCCGGCTGTATTTATATTTACTTTTACACTTTCCGTACCTTTGGTTACTGTTGTTCCTCCAACCCCTGTCTGCTGTGATGCTGCCTCTTCCACTGTCGGGACATAAATCTGCTCTCCGTCTGCTATGACCCGCGCCTGGTTGACTGCATCCGGAGCGGCGTCCTCCGTGATGCCGCCCGCCGAACTGATCGCCTCGAATACACGTGCATCCGCCCTGAGCTCATACACTCCCGGGGATTCCACTGCTCCGCACACATACACGAACACGGTCTGCCCCGCTGTATCTGCCTGTTCTCCCCCGTTATTCTCTGAAGTTTCGGCATTCTCTGCCGCTTCTTCCGCCTCCTCATATGTCAACGTGATCTCTTCAACGCCGTTCTCCTCTGTATCTGCGCTGCCGCAGCCAGCGAAAAAGAAAAACACTATGAAAATGAGTGCTTTACCAAAAGTGCGTGATAATTTGATTTTTTTCAGATTGTCTTGCATAGCTCTTCTCCTACTTTCTCATGCAGGAGAAATACCCCTTTTATGCCGGACAGTAACATTGTAACGAATTTTTTCGGAAATTACAATAGACAATTAATTGTTTGTTAAGGATTTGACGCTTTGTTACATATTTATTACGGTTTTTTTGCAAATCTCGTCTGACTTGTCGAAATATATCTTTACTCCCACTGGAATATAGCTATCCCCACGACAGCCAGTGCAAGCCCGCCCAGTTTTCTCCACGAAAAGGGCTCTTTGTCCATTCCGAACAGACCAAAAAGCTGTATCACATAAGATACCGCAAGCTGTGCAATAACAATAAGAAGGGCTGATTTTGCCGGGCCAAGTGCCTCGATACTCTTGATGACTGTCCAGGTGATGCCCGCACCGATCACACCACCTAAAAGCATATATTTCGGTTCTACTTTTCCGAGAGCCGCCACGCTGTCTCTCCCGGTAAAGAACCATGCTGCCAGACAGACAGCAAAGGCAGTGATCTGCACCCAGCCATTGCTCACCCATACACCGGTCGTCTTTGTGACCTGTGTGTTGAACACTCCCTGTATACTCATCATCGCTCCGGAGAGCAGCGCAATAAAAAAACCAATCATCGGATCATACCTCCATGCATTTTATGCCTGTTTTCCGGATAGTATGTCCTTTGACCGGTTTTCTTATGCATCACCAGTTCACAGCTTACTCTGCCAACGCCTGTTTCAGTTTTTCTATCATTTCATCGATGTGCTTCTCCTCCACGATCAGAGGTGGAACAAAGCGGATCACATTTCCCTCTGCCTGTATCACAAGAAGTCCTCCCTCTACACAGCGCCGGTTTACTTCTGCGATCGGTTTTGTGATCTCAATGCCCTGCATCAGGCCTTTCCCTTTTCGCTGAACTACACAGTCCAGTTCATCCACAAGCTCATCCAGCTTTTTCGTGAGATATGGTGCCACTTCATTGACGTGACCTACGATATTGTCCCGTTCAAAGATCTCGATCACTTTTCTTACCGCTGTACATGCAAGAGGATTGCCACCATATGTAGCTCCGTGGTCACCGGGTTTCAGAGAGTATTTTGCCACCTCTTCCGTCATGGCAAACGCCCCGACGGGGATACCGTTTCCGATTGCTTTTGCCATCGTCAGAATGTCCGGTCTCGTACCAAATCCCTGCCATGCGAACATGCTTCCAGTCCGTCCCATACCGCACTGCACTTCGTCACAGATCATAAGGATTCCGTTCTCATCGCAGATCTTCCGGATCCCTTCCATAAATTCCTGCGTGGCAAGATTGATGCCGCCCTCTCCCTGAAGCGGCTCCAGGATGATCGCGCAGGTCTTGTCACTGACCAGTGTTTTCACACTGTCCAGATCATTGAACTTTGCAAATTTCACACCCGGGACAAGGGGCTCAAACGGCTCTCTGTAAGAGTCATGACCTGTCACCGACACCGCTCCGAACGTCCTTCCGTGGAAGGAATTCTCCATGGCAATAAACTCATATCTCCCCGTGCCTTTCGTATATGCGTAGCGTCTGGCTGACTTTAAGGCACCTTCAATGGCCTCACCTCCGCTGTTTGTAAAAAACACCCTGTCCATTCCGCTGACACGGTTCAGTTCTTTCGCCGCCTCGCCGCAACTCTCGTGGTAATAGAGATTCGATGTATGATATAATTTATCAATCTGCGCTTTCAGAGTCTCATTTAACTCTTTATTGTCATATCCCAGTCCTGTCACCGCAAATCCTGCGGCAAAATCGAGATATTCCTTACCATCCGTGTCATAAAGGTACATTCCCTCACCGTGGTCCAGCACCACCGGGAAACGGTTATATACACGGATCAGATTTTCTTCTGCTGCCTGTATCTTATTGTTCACCATGATAATACCTGCTTTCTTCACTGTTTAAAATTGCCGTACCGATTCCTTTGTTCGTAAAGATCTCAAGGAGCAGACAGTGAGGGATACGTCCGTCCAGGATATGCACCCTTGAAACGCCTGCTTCAATGGCGTCGATACAGTTCTGGAGTTTCGGCAGCATACCGCCGCCGATGTATCCGCTGTCCATCAGTTTCTTCGCCTCGTCCACACGAAGCTCGGAGATAAGTGTAGACGGATCTGACGGATCTTTATACACGCCCTCAATATCCGTCAAAAACGCCAGCTTCTCCGCTTTGACCGCACGGGCGATCGCACACGCCGCGTCGTCCGCGTTGATATTATATGTATTAAAATCATCATCCAGTCCCACCGGGCAAACGATCGGGAGGAAATCTTTTTCCAGCAGGTCATATAAGATCTGGCCGTTTACTTCTTTTATGTCTCCCACATATCCGATGTCCTGCCCGTCGGAATATTTCTTATCGACCTTCAGAAGTGCGCCGTCCTTGCCGCTGATGCCGATGGCACGCACGCCGAGGCTCTCAACAAGCTGTACCAGACTCTTGTTAACACGGCCAAGCACCATCTCTGCCACTTCCATCGTATCTGCATCGGTCACACGCAGGCCGTTGATAAATTTCGGCTCCATGCCTACTTTGCCGACCCACTTGCTGATCTCTTTGCCGCCGCCGTGTACGATGATCGGCTTGAAGCCGACAAGCTTCAGAAGGGTCACATCCTCAATGACACGCTTCTTCAGTTCCTCGTCCACCATAGCGCTGCCGCCGTATTTGACTACGATAATTTTACGGTTGAAACGCTGGATGTATGGCAGGGCCTCGATGAGGACCTGCGCCTTTTCAAGATATTGCTGCATATTCTTATTCATCCTTACCTCCTTCAGGGACGTAGTAAAACCCGATTTGACTACGTCCCCAATTAGACTTTACGGTGTCCCAAATCGGCTTTTGCCCTGTCCCTGTTTGCACCATTTTTATTTTTAAATGTTTAAGTCAACCGAATTATCAGCTCCGGTAATCTGCATTGATATCGATATATCCATGTGTCAGGTCGCATCCCCATGCTGTCGCCCCGACATCTCCTTCTTTAATATCCGCAATTGCTGTTACTTTTGGCTGAGACAGGATTTCTGTTGCTTTCTCTTCGCTGTAATTTAGTGCAACTCCGTTTTCAATGATCTTAAGTTTTCCTGCCTCACTCTCGAAATAGAGATCCACTTTTTCCGGGTCAAACTGTGCTCCGGAGTATCCCATTGCACACAGGATCCTTCCCCAATTGGCGTCATGTCCTGCAATTGCTGCCTTAGTCAGGTTGGAGCAGACAATAGATTTGGCAAGTTTTTTTGCCTGCTCTTTTGTATCCGCGCCAATAACTTTCGCCTCGAACAGTGCGGTCGCGCCCTCACCGTCTCCTGCCATCTCTTTTGCCAGGGTTTCATTTACATAATGAAGAGCAGTTTTAAACGCCTCGTACTCCCATGTACCGTAACGGATCTTTTCATTTCCGGCCGCACCGTTTGCCAGAAGGAGCACGGTGTCGTTAGTTGAGGTATCTCCATCCACAGAAATCATATTATATGTATCTTCCACATCTTCGCTGAGTGCAGCCTGAAGCGCTTTCCTGGAAATCTTGGCATCCGTTGTAATGAATGCAAGCATAGTGCACATATTCGGGTGGATCATACCGGAACCTTTTGCCATCCCTCCGATGGTCACTGTCACATCGCCGATCTCAACTGTAACTGCTGCCTCTTTTTTCTTTGTATCTGTCGTCATAATCGCCTGTGCTGCCTGAGTTCCACTCTCAAGATCCGGTTTCTTCGCTTCTGCCAGCTTACGGATTCCATCTTTCACCCGATCCATAGGAAGCTGCATTCCGATCACGCCTGTGGAGCCGACTAAAACGCTCCCTGCATCTACTCCCAATACCTTGGCCGCTTCATTTGCCGTCTCTTCACAATACTTCATACCTTCTTCTCCGGTACACGCATTTGCAATGCCCGAATTCACGATGACAGCCTGGGATTTAACGCCGCTGTCTACCACATTTCTATCCCACTTTACCGGTGCTGCTTTCACTACATTAGTCGTAAATGTGCCCGCCACTTTGCACGGTTTCTCACTGTAAATAAGCGCCATGTCCGTGCGGTTCTGATACTTGATCCCAGCCGCTGCCGCTGCTGCCTCAAAGCCTTTCGCCGCTGTCACTCCGCCCTCGATCATCTGCATTTTACATCCCTCTTCTTTCTAAAAATAAATCCGTTTTTGATCATCTATTGTTCATTAAAAGCTGTAATATTTTCTTCATTTAATGTAAAATCGTAATAATTTAAATCCAGACGCTCTGTCCATCCGATCGTATTCCAGAATGCATTTCCGATATCATTCTTCGTAAACGCGATAAGAGAAACCTTGTTGATCTGCTCAGCCTGCAGTGCTTTCATCGCATGTACGACCATATCACGCCCGATTCCGTGACGCCGGTACGCCTCATCCACGCATACATGATAAAGACATCCCCGCCTTCCGTCATGACCGCAAAGGATACTTCCGACGATCTTCCCGTCTTTCACTGCCACTACACTCGTCGTCGGATTTCTCTTCAGGAACCGATCCACACCCTCTCTGGAGTCATCGATACTCCGGATTCCGAATCCCCGGATCTTTTTCCACAGAGCGTAAACCTCGTCATAATCATCTATCGTCATAACTCTTATCATAGTTGAATAATCCTTTCATCTTCATTTGGGGACACCCTTACCACAGCTTTGGGACACCCTGAATCTGGATTTGGGACGTAGTAAAACCCGATTTAACTACGTCCCCTAAGGGAACATTGGGACTAAATCCAAACCTTCGCTCTCTTCTAATCCGAACATCAGATTCATATTCTGTACTGCCTGTCCCGCAGCGCCTTTCACCAGATTATCGATAGCGCCCATCATGATGATACGGCCTGTCCTCGGATCGATCTTAAATCCGATATCCACATAGTTGCTGCCCTCTACCCATTTCGTTTCCGGGCATACGTCTTTATCAAGGACACGCACAAATTTTTCATCTGCATAATATTTATCGTAAACAGCCTTTACTTCTTCCCAGCTTACATCTTTCGTAAGTTTTGCGTATTCCGTGGCAAGAATTCCTCTGTTCATCGGTACAAGATGCGGAGTGAAATTGAGCACCACTTTTTCGCCTGCCGCATAGCCCAGCTGTTCCTCAATCTCCGGAGTATGTCTGTGGGTTGCCACACCGTATGCCTTCATGTTCTCGTTCACTTCACAGAAGAGATTCTGTACCTTTGCCCCTCTTCCTGCTCCTGAGGTGCCGGATTTGGCGTCAATGATCAGCGTGTTCATATCGATCATCCCCTCTTTGGCAAGTGGATATGCCGTCAAAATGGAGCAGGTTGTATAGCAGCCCGGATTTGCCACCAGTCTCGCTTTCTTCACATCCTCCCGGTTGATCTCACACAGCCCGTATACCGCCTCGTCAATAAACTGCGGAGCCTTGTGCCCGATCTTGTACCACTCTTCATACACTTTCACGTCTTTCAGACGGAAATCTGCGCTCAGGTCAATGACCTTTGTCTTTGAAAGAATTTCTTCATTTACCAGGGATGCGCACAGCCCTTGCGGTGTCGCTGTGAAGATCACGTCCACCTGGGATGCCAGTTCCTCCATATTGTCGTCCATGCAGACCTCATCCACGATCTGAAACATATTTCTGTATACGTCCGCGTATTTCTGATCAATATAGCTTCTTGAACCGTACCATTTGATCTCTGCGTCCTTATGTCCCGATAATATTCTTACGAGTTCACCACCTGCATAGCCAGTGGCGCCGATAATACCAACTTTGATCATAGCTTTTGTTCCTTCCATATACACTTTAACTGTCTTTCTTTTGACTTAAATACTGCTGCGGACCGCTCCGCATTTCAGTTTCCTATGATATACCTCATTTAATAGTAAGTAAAGCATTTCATAAAAATAGTTATGAATAGTGCTTGCATAATAATACATCTTTTTTGCATATTATGCAAGTGTTATTTATATATATTCATTCAATTAAACTTGTTTTTCTTGATTTTTCGATAGAATCGGAATGCTGTTGGTGTATAATATGTGAATACTTATAACATTCAGATTCCTCTGCGTAAAAATGCGCAGATACAAGCTGCAATTTTTTTATTCAGGAGCGCACACTTTATAAAGTTCATGCGTTATACATTATGAAAGGCGGGGATCTGCTGATGAATCTGGAAGAATACTATGACGACATTTATCGTTACTGCTTTTTTCGTATGCAGGACCACAGTCTTGCGGAAGATCTGACGCAAGAGGCTTTCCTTAAGTTTCTGGAGACTTCCACTTATCATGACAGGGGAAAGCCCCTCGCTTTCCTGTACACCATCGCGCGAAATCTGTGTATCGATCACATCCGGCACACAAAAACCCGGCCGGAATCCGTCATCAACTGTGATATATCCATATTCAGCGATGCAGCTCACAGCACCGAGAGCACAGCATTCTCTCCCACTGCATCCGTCTCGGAGCTTACGGACACATCAATTGTTCTGGTTCAGGCTCTGCAGACCCTCAGTGAATCCGACCGGGAGATCATCTGCCTGCGCTATGTACTGGAGCTGAATCCCGGAGAGATCGGCAGAATCATGAACCTGTCACGCTTCGCAGTATACCGCAGATTGAAACGGGCATTAAAACTTTTAAAAAAATCAGCTGAGAAAGGAGGATTTCCAGTGAAGAGAAATCATTTCAAACAAAAAGCGCTCCTGACCAAGACTTTGCGCAGTCTCTATACAGTTCCGGCACCTGAGCGAAAAGACACTTTCTTCCAAAGCTCCGATTACCGCGCCGCAGCAAGGGAGACTCTTTATTCTCCTCGTATCTCGTGGCCGGTTTTTCTTCAAACTCAAATGCACTATATCCGAAAATGGAACTGGCTCCTGTCCCTCTGTATCTTCGCCGCCGCCATACTTCTGCCCCTGCACCCCTGGCAGACGACAGCCCCGCAGGAACAGCTGCAGGAACTCTCCGCCCCTGTCATCCTCTCTGCCTGTATCCCGTTCCTTGCGCTGGCAACGATTGCAGAGGCCGGACGCTCTGCACGTTTTGGCATGGAGGAGCTGGAATTATCTGCCCGGTTCTCCCTGCAGGCTGTCCTGTGCGCACGACTGGGCATATTGGGCGGGGGAAACCTGCTCCTGCTGGCAGTACTGATGCCCTTTGGCACCTATTTCTGGGAAACGGACCTGAGCATGACTGCAGCCTGTATCCTGCTGCCCTATCTGCTGACCTGCGCCCTCACCCTTCCCGCGGTCCGAAAACTCCGCGGAAGAGACTGTACTATTCTATGCGCCGGGGCCAGCGCTCTTGTCAGCGTATTCTTTCTCACCGCATACGCCACAGGCTTTCTGGACCGTGCGGCGGATATTCCTGCACTTATTCCCGCAGCACTTCTCTTCTTCGGAATTGCAGCAGTACTGGAACTCAGAAAATATATCAGACAATCGGAGGAATTAACATGGAACTTCACATTGACCGGCTGAGCAAGCATTATAAAAATAAAATCGCCGTGGACCGGATCTCTCTTACTCTCGGGAAAGGGGTTCACGGACTGCTGGGCGCCAACGGAGCCGGGAAAACGACTCTCATGCGCATGATCTGCGGCATCCTGCGCCCGGACAGCGGCACAGTAACTTTCGGAAGGGCAGATGTATCCACGGAAGAATACCGGAGTATCCTCGGATATCTCCCTCAGGATTTTGGCTATTATCCCGCCTTTACCGCCGAAGACTTTCTAATGTATATGGCTGCACTCAAAGGGCTGCGCAAAACCGACTCCCGCTGCCGCACCGGAGAGCTTCTGACCCTGGTAGGACTTGAATCGCATAAAAAACAGAAGATCAAGACATATTCCGGCGGAATGAAACAGCGTCTGGGCATCGCGCAGGCACTCTTAAACCGGCCCAAGCTTCTTGTGCTCGACGAGCCCACAGCCGGACTTGATCCGAAAGAGCGCGTCCGATTCCGGGAAATGATCGACCGGCTCGGACAGGAAAGCATCGTCCTTCTCTCCACCCATATCGTATCCGACATTGAACTGATAGCAGACCGTATCCTCATGATGAAAGACGGCCGCCTGATCTTCAATGGAACACATGAGGATATCGGGGAGAATCTGAAAGAATTTTATCTGGAACAGTTTGATGATAACAATTTCAAGCCATCCGAGCAGACATCCCAAAATCTGCCGGCAAATGACTGTTATATCCTCGAACAATGATAACGGCATACCATACTACACTGGCACAGCTGCGCAGCTCTATGATCTGAGAAAGGATTATCTCCAGGCACGATGGGCGCAGGAATCTCTCTCTGATGAAGAAAAAGCTTTTCTCACTGCACAGGAAGAAGATATCACCACACCGTTTATCTACCGGTACTGTGGAAGTTATAAGTCCATTCTTGCCACCTTTACAATCCTCTCTGTCATGGTTTCCTTCCTTACTGCAGTGTGCATCCCTCCTGTATCCGCAGAGGAACACTCCCGAAAGACTGACCAGATCATTCTGTGCACACGGTTTGGCAGACGCCCGGCTTTCCTTGCAAAACTGTTTACTGCCGTTATATTTTCTGTAGCTGCCGCACTGCTCCTGTTCATCTCCTTTGCTGTCCCTTCATTCGTAATCTACGGGACCGAGGGATTCAGTGCGCAAATACAGTTCCATATACTCGATTGTACGTGGAAACTTACTGCAGGTCAGTCTGTACTCATCCTGCTCGGCATCAGTATTGCTGCCGCTATTATGCTGGGCTGCGCATCCCTGTACCTGACGGAACATTTCCGAAGCAGTATCCCTGCTATGGGCGTCCTCATCGGTTTCTTACTGATCAGTTCTTTTTTAAACATACCCGGACAGTTCCGCGTGCTGTCACAGATATGGAGTTACTGCCCCGCAAAGCTGATCTCGGTGGCCGGAGGTCTGATTGATCATCGCCTGGTTCCATTCTTCGGCACTTATCTGGCATCATATCAGGTCGGACTGTTCATATATCTTGTCCTGGCTTTCCTGTTTGCTTTTGGGGGATATTTTGTCTGGAGAAGATGGCAGGCAGGCGGAAGATGATCCGTCTCTTTGGAACACAATTTTCACAAAATGCTCAGGCGGAGTGTCAGAAGTTTTAAAGTCTCTGACGCTCCGCCTGATATTATAAATTCTTTTCTATTTTATTTCCTGATCTGTCCGTTCCCGAAGATGATATATTTTGTTGTAGTCAGCGCCTCAAGCCCCATCGGTCCCCTTGCATGGAGTTTCTGGGTGCTGATGCCAATCTCCGCACCGAATCCGAACTCAAATCCATCGGTAAATCTGGTGGATGCGTTCACATACACTGCCGCCGCATCGATTTCATCCTGGAATTTCAGTGCATTATCATAGTCTTTCGTAATAATGGACTCGGAATGCCCGGTATTATATTTATTGATATGGGCGATCGCCTCATCAATGGAATCCACGATCTTCACGGATATAATAGCGTCCAGATACTCTGTGCCCCAGTCTTCTTCTGTCGCCGGGATGATTTCCCCACATATTTCCCGCGCCCTTTCATCCCCGCGGATCTCCACATCATGGTTCTTTAACTTCTGCACGATCTGCGGAAGAGCTGCTTCAGCAATCCCGCTGTGGACGACGAGAGATTCGCAGGCATTACATACACCCATACGCTGTGTCTTTGCATTCTCCACAATGTCAGCCGCCATCCGGATATCAGCCGTCTCATCTACATAGACATGACAGTTTCCCGTACCGGTCTCGATTACGGGCACCGTGCTGTTCTCCACAACATTTGCGATCAGCCCCGCACCGCCCCTCGGGATCAGGACGTCGATACCTCCGTGCATTTTCATCATATCATTCACAACATCGCGGCTTGTATCCTCCACCAGTACGACCATATCCTGGCAGAGCCGCTCTTTGCGCAGCCCCGTCTTGATTGCGTGGACGATTGCCTGATTAGAGTGGATAGCATCACTTCCGCCGCGCAGGATAACTGCATTTCCCGTCTTAAAGCAGAGCCCGAAAGCATCTGCCGTCACGTTCGGGCGGGACTCATAGATGATCCCCACAACACCGAGGGGCACTCTTTTCTGCCCGATCCGAAGGCCATTCGGCCTCGTCTTCATATACAAAACTTCACCGATCGGATCCTCAAGCCCGGCAATCTGCCTTAATCCCTCCGCCATATCAGCGATCCTCTTTTCCGAAAGAGCCAGCCTGTCGATCAGAGACTGCTTGATGCCTTTCTCTCTGGCTGCTGTAAGATCCTTCTCATTTTCTGCAAGGATTACATCCTGCTGCGAGATCAGTTCGTTTGCCACTGAAAGAAGCCCTCTGTTTTTCTCTTCCGTTCCCAGCTTCGCCGCTTCTGTGGCAGCGCTCTTCGCACGTCGTGTAAGCATTTCCATGTATGTTTCTTCCATTGTGCTCTCCTTTCTGCACATGTCCTGCATCTGCTGCCCCTTATTGTATCATCAAAAAACAATTTCCGCTACTACATAAATTTTATATGATATGTTCTGCCGCGTACATTCCTGCCGCCACACCTGCCAGACAGCAGCCCACACTCAGGACTACATACAGGACCGACGCTTTGACATCCCCCTGTTCCAGCAGATTATAAGCCTCCAGCGAAAATGTGGAAAATGTTGTAAAGCCTCCGCACACACCAGTCTTAAGAAACAAGACGGCATTCTGCGGGAGCCCCTTTCTCGCCGCAGCTCCGGCAATGATACCGATAGCCAGCGCTCCCAGTATATTTGTGAGCAGCGTAAGCACGGGAAAGCTGCCTTTAAAAGGGATCAGGCTGATGGCATATCTGAGCATTGCGCCTGCTGCCCCGCCGATCCCGACGCACACAAATCCAGCCATTACGCTACCTCACATAAACGACATAATCATCTTTTCTCGGCTTCGCCTGCGGCACTGCCCCGTCCGCCGGATATCCGAGGATACAATGCCCTACGCCGATATAGTCTCCTTCGATCCCCCATTTCTTCAGAAGAGCTTTTCCCTCTTCCGAGTCAAACACTTCTCTCGCACGGTGAATCCAGCAGGAGCCCACGCCAACAGCATACGCCGCATTCATCAGATTGCCCATCACAAGTGAACCGTCCTCCACACATGTAGGACGTTCCTTCGATGCGAGTACGACAAGCACTGTCGGCGCCCCGTAGAACGGATCGGAATCACTTCCCAGATACTTTGCGTTCAGCTCAGACAGGTAATCTCTCGTCTCCTTATCCTGTACCGCCACGATCTTCGGCGACTGCATTCCCATCCCTGTCGGAGCATAAGTCCCCGCCTCAAGGATCTTCTGCAGCTCCTCTTCTTTGATCTGCTCCGGTTTATAGGCACGGATACTTCTTCTCTCTTTTAAGTCTTTCAATGTTGATTCCATGATCATTTCCTCCTTCATCTTAAAATCTCCGCCTGTTCCAGACTGGCGAAAAACATCTCATAAAGGTCATCCTCACCTTCCAGCTTCGGAGAATTTTCCCCACCGCCGTTGGTGCTGCGTTTCATTGTAGCGTAAAACTCATCACCTGCCTGAACAACATCCATCGGATAAATCTCATATCCCAGTTCCCGGCAGGCACGGCAGAAAGCCCCCAGGGAATCTTCCTCTTCCTTTGTCTTTAAAAACCTGTTTTTCACTTTCTCATCATGCAGAGCCTTGTTCTGCAGTTCGTCCAGCATCTCTACCGTATTCATCTCTGATCACCCTCTCGCATTCTTATAAATCCGGTACATATCTTCTTTGTCAAGTTTCTTGACACAGCCAATTGTCCGCTTACCGAAATGACTGCACTTTTCTGCCAGCTCTTTCATCTGTTCCTCACCGGGTTCAATGCCCATATCCCGGATGCTCACCGGCATATCAAGAGCACGATAAAAGTCTTCCATTGCTTCTATTCCTCTTACCGCTGTCATGATTTCATCCGCTTCCGGCTCCACACCCATGACATTGACTGCAAACTTTGCGAAACGGTTCGGAGCCGCATCCATCACATATCGCGCCCAGCTTCCCCAGACTGCCGCAAGTCCGGCTCCGTGAGCCACATCGAACATCCCGCCGAGCTCATGCTCCAGCTGATGGCTCGCCCAGTCGCCGCCGTCCGTCCCGCATCCGGTCAGACCATTATGGGAAAGACTTCCGGCCCACATTACCTCTGCCCTGGCATTGTAATTGTCCGGTTCTGTCATCAGGATCTTCGCGTTTTTCATCACCGTCCGGATCAGATGCTCGCTGATCCCGTCTGTCATCTCCATGTTCTCACACTGATTGAAATAGCGCTCCATTGTGTGCATCATAATATCAACGCACCCGCTGGCAGTCTGGTATTTCGGCAGTGTCATGGTAAGCTCAGGATCCATGACGGCAAATCTTGCTCTCCCGTAATTGCTGCTGTATCCCCGCTTCAGCCATCCGTTCTCATTCGTTATGACCGAAGAATCGCTCATCTCTGAGCCTGCCGCTGCGATCGTCAGGACCACACCGATCGGAAGACAGCTCTGTGCGGTTCGTTTTTTCTCGTAGAAGTCCCATACATCCCCTCCATTCGCTACGCCGTAACCGATGGCTTTGGCGGAATCGATCACACTGCCGCCGCCTACAGCCAGAATGAAGTCTGCATTTTCCCTTTTGCAGAGCTCAATCCCCTCATATACAAGAGACAGCCGGGGATTCGGCACGACTCCTCCCAGAGACACATATGGGATACCTGCCTCGTCAAGAGAACGGTATATACGGTCCAGCAGCCCGCTTCTTACCACACTGCCGCTCCCGTAGTGGACAAGCACTTTCCGGCAGCCCTGCTCTGCCACAAGCTGCCCGGTCTGGTCCTCGGTTCCCTTTCCAAACACAACTTTAGTCGGCGTATAATACTGAAAATTCTCCATACATCCCTCTCCTTTTCCTGTCTTTCTGTAATGTTTTTAAAACTCTTTGCCGCAGCACTCACCTGACAGCGAATCTACACAATTTCAATCTGGCACATCTTCATTGCCTCCGCCGCCTGTTCATGGCTCTGAGGCGTCACGCCCGCGCAGCATGAAATGTCAACCTCGATCGGCACTTCCGGCAGATATGCTTTCAAGAGCAGCGCATTTGAGATTACACAGATATCTGTACACAGCCCGACCAGCGTGATCTTTTCAACCGGCTCCACAGTATCATTTAACTGCTTTACATATTTGCCCAGTTCCACACTTCCAAACGTGGGCTTATCGATGACCCTGAATTCCGTTTTACTCCTTAGGGCTTCTTCCACTTCCCCATTGATCTGCCACCCTGGTGTATCTTTCACGCAGTGCACGACCGGAAGATGCTTTCCCTCTGCGCTTTCAAGATAATTCTCCGCATGCGTATCTCTTGTGGCGATCACCTTCCCGTCAAACTTACATATCTTCTCCACGACATCCGGGACGATCGCAACGGCTTCTTTCGTACCAAGGGAACCGTCGATAAAATCTTTCTGCATATCTACTACAACAAGTATCTCCATCTTTTTCTCCTTTCCTGATTCTGCCGCTTATTTCCCTGCATCGCAGCTATGTGCTTCTGCCGCGGCATCCTGTTTTATCTGTACCTCAAATCGTAATAAAAGATATACTGCTGCATCACTCCCGCACATCCCTTATATTTCTCAAAGGGAAAGCCGCTCGGATAATGGAGCTCCAACACCTTCTTAATGTGCGTATCCACCGGGAAGGCGTCCATCTGGTGCAGGGCGAACAGACAGATACAGTCAGCCACCTTGCCGCCGATGCCGGAAAGCCTCATAAGCTCCGTGCGTGCTTCCGTGTATTCCATTTCTTTCAGGGCATCCAGATCGATCCCGCCCCCGGCGATCATCTTTGCTGTCTGACAGATATATTTACTTCGGTATCCCAGTTTCAGTTCTCTTAATTCCTCTTCTGTCGCCTGTGAAAGTTCCTCAGCCCTGGGAAATGTATAATACATCCCTCCGTCCGGCGTCTCACATCTCTTCCCGTACCTTTCACTGAGGGTTCGGATCAGGCCTTTGATGCGGGGAATATTATTCTGCTGGGAGAGGATAAATGTAATGATCATCTCCCACGTATCCTGCCTGAGGATCCGGATGCCGCTGCCAAACTCAGCAGCGCTTTTCAGATAATCATCCTGCTCATCGATCTGGTCTATATAATCCGAATAAGACACCGAAAGGTCAAAATACTCTTTCCAGAATGTCTCATATTCTTCCTGTGTACAGTACAGGACTGTCTCTCCGTGTGTATGTGCATTTGCATTTCCATCTCCGCCTGCTGCCTCCGACGGGTTTTTCCGGATCCCGATCTTCAGATGCCTGCTGCCCGCTAAAAGTTCATATGTATCCTCTGAAACAGCGTCCAGCCGGAAACACTGCCCGGACTCACAGATCTGAGGAATGGAGAAACAGTTGTTTTCTATCGTAACCATGCTGCCTTCCACTTTCTATCGTACTATCTATAATTCCTGCGTTTAACGTGATTATTATAGCACGATTCTCCCTCCCGAAAAAGTATGAAAAAGTCGCCTGATGTGTTATACTCACCTTGTAAGAACACTAAATTACTAAATGACACCTGCAGCGCTTCATCTGTAGAGAGGGGGAAATCATGGCAAGAAAAATCGAAGTCATAGACTATCGTCCCGAATGGGCGGCCATGTTCAAAGAAGAAGCGAAAAAGATTAAAAAGATACTTGGCAAAAACTGCATCGGGATCTATCACATCGGAAGTACGTCTGTCAAAGGTATGGCCGCCAAGCCGATCATCGATATCATGCCGGTCGTAAAAGACCTCTCCCTTGTCGATGCACACAATAAAGAATTCGAAGCCTTGGGCTACGAATGCAGAGGTGAATTCGGCATTCCCGGAAGAAGATTCTACGCCAAAGGCGGTGATAACCGGACGCATCATATCCATATATTTGAGCAGAGCAATCAGACTGACATTCAGCGCCATATCGCCGTGCGGGATTACCTGAACTCCCATCCGGATACAGCGGCAGAATATGCCGCCCTGAAGAAAAAGCTGGCGGCGGAATTTCCATTTGACAATGACGGCTACTGTGACGGCAAAGAAAAATACATGAAGTCATTGGAGAAAAAGGCCGTCTATTCCCCACTGTTTCCCAGCGTCTGGTCTATAATGCTTCTCATAATATCCTCTGTCATCTGTCCCGGGACATAGCCATACACATTTCCGTCCTTATCGATCATAAACGTGGTCGGGAACGCCGAAATCCCATACCGGGTGAACATTTCCCCGCCCTCATCCATGAGCACCGGGTATGTGTATCCGTTTTCTTCCATAAAATCAGCAATCTCCTCCGCGGAACCTTCCTGTCCGATCCCCGGCCCTGCAATCCCAAGTATAACAACCTCTGCATCCTCCCCCTGCGCCGAATACTCTTCATAAAGTTTCTGGATATCCGGCATCTCATTGCGGCATGGACCGCACCAGGTCGCCCAAAAGTTCAGAAAGATCACTTTCCCTTTATAATCGGAAAGCATATGTGTATTCCCAAACTGATCCGTAAGTTCAAGGTCCGCCAGCGGAGCAGGCGTCAGCTGCTGCTCTGACTCTTCCTCGTTTTCCTGTGTTTCCCCATCTTCGCTGTTATCGGAACTTGTGTTTTCCTGTTCATCTGCTTCTGTCTCAGCCCGTCTGCCTTCATCTACGGCGCTATCATCCTCTTCTGTCTCCTGAACCGTACCGGACTGTACCGTAGAAAGATATCCTGTGATGTCATTCATCTTTCCCGTAAACATAAGAGCACCCATAAGGATCATCAGCACGCCGCCGATTTTGACGGTATAGCGGACCGCCTTCATATGTCTGCGGAAAAATCCCAGCAGCTGCGCCGTAAATATCCCTGCTGCCAGAAAAGGAAGGATAAAGCCGAGCGTATATACTCCGATCAGAAGGAAGCCGAGCGCTCCCGTCTTTGCGCTTCCCGCCATCAGAAGCACACTCGTAAGCGCCGGTCCGACGCACGGCGTCCACGCAAAACTAAACGCGAATCCCATGATCAATGCAGTGACCGGAGACATGGTCATCTTTTCAAGGCGCAGCGGAATGCGGTGTTCTTTTCCGAGTACGGAAGAATTTCCGAACACACCAAGCTGATACAATCCGAACAGTATGATCAGCACACCGCCGATCCTCGCCAAAAGCATCCTGTGTTCGCCGAAAAAGCTGCCTGCCGCCGATGCTCCCAGACCGAGGACGAAAAAGGCTCCGCTGATCCCCAGAGTAAAAAACAGGACCCGGACAAACAGTTTAATCTTTGCAGTTGCTGCCAATGCGCCGGCTTCCTCTTTTTCCGTTCCATTCAGCCCGAAATTCAGTCCTCCTGAAAGATAGCCCAGATAAAGCGGTACAAGAGGGAGTACGCAGGGCGAGAAAAAACTGAGCAGTCCCTGTACAAATACCGTGATTGCGGATATTCCTGTCTCTATCGTAAATCCCATATCAATTATAATCTCCTGTTTTCGTTTATTCCTGCACTGTATATGATATCCCCCCGGTGAGGTGTCTCTTATAACTGTCAGGTAAAGAGAGAATACCATATTTTCGGCCGGACTAACAGTGACATTGTCACTTTTTTTCTAGAAGTAAAAAAATAGGAGTAGAGTAATTTTTACATCCACTCCTATTTTGTTTTTACTATTTTCAAGACATGTAAGACTAGAGGATTTCACCCTATTTTATACTTGTAGAAAATTCTACCATTTAGGAACACTGTTAGGACAATGTTTAACAGCTATGGCTGCACGCATCTCAACAAAGCATCCGCAGATCCTACATATACCATTCAACAAATTCGTACATTCTCCGCATTTTTTCAATCTGCGCTCATATTCCGAATTGGAAACTTTATCATCTTCTGGAAGATTGGAAATATAGCGATACATATTGTGAAAAAATTCTTTTTCAGACATATCTTTTAATAGACATTTTCTGCATAATCGATGTTGCTCACTCCCCACAACCATTCTACCTCACTTCCAGATGCAGGACACTGCACGCCGGAATCGTAAACCGAATTCCCTTTTCCGTAATCTGTGTTCCATCATATTTTTTTACTGTAACACACTCCGGTTCTTCAAAAGTATTTTTTGCGTGTATTTCCTCCGTAACAATTTCTCCTTTTACTGTTTTTACACTTCTATCAATAATCGTAGTATCTATATCAAAACTTTGATCGACAGAAAGATTTGTTATAGTAAGATGGAGTGTTCCATCCGCTGTTTCTGAGACAGATTCTGTCAGATTCGGTACCTTCCACTTTTCTTCCACCCCAATCATCTCTATCTCAATACTGCTCTCCACAAGATTCGAATCCTGATGTTCTTTATAGATGTCAAAGACATGATATGTAGGCGTCTTAATCATTTTATCCCCCTCAGTAAGCAGAACAGCCTGGAGTACGTTAACAATCTGTGCAAGATTTGCCATCTTCACACGATCGCTGTGTTTATTAAATATATTCAATGTGATCCCCGCTACAAGTGCATCACGCATCGTATTCTGCTGATAAAGGAATCCCGGATTTGTACCCGGCTCACATGTATACCACGTTCCCCATTCATCTACAATCATGCCTATTTTTTTCAGAGGATCATATTCATCCATAATCTTACCATGTCTGCGAATAAGTTCATCCATATACACCGCCTTATTCAACGTCTTATACCAGACATTTTCATCAAACTCCGTTGAGCTTCCTTTGATTTCAATCCCCTCTGGATATACATAATAGTGGAGGGAAAGTCCATCCATAAATCCATGCTGTTCTTCGTAAGTTCTACGGAAACAGGTTGCCAGTACCTCTTTCGTCCACTCATAATCTTCGTGTGGTGCTCCGCAGCAAATCTTTTGAATATGATGTTCATTGTTATAGTCACGAACAAAAGTCTGATATCTCCGATACTCATTTGCATAATAATCTGGGTTCATGTTTCCCCCGCATCCCCAGTTTTCATTTCCGATTCCAAAATAATCAACTTTCCATGGAGCCTGCTGACCATTCTTTCCTCTCAGTTCGGACATAGGGGATATTCCATCAAATGTCATATATTCTATCCACTCAGACATTTCACGAACTGTTCCACTTCCCAAATTCCCGTTAATATACGTTTGGCAGCCGAGCTGACGGCAGAGCTCAAAATATTCGTGTGTTCCGAAACTGTTGTCTTCCACCACGCCTCCCCAATTTGTATTAATCATCTTTTTGCGTGAACCCACAGGACCTATTCCGTCCATCCAGTGATACTCATCTGCAAAACATCCTCCAGGCCAACGCAGCACTGGAACTCGAATCTCTTTCAACGCTTCAACTACATCAGATCTCATTCCATTCACATTTTCAATAGGTGAATTTTTCCCCACATAAATTCCTTCATAAATACATCTTCCTAGATGTTCAGAAAAATGACCGTATATTTGTCTGTTAATCCTGCTCAGTTTCCTGTTCGGATTGATTACCATTTTAGTCATCCTGATTTCCTCCTTCTATCTTTTCATATTGCCGGAATACTCTTATAAAAAGCAGTGAATTTATATATGCACAGACTGAAAATCCGCCAACCATCATAAAAATCCAAATACCTTTTGTAAAAATCATAAGCACAATTACAATTACATGGATCAGAGTCAGCAAAATTGTCTCTCTCAGATTAAAAACAGCCAGAATCACTGCATTTTTCGCAGTTTTAAAAATAGTATTATCGAATCTGGCTATTAAAGCAAATACATAAAAAAGTGAAAAAATAAAAATAACTGCAAATACTCCCGTAATCACGAGAATCACCTGATTGACCGTTGAAAATTCCGGCTTTTCTATCCAAAACTTCACTCCAAAAACAAAAATTGCTCCGATTATTAAATACAAGATGGATAAGAGAAACGCCTGCTTGAAATTATTTTTAAATGCTTTGAAAAAAGGTTTGAATATATATCCACCCTCATGTCTTGCCTCGCGCATAGTAATCGTGTAAAGGGCACTGACTGCCGGGCCGATCGTAATGACCGGCGCACAGCATAAAATGAACAGAATATTTAATATCATAAAATCTGCAACTGTAGTTAAAAAAACAATAACAGGACTGTCCAAATTAATCTTCATAGCTTTCTCCATCCTTAAGTTCAGTCTACCTTTTTCTAAACTCCACCTTAACAGGACTCATACCCGTAAGTTCCTCGCTTTTCGCATCAGGCTGAGAGAAACCGGCATAGATTATATAATGCTTTCCCCCTGCAATATGACGTCCTTCTTCATCCACAACAGTAAATGCTTCCCCAGGAATATGTACCTGAAGGGTTTTTCTTTCTTCCTTGTAAAGTTTTACTCTGCAGAACCCGCATAACTGCGGGTTCGGAACCGCATAAATTGAATTCTCACACTTGATATAGATCTGCAATACCTCACAAATATCTCTTTCGCCCGTATTTTCCACCTTCACGAAAACATTTGCTCCTGTTTCTGTTTCCACCACTTCTACTGAGCGGACTTCCGCCTTTCCATAAGTTAGTCCGTACCCGAAAGGATACTGAGCCTTCCCTTTCATATACCGGTATGTTCTTCCACTCATGGAATAATCTTCAAACGAAGGCAGTTCGCTCAAAGTTTCATAAAAAGTAACAGGCAGTTTTCCTGAAGGAGATTCTTTTCCGAACAGGATTTCCGCAACAGCATTTCCTCCACGGGCACCTGGATACCAGAGTTGAAGAATTCCCTCAAAATGTTTCTGTGCAAAACTCAAATCTATGTCACTCCCTGCCATCATACATAAAATCACCGGTTTTCCAGTCTGCGCCACCACTTCCATCAATCTACGCTGGCACAACGGGAGTTGAAGATCTTCCTTATCACCGGACGCATAGCTATTTCCTGTATCTCCTTCTTCACCTTCCAGAGTCTCATCCAGGCCAAGACACAGGATAATCACGTCACTATTTTGTGCTACAGTTACAGCTTCTGATAAGCGATCCATATCCTGGGCAAGAGGTTCTGTTTTATTTTTGAAAAGATCACATCCCTGTGAGTAAATAATCCTTATCTCATCACCCACATATCTTCTGACTCCTTCCAATACAGTTACATATTCTGATGATGTTCCGTGATAATTCCCGATCAGAGCTGCCCTGCTGTCTGCATTAGGTCCGATAATGCCTAATGTTTTTATCTCATTCTCTTTCAACGGAAGAATTCCATTCTCGTTTTTCAAAAGCACAATGCTTTCTAACGCTGCCTTGTGTGCTATCAAAAGATGTTCGCTACATTCCACTTTAGAATATGGTATTTTGTCATACTCACTTCCATCAAAAAGTCCCAGCATAAAACGGGTTGTAAAAAGACGGACTGCCGCCTCCGTAATAGCTTCCTCTGTAACCATGCCATGATGATAAGCATTAAGGATATGAAGATATGTATTTCCACAGTTCAAATCACACCCTGCATTCAATGCCATTGCTGCAGACTGCATTGGCGTACCCGTAACCATATGGTTTTCATGAAAATCCCTTATTGCCCAGCAATCAGAAACAAAATGCCCTTCAAAATTCCACTCACCCCGAAGTTTATTTCTTATAAGTGTCTTACTGCCACAACAGGGTTCACCATTGACACAATTATAGGCTCCCATAACAGCTTCCACATGCGCATCCTCTACAAGAGCTTTGAAAGCTGGAAGATATGTCTCTTCCATATCCTTTTGAGATACTTCGGCATTAAACTCATGACGTAATGCCTCTGGACCGGAATGAACTGCAAAATGTTTCGCGCAGGCAGCCGCTTTCATCGTCTCACCATTTCCCTGAAGCCCTTCCACATAGGCTTTGCCTAAAGTAGCCGTAAGGCAAGGATCCTCTCCATATGTCTCGTGCCCTCTGCCCCAGCGGGGGTCGCGAAAGATATTTACATTTGGAGCCCAGAAAGTAAGTCCTTTGTAGATATCTCTGTCATCTTGTTTAGAAGCCGCATTATATTTTGCCCTGCCTTCTTCTGCAATAATATCTCCTATTTTTCGAACCATATCTTCATCAAATGAGGCGGCCATTCCAATTGCCTGCGGAAAAACTGTTGCAATTCCCGCTCTCGCAACTCCATGTAACCCTTCATTCCACCAATTGTATTCCGGAATCCCAAGCCTGGAAATACCTGGTGAATCGTATCTGAGCTGAGAAGCCTTCTCCTCTATAGTCATTTTCATAACCAGTTCCTGTGCTTTTCTCCTGGCTTCTTTTCTGTCCATCCTTTAACCTCCGCCTATGTATTATTCTTTTACGCCACCTAATTATAGGTTATCTTTTTTCATCAAGCAATACTTTAATAATTATGGAAAAAGTTCTCTTTAAAACTTTTATATAAACATGTTATCTCAACATTTAAAAGTGATCTGCTTATGTAATATTCCCGCTTGTTAAACGGGAATTTCCTGTTCTTCTGTTTCTAACCGCTTATCCTCAATCACGTCATAAAAATCAAAGATAAATTCCGACACAAAAGTTTCCTGCAATTCATCCGACTTTTCCAACTGTATAAGTTCCTGCGGCCATTCCATGTCGGAAATACCGAACATTCCTCTTATCATATGGAATGCCTCATTGATCCGGTCTGTATCAACCAATGCAGCCAAAGATTTGGGGGATAGCGTTATCCCCCAAAAAGAAACGACACGCAAACTACTCCTGTTCATTTCAGAAGAAAGAGGCGAAGTTTCACATGGCATTTGGGGGAAGGCTTTCCCCCAAATCTTCCCCCAAAAATCCCCCAAATTTATACGTAAAATACGGTAATTTACGATACTTTGCGTACTTTTTCCTGGGACGCAAAAAACCCCTGAAACAAGCCATTTTACGGGCTTTTCAGGGGTTTTTAAGTTCTTTTAGTTTATGAGATTACATTCCCATCTGTTTTGCAACTTCTTCTGCAAAGTTCTCTTCTTTCTTCTCGATACCTTCACCAGTCTCAAAACGGATAAACTTCGTAACTGTTACTTTTGCATTGTTCTCTTTCGCTACCTTATCAACATATTTTGCAACAGTAAGGTCGCTGTCCTGAACATATACCTGATCGAGCAGGCAGATTTCTTTCATCTCTTTGTTGAGACGTCCGATGATCATCTTCTCAATGATATTGTCCGGCTTCTCCGGATTTTCTTTCTTAGCCTGAGCAAGAAGAATCTCTTTCTCATGATCCATGAACTCCTGAGATAC
>DWWO01000096.1 GCA_019119675.1 Candidatus Mediterraneibacter faecipullorum | reverse complement strand
TGTCAGTCGCCGGATCCTTATGCAAGCATAAATCCGTCTTCGGAAATCAGATGGCTGAACTGTTACAAAAAAAGTAAAAAAATGAAAAAAAGTACTTGCATCTCACGGATGTATATGATATAGTAATATTCGCTGTGAGGGACAACCGAACAGCGGATATGAATAAGGCTCCGTGGTCAAGCGGTCAAGACGCTAGCCTCTCACGCTGGAATCAGGGGTTCGATTCCCCTCGGAGTCACTGATATAATTCCGGAAATGCCAGATTGGTGTTTCCGTTTTTTTTCTGGAAGAATAAGAAATACTAACGGTCTGCAAATAAACGGGGTGTAGACTTATCAGCATATAGAAAATGGTATGTGATGTTATTTGTTATAAAAGAGGGGGATGTGTATGACGCAAGATGAGAAAAAATGACAGTAGACAGTATGCTTATAGAATATGGTGAGCTTCGGTCGGAAATTCGAGGGTGTATGCAGCTACAATGTACTCTTTTGACGTTATTTGTAACTGCTATTGGTATTGTTTTTGCTTTGCTGTTCAAAACAGATGGTAATGATATAACAGATGGTATGACCATACAGAGTGTAGGGTTGTGTTTGATTCCGGGAATATCAGCATTTTGCGGAGTCCTTTGGCTTGATCAGGTGTTTCGTCAAATTCGTATTGATTCCTACATTTATGAATTGGAAGAACGGGTTAACCGGATATTGAAGACGCAATCGACGGTTCTGGATCATGAATATTACCCGGCTCTTTACTGGGAACATTGTGTAAACCAGCAGAATACCAATGTTTCGGATTCTGGGATACTCTCAAGATTGAAATTGCATTTGAACTACATTAATCCCAATCTCATATATTATTACATTGGACTCATGGTTTTTGCTTTAGTACCTGTGATTTCGTGGATTTTGGTTTATCAGCAGGTGGGCTTGACTTTTGGGGTTTGGTCAATTTTGGGCGCGTTATTTTTTGTCTGTTATGTTATCTTTGCTACAATAGATGTTGTGGCGATAATAAAAAGCCGAAATTATGACAAAAATAATGAGTAAGAAGACAGTGCTTTGTTCCGCCTGTTTTTATTCGCGTTTCGATTCGCTAGTTGGTTTTAAGAAAATGATTTTTCTATTTTGTTGCAGGTGCTGAGAATTGTGTATCTTCTTGTCTGAACACCAAAAGAAGTGAGTGAATCAGCTTCTGGGGAAGGGGGGCTTGGTGAAAATACTGTTTTTATAACGATTATTATGGAGGACAGAATATGAGCAACATACTTTTTCTTATCATTGATATGCAGAATGGATTTATCAATGGCTTCACCCAGAATCTGCCGGAAAAGATCCGCGAGTTCCAGGCAAGGATCAACGACCGTGTGATCACGGCAGGAACCCGTTATGTGAATCACGAGCATACGGCCTGCTATGTGTTCGAGGGATGGAAAAGCTGTATGGCAGGATCAGAAGAGGCGGAGATCGTGCCGGAACTTCGCGGCTGCATGGAGCGGGTGTTTGATAAGGACAAGTACAGCTGTTGGAATGATGAAATGAAGGCATTTGTTCGCGATAATGAGATCGAGAAGATATACTTTGCGGGCGTGAATACGGGCTGTTGTGTCCTGCACAGTGCGATGGACTGCTATAATGATCTGGTCGACTGCGCAGTGATAGAGGATCTCTGCGGCTCTACATCGGGGACAGAAGAACATGAGGCGGCGCTTGTTGTCCTGCGAAGCTGTATTACGAAAGAACGGATGATTACAGCCGAGAGGGCATGTGAAGAAATCTGCGCTGTTATTGGAGACGCTGCAAAATAAGATTGTATTTTCCCATCTGTTACGCTATAATAGAAAAGGATTTAATAACCAGACAAATCCTTGCTGCGCCGTATTTTACCGGAGACAGCGGGAGTTAGAATTGGAGGAGAAGAAAAATGTTAGTATCAGCAACAGAAATGCTTCAGAAAGCAAAAGCAGGTCACTACGCAGTAGGCCAGTTCAACATCAACAACCTTGAGTGGACAAAAGCGATCCTTTTAACAGCACAGGAGTGCAATTCACCGGTTATCCTGGGTGTATCTGAGGGCGCAGGAAAATATATGGCAGGCTACAAGACAGTTGTAGGAATGGTAAACGGTATGCTCGAAGAACTGAACATCACAGTTCCGGTAGCGCTTCACCTGGATCACGGCAGCTATGACGGATGTCTGAAATGTGTAGAGGCAGGATTCTCCTCTATCATGTTCGACGGATCACACTATCCGATCGATGAGAACGTAGCTAAAACAACAGAGCTTGTTAAGATCGCACATGAGCACGGAATGTCGCTCGAAGCAGAGGTGGGAGCTATCGGCGGCGAGGAAGACGGCGTTGTTGGAAAAGGCGAGTGCGCTGATCCGAACGAGTGCAAGATGATTGCAGATCTGGGAATTGATTTCCTGGCAGCAGGTATCGGAAATATCCACGGTGTATATCCGGACAACTGGGAAGGATTAAGCTTTGAGACTCTGGATGCGATCCAGCAGAAGACAGGCGATATGCCGCTCGTACTTCAC
>DWWO01000095.1 GCA_019119675.1 Candidatus Mediterraneibacter faecipullorum | reverse complement strand
TGGCAACACGCTGTCTCTGACCACCGGAAAGAGCCTTCGGTTTACGGTCAAGCAGTTTGTCAAGATCCAGGATCTTAGCTGCTGCACGAACCTTCTTGTCGATCTCAGCCTTCGGAACTTTACGAAGCTTCAGAGCGAAAGCCATGTTATCATATACTGTCATGTGCGGATACAGAGCGTAGTTCTGGAATACCATTGCGATATCACGGTCTTTCGGCTCTACATCGTTCATTACCTTGCCGTCGATCTTCAGTGTACCGCCGGAGATGTCCTCAAGTCCTGCAACCATACGAAGTGTTGTAGATTTACCACATCCTGAAGGACCTACGAAGATGATGAACTCTTTGTCTTCGATCTCAAGATTGAAGTCTTTAACTGCGTGGAATCCGTTCGGGTAAATTTTCTGAATGCCCTCAAGTGATAAGCTTGCCATTTTATGTAGCCTCCTTAAAAATAATTGTTTTCGTTGAATCTGAAATCAGTATAATCCAGAAGACAAAAACGGACAATGTAACGAGTGACTAAAAAAAAAGAAAAATAATGTACATTTCGACCATACAGGGCTGTCAGCGGCATAAATATGCTATAATTACGGGGAAACAGGAAAGGCGGCATGTAAAAATGAAGAAAATTCTGGAATATTTTTCCGTGGACGGAGCGGTCGGCGGCAGTCAGGAGTGGTTTAAGAACGTAGTTATGTATATCGGGGGATGCGCAGCGGCGACGGCATGCGACTGCTGTATTTATCTGGCGCTGCATCAGGGGATGGAGCATCTGTATCCGTTTGACGTCAGAAATCTTTCCCGCAGGGATTACGTGGACTTCTCCATGAAAATGAAACCGTACCTGAAGCCCCGGGTCAACGGCGTCAACAAACTTTGGATGTTCACGGAGGGATTCGGAAACTATCTCAGTGACTGCGGGGAACATGGAATTATAATGGAGGAACTCTCAGGCAGTAGAAGCTCTTGCGGCAGACAGATCCGTCAGCGGAAGATTGACGGGCAGGAGGAAATCCGCTACAATAGCCGTGCCGGGGACTGTATCCAAAACTGTGCGCCGGCGCCGAAATATCTTATTATATAGAAAAGGGGAATACACTATGGCAAATCCAGTTGTGACAATTGAAATGGAAAACGGCGATATTATGAAAGCCGAACTTTATCCGGAAATTGCACCGAATACGGTGAGAAACTTTATTTCACTGATCAATAAGGACTTTTATGACGGCCTGATCTTCCACCGCGTCATCCGCGGATTCATGATTCAGGGCGGATGCCCGCAGGGAACCGGAACAGGCGGCCCGGGATACTCGATCAAGGGAGAATTCGCCCAGAACGGGTTTAAGAACGGCCTCGCACATGATCCGGGAGTGCTTTCCATGGCGAGAGCAATGCATCCGGATTCCGCAGGAAGCCAGTTCTTTATCATGCATGAAAAATCTCCTCATCTCGACGGAGCATATGCCGCGTTCGGAAAGATCATCGAGGGTATGGAGGTAGTCAACAAGATTGCGGAGACAGCGACAGACTTCAGAGACCGTCCGCTTGAAGATCAGAGAATGAAGAAAGTGACCGTAGAGACATTCGGAGAAGAATACGAAGAGCCGGAACGCATATAAAAAATTATGCAGGATGTTTAATTTAATAGGTATTGGAGAGAGAGCCGGCAGCGGTGTGCCGGATATATACAGTGTGTGGGAACAGCAGGGATGGAAACAGCCAGAGGTCATAGAAGAGTACGGACCCGACAGGACTGTTTTGAAATTATCATTTGTAAAAAGCGTTGATAAAAAAGCGCTGATAAAAAGCGCTGATAAAAAGAAAATTACAAAGAAAACCCGACAGCAGTTAGATAAAATAATAGAATGTATGGAGGCGGACAGAGAATATAGGATAGGTGAGATAGCGGAATTTCTTGGGGTAAAAGAAACGAGAGCCCGTGAATTGGCGAGAGAACTAATATGGTTTAAGAAAATAGAGGCGACAGGGAAAAATAGAGGCCGCAAGTACAGAAAAACAGCAGAAAGTGATTCTTCAGATAAAATATGATAGTTAGATTTGTTAGCACTCGATTGAAAAGAGTGCTAATTTTCTATTGACTTTTGTTTTCCCCTGAGCTAGAATGTCTTTTAGGCAGGGCGGAGGCGTTTTTTCTGCTGCGCCGGCCGCTGAATTTTGAAGAAGAGGAGTGTTCAATATGGCAGTGAAAAAGGGAACATTATCAATCGACAGTGAAAATATATTTCCTATTATAAAGAAATGGGTATATTCCGACCACGATATCTTTGTCCGTGAGATGGTATCAAACGGATGTGATGCGATCACAAAACTGAAAAAACTGGACATGATGGGAGAGTATGAGCTCCCGGAAGATTATAAACCGAAGATTGAAGTCATCGTCAATCCGGAGGAGAAGACGATGAAGTTCATTGATAACGGTCTCGGTATGACTGCAGACGAGGTGGAAGAGTATATCACACAGATTGCTTTTTCCGGTGCGACACAGTTCCTTGAGAAATATAAAGATAAAACGACAGAGGATGATATGATCGGACATTTCGGCCTTGGATTTTATTCTGCATTCATGGTAGCTGATGAAGTCCAGATCGATACTCTTTCCTATAAGAAAGGTGCGACTCCGGTACACTGGGCAAGCCAGGGCGGTACGGAGTACGAGATGCAGGATGGCAATAAGACGACAGTAGGTTCTGAGATCACACTGTTCCTTAATGAAGACAGTCTGGAGTTCGCCAATGAGTACCGCGCAAGAGAAGTGATCGAGAAATACTGTTCATTTATGCCGGTGGAGATATTCCTGTCTAAAGCAAACGCAGAGCCGGAATATGAGACGATCGATGAAGAAGATCTGCTGGATACTGATGAGGTAGTCGAGCATATAGAGGAAGAGAAGAAAGAAGGAGAAGAGGGCGAGCCGAAGAAGAAAGTCAAGATCGTGAAACGTCCGGTATCCATAAGCGATATACATCCTCTGTGGGGCAAGAACCCGAGCGAGTGTACAAAAGACGAGTATATCGCATTCTACCGCAAGGTATTTATGGATTATAAGGAGCCTCTGTTCTGGATCCATCTGAATATGGACTATCCGTTTAACTTAAAGGGTATCCTGTATTTTCCGAAGATCAATACAGAGTATGAATCCATTGAAGGAACGATCAAGCTGTACAACAATCAGGTATTCATTGCGGATAACATCAAAGAAGTGATCCCGGAATTCCTGATGGTACTGAAGGGAGTCATTGACTGCCCGGATCTGCCGCTGAATGTATCCAGAAGTGCACTGCAGAACGATGGTTTTGTGAATAAAGTTGCAGATTACATTTCCAAGAAAGTAGCAGATAAACTCGTTGGAATGTTCAAGACAGACCGCGAGAATTATGAGAAATACTGGGACGATATCAGCCCGTTCATCAAGTTCGGATGCCTCAAAGACGAGAAGTTCGGCGAGAAGATGAAAGACTCCATGATCTACAAGAATCTGGATCACAAGTATCTGACTCTGGAGGATGTGATCAAAGAGAGCAAAGGCGAGGATGCAGACGCAGCAGAGACTTCTGAGGGCGGAGAGGATTCCAATAAAGAAGAAAAGAAGACCAGCATCTATTACGTGACCGATGAAGTGCAGCAGAGCCAGTACATTAATATGTTCAAAGCCCAGGGACAGGATGCGATCATCCTGACACACAACATCGATTCCGCATTTGTTACTTATCTGGAGCAGAAGCATCAGGATGTACAGTTCCTGCGGATCGATGCGGACGTTCACGAGTCACTGAAAGATGAAGTGGCAGAGGACGAGAAAGAGGCATTCCAGAAGACAACGGACAGCCTTGTGGAAATCTTCCGCAAAGAGCTGGATAACGATAAACTGGATGTGAAAGTAGAGAAGTTAAAAGACGACAAGGTCGCTTCCATGGCGGTGCTTTCCGAGCAGGAGAGACGTATGGCCGAGATGATGAAGATGTACGGCATGAGCGGCATGGATCCGTCCATGTTTGGTACACAGGCGACACTGATCCTGAATGCGAACCATCCGCTGGTTCAGTTCCTTGTGGAGCATAAGCGCAGCAAGAATGTGCCGATCATCTGCAAACAGCTCTACGATCTGGCAATGCTTGCGCACAAACCGCTCAGCCCGGAGGAGATGACGGCATTTGTACAGCGGAGCAATGATATCATGATGCTGCTGACAAAATAATGACGCAGAAGTAAATTCTGCCAGACAGATAAAAGAAACCCGGTGACAGAAAACTCAAAGAGAGTTCTCCGTCATCGGGTTTTTATATCTTTTCGAATGGAATTCCCTTCTGATGCAGAAATTTTTCTGCCGTCTCATCCCAGACATGTTCGAGAGATTTATCTAATGTAAAAGTCTTGAAAGATGTTCCAGTCACGCAGGTGAGATGCGTGCCGTCAAAGTGCAGGTTCAGATAGAGCCCCTGTATTTCTTCCGGACGCAGAGAGGATGCGTTCTGCCGGATAAGCCGTTCTATATTTTTAGGAGACAGGCTGAATACAAAACGGAAACTTAAAGGAGTCCGTTTTCCCCGGATGATATGCAGGCAGTATTCTCTGACATTTTTCCAGCAGGAATACTCCGGCAGGATGGCATCGCTGTCAAAAAAACCTTTTTGGATGAAGCCGTCGATACGGAATGTATTAAATGTCACGATCTCCCCTTCTATAAAGTAAAAATTGTCAAAAGTGTCTTTCAGAAAAAGCTGAGATGTAAAGTCTTTAATATCGTTTAAAGATAATGATATCATTTTAGAAAATACCCCCTGATCTGTCCTTATCCCATCATATCATAAAAAATATATTTTGTAATAAGGAAATTCAGGACACACAGGGTTGTTTCATGAATAAAAATTAAATATGGAGAATCCATTGAAAAAGCTGGAAAATATAGAGCTATACATTTGCTTTATATTTC
>DWWO01000094.1 GCA_019119675.1 Candidatus Mediterraneibacter faecipullorum | reverse complement strand
TACTGTCCTCTTCAACGCTTTCTCTACATCGGTTATTCTACCGCATGGTGATGTTATGTGTCAAGCCGGATTTCACATTTCAACGGTTGACGTTATGTGATAATTATTTATACATTATGGCCGCCTCATACGGCTTAAGCACTATCTTATCACCGTCCGCACTCCAGTTCATCTCACCGGCATAATTATAGATCAGTACCTCTGCGTCTCTCCATTCTTTACTGAGCGGGCACTCTGCCGGTTCTCCCGTAAAGTTGGCGCAGACGAGCATCTGTGTATCACCGTCCGTGCGCACATATGCAAAGATCTGTTCATCTTCGGGCAGGAGCAGCTCAAATTTGCCGTCCACAAAGACCGGATACTCTTTCCTGAGCCGGATCAGCTTCCTGTAGAAGTTATATACCGAATCCGGATCATTTTTTTCGCTCTGCGCATTGATCTCCGTATAATTCGGATTCACTCTGATCCACGGCGTTCCGGTTGTAAAACCGGCATTCTTCTCTGCACTCCACTGCATCGGCGTGCGGGCATTGTCACGGCTCTTCGCATAGATCGAGCGCATGACCTCGTCCTCTTTATATCCTGCACTGAGTCTTTCATGATACATATTCAGTGTCTCAATATCCTCATAGCTGCTGATATCCGGGAACTTCACATTCGTCATCCCCAGTTCCTCTCCCTGATAGACATAGGGCGTGCCCTGCATTCCGTGGAGCACGGTGGCGAGCATTTTTGCAGACTCTCTGCGGTATTTTCCGTCGTCGCCCCAGCGCGATACGATACGGGGCAGATCATGGTTATCCCAGAACAGGCTGTTCCATCCTGTGCCGTACAGTTCTTCCTGCCACTTAGCCAGACATTTCTTCAGCTTCACAAAGGGAAGCGGCGCTAGATCCCACTTTTCTTTTCCTTCCTGCTGATCCATCACTATGTGCTCGAACTGGAATACCATGGAGAACTCGCTGCCGTCCGGATCACTGTAGAGTTTCGCGATTTCCGGGGTCGCTCCCCATGCCTCACCCACTGTGATGAGATCCCCTTTCTGAAATGTCTCTCTACTCATCTCCTGTAGAAATTCATGGAGTCTCGGTCCGTTGTTGGTGATCATTTTATCCGGCTCTTTGGCAATCTGGTCGATCACGTCAAGACGGAATCCGCCAACACCTTTCTCCATCCACCAGAGGATCATATCATAGATTTCCCGGCGTACTTTCGGATTTTCCCAGTTCAGGTCAGGCTGCTTTACAGAGAACTGATGAAAATAATACTGTCCAAGCTCCGGAACCCACTCCCACGCCGGGCCGCCGAACGCAGCTTTCATATCATTGGGATATGTTCCCTCCACACCGTCTCTCCACACGTAATAATCATGGTAAGGATTATCTTTTCCCTTTTTCGCCTCAAGAAACCATCTGTGTTCGTCCGATGTATGGTTCAGCACCAGATCCATGATGATACGTATATTTTTCTCTTTTGCTTTCGCGATCAGTTCTTCCATATCGTCAAGGCTGCCGAACATCGGATCGATATCCTGATAATCCGAAATATCATATCCGTTGTCATCCTGAGGGGAGCAGTACATCGGTGAGATCCATACCGCATCGATCCCCAGATCTGCCAGATAGTCAAGCCTGCTTATGATTCCCTGAATGTCTCCGATTCCGTCTCCGTTGGAATCCTGAAAACTTTTCGGATAAATCTGATAGACTACTGCATTTTTCCACCAAGGTTGTTTTTTCTTCATCATAGGCCAAATCCCTTTCTCGTCTCATTGCTGTTCACATTCTTTTTCTGATCAGTGTGCCGTTCTTTCCCAGAATTCCGGCGTCATAGTTTATCGAGAACAGACTCTCGCCGCCATCACCTACAGTCACCGGTTCATCCGAACAATTCAGGATGATCTCCAGTTCACGGTTCTCAGAGTCCAGTTTAATATACTCCACGCACCTGCTGCCCTCGTAATGATCCGGGAAATGAAAATGCGGGCTTCTGCACGCCTCTTCCGTCCGTCTCATCCGTATCAGCTTCTTCATCAGGCGGATCTTCTCCTGCTTCTCCTCGGTACTGATCTCCTCCCAAGGCATACATCTGCGGCAGTCCGGATCGAAGCCGCCCTCCATGGCGATCTCCGTACCATAGAAAATGCATGGACTTCCCGGCAGCGTAAACAGTACCGCAAGCTGCTGATAGAAGATATCCGGATCATGAAACCGGTTCATCAGCCGCTCTGTGTCATGGGAATCAAGAAGATTGAACAGCACATTGTTGTTCTGCTGCATATACATAGTATAACAGCGGTTGACCATGTACTCAAACTCTTTTTTGTCCATAGAACTGTCCAGAAAGAAGTCGTGGATACCGCTCATAAGAGGATAATTCATAACAGAATCATACTCGTCGCCCGTCAGCCACTGACTGGCATCATGCCAGATTTCTCCAAGGAGATAGATATCCGGTTTGACCTGTTTGAGATGAATCCGCATCTTCTTCAAAAACCGGTGTGACACTTCATTTCCCACATCGAAACGGATTGCGTCAATGTCGAATTCCCTGATCCACTGTTCGCACACACCGCAGAAATAGTCAATGACTTCCGGGTTATTCGTATTAAGCTTCGGCATTCCGTCAGCAAAAGCAAATGAATAGAAACGCCCGTCTCTTGTATCTTCTCTCTTTGTGATCTGAGACCAGTCATTTACCATGAACCAGTCTGCATAAGGCGAGGATGCGCCTTTTTCCTGCACGTCCTGCCAGGGCTCGAATTTTCGGCCACAGTGATTGAACACCGCATCTACCATCACGCGGATTCCCATAGCGTGAGCGTCAGATACAAGCCTGCGCATCGTCTCACTGTCCCCGAAGGACGGATCGATCTTTGTATAATCTTTCGTGTCATACTTGTGGTTCGTCTCTGCCTCCATGATCGGAGTCAGATAGATTCCCGTGATCCCGAGATCCTTCAGATAGGGAATCTTCTTCCGGATGCCCTCCAGATCTCCGCCGTATTTCTCCTGATTCGTCACAGGACCGGTCTGCCATGGAAGTATACTGTCGTCTTCCCGGTCAGGCGTGCCGTTACAGAACCTGTCCGGGAAGATCTGATACCAGACAGTATCATTGACCCAGGAAGGCGTCCGGTTCACATCCGCAGGATTCATCCATGGCACGATAAAATACTGGAGCAGGCGGCCCGGCATATTAACCTGCTCTTCCGTGAGGAATCCGTCTTCAAAGTAATACCATATTCCCTCTTCCGTATGAAGTTCAAAATAATATTTACACCGTTTATAAGGCGGCATGAGCGTCGTCGTCCACCAGATCTGATGGGGAAGGCGCTTTTTATAGATGATCTCCTCCCTCTGTCCTGTCCACCTCTCGTTTCCGCCCAGTATCCCCGCGTCAAACGGATCGCCGTGGATGATAAACACTCTTTTTACATCGTATCCTGTCTTCAGGTTGATGACCAGATGATCCTCGTCCAGAGGATAACTCATCTGTTCTGATGTCTTGTGATGTACTGCTGCAAATTCCATGTTGTTCTCTCCTGTTATCATAATCCATTATAATGCATGTTTGTCCTCCAGCGCCTCATACACTCGGAGCATCTCACCCACGCTCCATGCCTGGGCAAAGCATCCTTTCGACGATACCGGATCTGCCCCGTCATAGATCTCCGGAAGCTGTCCGATACATCCTTCCCGAAGGGCGCTCTCAAGTACTTCCATCCAGAACTTATCCCGGAAGGCTTTGGCCGCCTGTTCCGCCATCCTGTCATACTGCTCTGACCTTCTGCTATACCGCTCTTCACCGCTATGGTACGGCACATTCTCAGTCCTGCATCCTTCTGAAGTGTCTGCTCCGGCAAGCAGCCGGGAGAACTCGCCCATGATCCTGAGCGCATTATACCAGTACGCATTGATCTCCACCGGTTTCCCATGCCTCGGTATCGGCAGGATGTCACCTACGCGCACATCCATCCATGTCACCTGGTCCAGTCCGCTCCCGGCAGCGATCAGCCCGTCCGCATCCATATGGATATTATAGTCTGTCTCGCTCTGATAATAATCGATGATCCGTTCCATGACCGGGTACATCTCTTTTACAAACTCCGCATTTCCCGTTGCCCGGAAGAGGAGCCAGACACAGTTGACAAAGAGCAGCGCCGCATCTGCCGTATTGTACATCGGCTCGTTCTTTCCCTCCGGGAACAGGTTCGGCATGAGGCCGTTTCTCTCATATTTTGCAAATGTTCTCAGGATCGACTCTGCATCTTCATACTGCCCGGTAGAAATGCACACGCCCGGCAGAGCGATCATCGTATCCCGCCCCCAGTCCTCGAAGAACGGGAATCCTGCCAGTATCGTCTTACCCCCGGTAGATTCCCGACGTGATACGAACTGGCGGGCACTCTTTACCAGAAATGCCGCCGTCTCATCACAAAATCCCGCCTTTTTCACCAGAGCGTTCCTGTGCTCTTTCATTTCCCGAATCACAGATTCCGCCAGACTCCCGGCATCTTCCTGCTCGCCGATCCCGCCATTTTCCGTACTGTATACGATCGCGAGCGATGCACTGTCCCCGCTCTTCACTTCAAGGCTGATCTGATGGCACGCTTTCGCAAGTCCCGTGCTTCTGCGCCCGTCACAGGCATCATATGCATAATGATACGTTTCGGACAACTCCGGGATCACCTCCGTGTCCCCGTCTGTCCGGAAATAAAGTGAAAGCCCTTCACTCTCGATCCGGTCACCGCAGAACCGAAACCGTCTGTCCGCCTCCGGATTTTCTCCTTTCGGCGTGAACTGCTAAAAAGGCGTCACGATCAGACGGATATCTTTCCGGGAGCGGTTCCGTATCCGGTAACGGACAACCGCTGTGTTCACTTCCTGCCCAAGAGCCGCTTCCTTATCGATCTGTACACCTTTTACAAGGAATTTCCACACAGGCGTATCCTCATAGGCAAATTCCGCCAGATAACGATAACCATCTTCACGGCTCCCGTCCGCAAATTCCTGAGAAGACAACGTATAAGACTCCCCTGATATCTCCACCCTCTCTGACAGGCGGTGAACCATATTATACCGGTTATTCGGCGCTTTCATGCATGCCATGAAAAGAGCATGGTCATTGCGCGCCGCCGAACCGGTCATTGTCAGAGATGAGAATCCTCCGAAGCCGTTGGTCATCAGATAACAGTTCTCCTGCCCCCGCTCAAACGTCTTCCAGTCCTGTTTACCGTAGATCCACTTTCTGCTCATACTGCCTCTCTCCTCCACGCCTCGTTCTCAGTCTGCTCCATCTTTCACTGCCGTCAGCAGATCTGTTATCTACCTCAAAACTCACCAGACCATCAGCCGTCAATTCATTACAGATCCGCTCTGATGCCCGGGCGGATTTGTCGCACAGCCCCGGCAGCATCGTGCGCAGCGCGATCAGTCCTTTATAGCATTCTACCAGAGAGCGGTTCTCCCACGCCTGCTTCCAGTCCAGGCGGTTCAGGGCGATAGGCGCATTAAAGGAATCCTCCAAGCCGTTCTTCGTCCGTGCGAACTCCTCTCCAGAGAGGAGGAACAATGTCCCCTGACATGTCATATAGAGAGCCGCCGCCATACGGTTGAGGCGCATCCTCTCCGCAGCGTCTGCCTCCGGCATCGTCTCGGCCAGCTTATCCCACAGGGTCTGATTGTCGTGTGCCGATACATAGGTGATGATCTGGGACGGCGCCCTGACGCCCGCAGCAGCCTCTTCATCTCTTCCGCTGTCTTCCTCCGATGCGCACCACGCGCGGGCACTCCGGACAATATCCATTTCTTTCCCCGCTGCCCCGTTGATGAAGCCCGGTCTCTTGATCTTAAGCGCCGAGCCTTTCACCGCATCTCTTGTATCATCACAGAACATCCCGATATTTTCATCCAGTAATGCTATGTTTTTCTTAAGCGCAGGGATGGCCCCTCTCTCCATGGCTGTCTCTGCCGCCGCCCATGGCTCTCCGAACAGGAGCTTCTCCCCCCTGCCGTAGCGCTCGTCAAGGGCTTTCCGGATCCGGTTCATCAGATCCACATCCATAAGCCCCATCAGGTCAAAACGGAAGCCGTCGATATGGTATTCTTCTGTCCAGTACAGAACAGATTCCAGTATGTATTTTGCACACATTTCGCGCTCGCTCGCCACATCATTGCCGCACGCCGAGCCGTTGGAGATGCGGCCGTCGTCAAATACGCGGTAAAAATACCAGGGCGCAGTCCTCTGGAACCAGGAATCCAGAGAATATGTATGATTATACACCACATCCATTATAACACGGAACCCCTGCGAATGCAGTACCTGTATCATTTCTTTCATCTCCCGGATGCGCACCTCGCCATGTGCAGGATCTGTGGAATAGGACCCCTCAGGTACGTTGTAGTTCACCGGATCATATCCCCAGTTGAACTCCGTATCTTTTCCGGCCTCATTGACAGAACCATAGTCATAGGCCGGCATGATCTGTACATGAGTAATGCCCAGATCTTTCATATATCTCATTCCCGTCGGGTGGATGCCGTCTCCATAAAGCGTCGTGTCCGGGCATGTAAATGCCTTATATTTTCCCCGGTACTGTTCCGGAAAACCACCGGACGGATCCCAGGAAAATTCCTTGACATGAAGTTCATAAATGATCTGCTCCGTACCTTTTTCCGGCGCCCGGTCATTTTCCCATCCTTCCGGATCCGTCATCTTCAGGTCCACTGCCATGCTCCGTCTGCCGTTGACACCGCATGCATATGCATAGGGATCTGCGGAACGCACGTTCTCTTCTCCAAACATCAGGGAATAATCATAATAGACTCCGTGCAGGTTTTCATCAAAAAGCCTGCTCCATACCCCCTGATCTTCTTTCTTCATGGGGATATGTGCGTATGCAGCACCGCCGTCTCCCTCATGATACAGATTCAGGGTGACACTGTCTGCCGAAGGACTCCACAGTTTAAACGAAGTCCCGCTGTCCGTACAGCTCACCCCCAGATCATCATTATCATATATATAATGTTCCCGGAATTCCGGGCTTGAATAATACTTTTTCCACTCTAATGCCGTCTTCATATATCATGCCCTTTCACGTATTATTACAATATTCTTCTTCCTGCCCGAACCGGACAGTCTTCTATATGCCACAATATGAGATGAACACAGGTTACAGTGTAAACTGCACCAACTGTCCATCTCATATCTGTTACATTTTAAATTAACCTTTGACTGCTCCGGAGAGTCCGTCTACATAGTACCTCTGCATGTACAGGAACAGTGCCGCGATCGGAACTGAGATCAGCACCGCGCCCGCTGCGAAACATGTATACCAGTTATCTATATACTCTTTCTGAAGCATATTCCAGAGGCCGATGGCGATCGTGTACTGGTCTGAGTTCGCACGGCAGATAACCTTCGCAAAGATGAAGTCCAGCCATGGCGACATGAATGATGTCAGTACTGTATAGATGACGATCGGCTTGCTCAGCGGAAGGGTGATCTTTGTAAAAATCTGCCATCTCGTACATCCGTCCAGAAGAGCCGCCGCATCCCATGAACCGGAGAACATAGCATTGATACTGCCGTCGCGCAGACCTGCGATACCGGAACCGTCCGCATCGATCCTGAAGTTTGGATTAGATTCCAGATCAATGAGGTAATCTGTCACTTCCTGAGCCTTTTCTCCGCCGAAATCAACCCCTGCCGATGCGTCAGTCCCGTCTCCGAAGAGTGTACAGCCGTTTCCGATATAGAAAGCCGGCAGATACCAGGAGTTCGTAAACGGGAATGACACAACACCTTTCTCCAGCATAGTGTCAATGTTCTTTACATCTTCCTCCGAGAACACACTCAGGTTATCGTTGGCATAAAGGAATACATCTGCGCTCGCCTCTGCATCCTGTGAAACCTGTCCTGCGGAACTTGCTTCGTCCGCCACGCCATAGACAAATGTGATATCCCACTCCGGATGTTCCTCTGCGAAAGCATTACAGCAGGTCTGCAGCCATTGCCCCTGATCGACTGACTGATCCCCCTGAGGTGACCAGACCATCAGACGTACCGACTCTTTACCGTCGTTTCCGCTCCCGCATCCTGTGAGCCCTGTTACAGCCAGCGACGTAACCAAAACTGCCGCCGTCAGCGCTGACACCGCTCTTCTTCTCATACCTACTTCCCCCTCTACATAAGTTTCGTGTTGTTTCGGTGATTCATATCTTACCCCTTTTATGATTAACCGTCAATTAATTTTCTTTTATAAGTTCTATTTTATCTGTTTTACATAAAATATATGTGTATTTTTTGTGCAACTTTATCTTGAAAACTTAACATTTCCATATTTTCGAAACATACCTAAACATATTATCTCGTGCAATCATGATGATTGATTTCAAAGCAGATTTTTTATATAATAATTTCAGAAGTTTTTTGGAAAACCAGGGGGAAATTATTATGACAACTATACAGGATATCGCTGATAAACTGGGGATTTCCAAGAGCACCGTATCAAAAGCATTGAACGACGCCCCCGACATCAGCGAAACATTGCAAAAACAAATACTTGAAACAGCCGTGGAACTCGGATATACGAAACTGCGGCGCTACAAAAAACCGGCAAAGAAACTGTGCGTTATCGTGCAGCGGAATAATATTCAATATGAAGAACCTCATCACTTTGCGTATGATATTATCATGGGCTTTCGCCAGAGCTCCGAACCTGCGGGTTATGAAGTAGCGGTCGTTCCGGTGGACGCAGATGTCCAGAGAGAGATATCCTATGACGCTTTCATGCTGCAGCATGATTTTTCCGGAGCTTTCCTGCTCGGCTTCTCTCTTGTCGAGCCATGGATGAATGACTTTCATTCATGCCACACGCCAACCGTCCTCTATGACAACCACATCGTCGGCAATCCTATGATCTCATATGTCGGCATTGACAACGAGGAAGGGATGGATCTCGCCATAGACTATCTGAAAAAACTGGGGCACAAGAAAATCGGTTATTTGAGCAGTGCACTCGGCTCTCATATCATGCAGGTGCGCCACAGGGCATTTTTTCAGGCAATGCGCAGCCACGGCCTCAAAGCCGACTCGTCATATGCCGGATGTTCCTATTATCTGTCCGAGTGTATGGAAAAGCACCTTCCGCGCTTTCTTGATATGGGGATGACAGCGATCATCTGCTGCCAGGATACATTCGCCAGCGCCGCGATCACCCAGTGCCAGCAGTTAGGTTTCCAGGTACCGAAAGATATCAGCATCGTCGGTTTCGATGATATCCCGCTCTCTGCTTACACCTCTCCGCCGCTCACCACAGTGCGGCAGGACCGTATCCAGCTTGGTAAGAGCGGATTCAATGCGCTGAGCGGACTGTTAAACGGCGTACCGCTGGGCACTGTCCTGCTCCACGCTGACCTTATCGTACGTAACTCCGCATCTTCACCTGCTGCAGGCTGAAATTTCTGTAAGGAGGGAATGTAACTATGAATAACTATGCCAGAAAAATAATTCTTTTATTCTTTCTTTTCCTGACATGCATCTTAATTCTCTCGGGCTGCAGTCATTACAAGAGGGGCGAAGCCGCCGAATGGTTCAAAGAAAATGTTGTTGACGAAACAATCGCTGTCTCCAGGGATTACACAGAACGCAAAAGTGAAGAAGGCTATACTGACCGGGTATGGAGCGCACATTTAAAAGATAAGCCCGAAATTGAATTCGAGCTTATAAGTCATCCGACTTACAACCTGTTTATGGATTATACTATGGAAACAACCTATCACCTTGAGATGGGAAAATATTATCTTGATCATTACCTTGAAGAATACCCGGGCTCCCTGGACGGGTTGGATATAAGGGAAAGTAATCATCAGCATATGCTGGACATATCCGGCATTTATGATACGCATGGGGAAATCCGGGAACTGTGCAGTGAATTAAACTGTCTGGAAGACTATATCGCCAGACAGGAATTTCCCTGCAGTGTAGAGTATTCTCTGGCCTATCGGGAGCCTCTTACTTTTCTCAATACCTCTGCACCGCATGGCACCGCATATCGTGACACATACGTATTCGAAACAGACAATACAGAAAGCCTGGAGCAGAGCGCTCTGAAGGCATTTGCCACATATGCAGCAACCTACAGGCTGGCGACAGATCAGTTCACCCCGGAGCAGCTCCGGGATGCGGTAAACGCCAATGGAAATTATCGTTTTACCATCACCCGCACTGACGGCACGGAGCTGTGCTATCCCGGGCTGCTTCTGAGATATTCGGACAGTATGACTTTCGGCTGTCTGTACGAGGTACTGAGCCGTGAGGGAACTTATGATGTCACAGGCAGTCCCGAAGAATTCACATTTACTTCTGCCGGCGGCCGCACCTGTTCCTTTTCTTACTTTTATCACGCACCCTCGGAAAGCTGGTCAGAGGACTCCGGATATCATACAAAAGAAGTATATTATTATATAGAAGATGGCACTCAGATCCCGCTCACAGAAACGCCCTTTATCGACAATGAACTCTTTACAGAACTGACAGGTTCCACATTCCGCACAATAAACACCTGAGCCGAAAGGAGACATGCCATGACATCATTGCGTATCGCACAGGCGCAGATTCCTGTATATACAGACAGAATAAAACTTACCGAAACACTTAAATCCCTGGCGGAACAGGCCGCGGAGGAAAACGCCGGACTTCTCGCTCTTCCTGAAATGTTCTGCTGTCCCTATGACGTAGGATGTTTTCCTGCTTTTGCAGAAGAGGAGGGCGGTCCTCTCTGGAAGACCTGCTCTGACCTTGCCCGCGATTTCGGGATATATCTCTCTGCCGGCACCATGCCCGAAAGAGACTCAGACGGGAAGATATACAACACAGCTTATGTATTTGACCGGAATGGCCGGCAGATCGCCAGACACCGAAAAATGCACCTTTTCGATATTAATGTAAAAAACGGACAGCATTTTCAGGAATCTGCCGTCCTCTCTCCCGGAAATGACATCACAGTATTTGAAACAGAATTCTGTGTCATGGGCCTTGCAGTCTGCTATGATATCCGTTTTCCGGAGCTGTTCCGGCTTATGGCCGCAAAGGGTGCCAAGGTCATCCTCGTTCCCGCATCTTTCAATATGACGACCGGCCCTGTGCACTGGGAGCTTCTCTTCCGCTCTCAGGCAGTCTTCAACCAGGTTTTTGTCTTCGGCACCGCCCCGGCAAGAGATACGGATTCCTCATACGTATCATGGAGCCACAGTATCATAACTGACCCGTGGGGTAATACAATTTCCCGGATGGGGGATAAAACGGAGCTGCGGATCACGGAAACAGACCTGGCGCTGTGCGATGAAGTAAGGGAGCAGATCCCCGTTCTCAGACATTTAAGAAAGGATGTATATACTATAACAGAGCGCCGCGGATGACCACGGCGCTCCTGTTTTTTTTGTATAACGCATGGATATCCCGGTCACCGGACTTTCAGCCCAATGCCACATCCAGTATCATCATGAGCACGAATCCTGCTGCCACTCCCACCGTGCTTATGTTGGAATGTGCCCCCGTCTGTGCTTCAGGAATCAATTCCTCTACGACGACATAGATCATCGCTCCGGCAGCAAAGGCGAGGAGATACGGAAGCAGCGGGACTACAAATCCGGTCAGAAGGATCGTAAGAAATGCCGCCGCAGGCTCTACGATCCCCGAGAGCGCGCCGTAGATAAACGCCCTTGTTTTTGACAATCCCTGACTCTTCAGCGGCATGGAAATGATCGCGCCTTCCGGGAAGTTCTGGATGGCGATGCCGACAGACAGGGCAAAAGCGCCCGCCAGGGTCATTGTCGTATTCTCAGTCAGTACCCCGGCAAAAGTGACGCCGACCGCCATGCCCTCCGGTATATTGTGCAGGGTGACTGCAAGGACAAGCATGGTTGTTTTTTTTAAATGTGCCGGGACTCCTTCCGGTTTTTCATCCGTGAAATGGAGATGCGGCGTCAGCGTATCCAAAACAAGCAGGAAACCCATCCCCAGCAGAAATCCCGCCGCCGGCGGAAACCACGGGATGCCGCCTTTCTGTTCCGTCATATCAATGGCCGGGATCAGGAGCGACCATACGGAAGCCGCCATCATAACGCCCGAAGCAAATCCCAGGAGCAGCTTCTGCAGCCGCTCATTCATTTCTTTTTTCATAAAAAATACCATCGCCGAGCCAAGGGCGGTCCCGGCAAATGGTATCAATATTCCGATCAGTGTGTTCTGGTTCATATCTTCTCTCCCTTTATCCGGCAGTCATATATCCACTATATGCACTCAGTTGTCGGTAATTTTTCTCGTTAATCTTATGATATGCATGAGAAGAAGACTTTGTCAACGCTTTTCGGATAATCTTATAGCTGAACTATTACGATAAGCTGCCTGCTTATGCGGACCGCTTTACGCTCCGGCTGCCAGATCTCTGCCTGCAGCCCGGCACTCTTCAAGTGCTCCATCATCAGGAGCTTCATTTGCGATGATCCCCTCATCTCTCACAAGTACAGCACCTGCATTCTTCATGCGCTCCGTCCAGTCTCTCATCCACTCTCCGTCTCCCCAGCCATAAGAACCGAAAAGCAGGATCTTCTTTCCGGATACCAGAGGCTCCAATGTCTCCACGAAGGGCTCCATCTCTGTCTCTTCCAGCTGCTCTGCGCCCATAGAGGGGCAGCCCAGTGCAAACGCATTCTCCGCTGCAAGTGCCGCTGCGTCAGCGTTCGCCACTTCCATCACATCCGCCTCTGCTCCGGCCGCCCGGATCCCCTCCGCAACAGCCTCCGCCATGGCCTGAGTATTTCCTGTTCCGCTCCAATATACTACTGATACACTCATTTTTTCTCCTCCGTTTCTGATTCTTTCACCGCTGTACGGCGATTTCCCGGATGCTTTTCCCGGTGATAAACTCATTTACCGCACAGTCTTTCGCGCGGTCATACTCCTTGAATATCATTCTTGCCTTTGTGAGATCACTGTAAACTTTCCAGTATCCGATCATCAGATACTTTCTTCCCTGATTCTCGATGAACCCTTTTACATCATCGGCCGGATATCCGAGAAAAGCGCCGATCTCGTGGGGAAAACCCATCCCCCGCTTTGCGAAATCATCCACGCGTGAATACAGACGGTAAAGCATCCGTTCAAGGCTCATATCAACATATCCATATTCCCGGATCAGGCCCCGTATCTTCGGACTGTTCAGGTATCTCTCCAGCTCATTGGGACGGTAAAAGAGGACAAGGCATTTCCCTTCAGAGCAGGAGAGCCTGTGGTACGAGATACCTGTATCGCGGAGCAGCTCTGCAAGCCCTTCATAGAGAGTCTCTTCCAGAGATATAACACATGATACTTTTAGTCCTTTCAGAAAAGGCGCACACTGAAGCACCACCTGAAATGCCAGGCGCAGCCTCTGGTCACGATTTTTCAAAAAATAAGACAGTACTTCCGCAGGCATGGCTCCTCCTAAATTATGAGAATGATTTTCAATTGAGTCAATACTATCACACACCAGTTTTCTTTTCAACATACTTTTTTGAGAACTTTTATCATTTATATTTTATGGTCAGATTGCTCAATTATTTTTATTTTTTTATCCTTTTTTTAGTTGTTCCCCACATAGCTTTAGTGTATAATGGGTATATGATATTTGAGAGGTGAAAGTCTCAAACAATACATACATAAAGGAGAGATTCGCCATGG
>DWWO01000093.1 GCA_019119675.1 Candidatus Mediterraneibacter faecipullorum | reverse complement strand
GTCTGACGTCCTTTTCTAACTAACTGGTTAAATGTTGGCATTCCTTTTCACCTCCTATGAATTATTCGTTTCCTCATGGCTTATGCCGTGAGGGGCTGCGGATAATCTTGTCGTTATCCTTTTTGGCGCACCAAAAGAACGATGCCTTTTCGTGCACGCTAGACTAGTTTATTACGTTTATTTTGGAAAGTCAAGGGATTTTACAAGAATTTATAAGAAAACAGTTCAGCCATCAGGAATGAGCGGGTTCGATTTATGCTTGCATAAAAATCGGACTGCTCTATTCCTGATGAGCTGAGCGCCTCTATATGAGCAAAGAAGCGGCATTGCCGCGGTAAGCACGTCAGTGCGCCTTTGCGAATAGCGAGGGCTGAACTGTTACTATTTTAACAGATAGTATTTCACCGTCGTATGATAGCCAGAGCTGTGACAAGTGCCAGCATAATAGTAGTAAGAATAGTCGACACCCAAATCAGAAGATCTCCGTCTGCCAGTATCTGTACGATAGACAAAACAGATGCCAGAATGGATACAATTCCGAAAATAGTTATAAGGTTTATGATCGTCTCACTCCGCGCATGTTCCACAGCCTCCTGATGCGCTGTAAGAATGTTGAGCTTTGTGCTTATATCTTCAATAGCCGCCGGAATATCATTAACCTCCAGCAGATTTGCATAAATCTGTTTTACATTATGCCATCGGGAAAGGTTTGCCGGAGTCACTGTGCCAAACGCTTGGAAATTGAGCATCAACTCCTTAAGCTCCTTTATCTTCCCCTTATTCATTCGTGTCAGTTCGGCAAAACGAAGACAGGTATACTTCTCATACAGAGCCAGGAGCACTACCGGAAGTCCGTCAGATGCCTGAGCTCTTCTCTCCGCCTCAAAATCCATCGCCTCGTCCGCCACTATATACGAAATAGTCTGTGATGTGACACAGCACCCCCAGCGGTATGCATCCTTTTCCTGGTTTCTGGCTGCATAGACATAACGGATATCTTCCTCGGCCTCATCCTCCGACTCTATGTCAAGAGGCATCATTTTATGCAGATTAAATACCGGTTTCCGCATCTGCTCGAGATTTTCAAACCATTGCGGCACCACAGTAAAAATATACGTGTAGGCATCCAGCAGATAAGATGATTCACCATCGAAGAACTTTTGAATCCCCAGTGGAGACAGAAAGTCCGACAGCCACTTTTCCACGGAAAAAGGATGGTTTTCTCCCATCGGGTCGTTCCAGAAAAACTCAGCCGGATTATACGCCCACCCGGGATTGCATATTGCCTGCAGCGTCTCTATTTTGTTAAAGGAAAGATTCAGGCACAAAAAAGCAACCCGTGTACGGAATACGTACAGCCATGAGTCACTCAGTTCAAAAGTGAACTCTCCGCTTTTATCGACAACCCGGAAGTCCTTAACTGCATCTCTGTCTTCCCCGGATATCATCTGCGCGGTCAGCGCATCCCGGGAGATAATATATCCTGTTCCTGCTGCCGTCTCATCCCCCGGCGACAGCATAGCTTTGATATTTTCGTTCAGATCCATCGTAGTAACAGGCACACTTCTGCCGATCTTTTCCAACTGTATCTGCTTGAAAGAATCTCTTTCGTATTTAAGCGGAATTATAAGAAAACAGCCATACGCCGCCGCACCGTTTTTCATTTGATCATCCATAACAAATCCCCCATAGTAAAGCAAAACCGCGATACTTTCTTATCTGTCGCAACGTCTTTATTCTTCAAACAGCGGTGTGGAGAAATACCGTTCTGCCGTATCCGGAAGTACCGTCACCACAGTTTTTCCTTTTCCCAGTTTCTTCGCCAGCTTCAACGCCGCAGCCACATTAGTACCTGACGATATGCCGCACATGATTCCCTCTTTTGCTGCCAGGTCTTTAGAGGTCTGAAGCGCCTCCTCATCTGTCACAATGCAGATATCATCATAGATTTCCGTATTCAGGATTGCCGGGATCACCCCGTCGCCGATTCCCATCTGGATATGGGTCCCGATAGAACCGCCGGAAAGGATTGCCGCGTGTTCCGGCTCTACCGCCCAGATTTCCATCTCCGGATTCTTTTCCTTGAGCACTTCACCGATCCCCGTGATCGTTCCGCCCGTTCCGATACCCGAACAGAAACCGTCGATCGTGCAGTCTGCCTGCTCCAGGATCTCAATGGCCGTCCGGGATCTGTGTACCGCCGGGTTAGCCGGATTTTCAAACTGCTGGGGAACAAAGACTCTCGGATCTTCCTCTGCCATCTTAAGCGCAGTATTCAAACACTCTTCAATACACTCTCCGATATTTCCCGCATCGTGGATCAGGACCACCTCAGCACCGTAATGCCTCATCAGCTTCCTGCGCTCCTCGCTGACAGAGTCAGGCATGATGATCCTCGTCTTATATCCGCGCACCGCTCCCACGAGCGCCAGTCCGATTCCCTGATTGCCGCTGGTAGGTTCAACGATGATAGTATCTTCTTTTATGAGCCCTTTTTCCTCGGCGTCACGTATCATATTGTAGGCAGTCCTCGTCTTGATAGAGCCGCCGACATTGAGTCCCTCAAACTTTACGAGGATCTGCGCGCTTCCTTCCTCTGCCATGCGTCCCAGACGGATCAGGGGTGTATTTCCCATTGCTTCAAGAATATTATTGTAAATCACTGTCGTTCTCAAACCTTTCTGAAAATCATTTATCCTATCGTATTATTATATGAGTTGCCCGACAAATGGGCAATTTAAAGTAACATTATTATGTTTGCACCTTGAAAACTTAACATATTAGCTTTAAAAAACTAACAGTTTTTCTGTGTTGGTGGATATTTTACTGTATTGATATGTGGATTTCTCCATATTTTATCAGGCCCTTTGTGGACAAGGCGCAAGTTTAGCCTGGCTGCTCAGATATCTGATCAGCTTCCGCGCATTCATTCCGGCGACCTTAAAGCCAAAAAACAGTTTCGTCTTTATATAGCCACGGACCGGCATTTTATCGATATGATGTCTCTTACGAAGTGCTGCCGGTACTGTCTCTATCCCATTTCGGAAACATGCCAGTTTGTGGAATTCGGCTGTCTGTAGAAAGCGTTGTTGCTTTGCATGAAATGCTGTACGCATTGCGATTTTTATGGTGGCTACACGTTTATGTTCTATCGGATGACATTGGTCGTGGTAAGGACAATTCCTGCAAACATTCAGCGGAAATGAGGCTTTGCATTTTTGAGTGTTTTTGTCATATACGCTGCTTTTCGGTTCATGACCTGCCGCACAACGTAACAGTTTTGTACCATCTTCATTGAATTCAAAATCAGCCCAGTGGTCGCTGACTTCCGCTCCTTTTAGATCCGTGGTGACCAGCATTATGTTTTTGCTTTCCGCAAGCTGATGGTTTTCCATCCCGCAGTATCCGCCATCTGTTGTAAGAATGGCTGGACTCCCGCCCTCAGGCTGCCGCTCAATATAATCCTTGAGGAACTGACTGTCGCTATAGTTGTTTTTCTCATACTGATAGTCAACTGTTATACTATTATGACGGTCATCTGTTACTTCCACTACATTGGCAATGTAACCCCTGTGTTCTTCTCCGGATTTTTTTCGGTAAGTGGCATCTGGATCCGCTGGGTTCTGCATGGTGTCAGAATCCATACCTTCATGCTTTCCTTTAAGGGTCAGATTTCCATTTGCATCTGTTTTCGTCTGTTCCTTTATGGCACGGATCAGGAGCTGATATTCGCTGTATTCATCATATCGGCTTCCACAGGCTGAGAGAATAAGCACAGCATCCTTTAGCACCTGTTCTATTTTTGAATCGGTATCTTCACTGCGATTATGGTAAAGAACCTTGTTGTGGTCATCCTCTTCCGTGTAATGAAGAAGCCCTTCCGGAAGTGTTGGATCCTCCAGCTTTTTCATCCGTCTGGCGAGGTTCGCGACACTTGTATAGAGAAGTTCCAGACGGCTCATCTTCTTTATATTAGAAGCCACCATCAGGGAATCCATACGGCGAATTCCGGTATTTAGCCTCATCATAGCTGCTATACCTGAAGACAGTTTAATAATGCAGTCATGGATAAGGTCTATCCCTGTCATTTCCTCGTATGCATAGCATCTGGCACGAAACCTTCCAAAGGTACGATCATTCAGGGGCTGCTCTTCAAAACTGGTTGTGTGGAGAGCGTACTGATAACGGATATCAAATGGGAGGGTCTCCACAATCTCTTCATCCGTGAGACCGAAGACTTCTTTCAATATCAACGCACCAATGATCACATTTACAGGCGTGTTATGTCTGGATGGGCGGTCGCTGTAGAGTACCGAAAAAGGAGCCTCGTCAATTTCGGGGAATATATGATCTGCAAAATATTTTGCCCAAGACTTTTCCAGCATACGTTTTTCCCGCTCTGTAAGATTGGAAGCAGCATCAAACAGACTAATTTGTTGAGAGGAATTTTTAGAAAATGACATGTATCATACACTCCTTATTTTTGGTCTGTATCCATTATACTACTGTTAAAGCTACTATGTTAAGTTTTCAAAGTGCAATTGCCCATTTGTCGGGCAACTCATTATATGATGTTGGGGTCAAAAGCCCCCAACTATGATGCCT
>DWWO01000019.1 GCA_019119675.1 Candidatus Mediterraneibacter faecipullorum | reverse complement strand
TTGTGGATAACTTATTTTTTCTTAGAAATTCATTGGCATATGGCAGGCAAATATATTTTTACCGTTTAAAACTGGAAACACTGAATTATCCTTGCAATCATACTATGATTCGTATATAATGTTACGCGTAAATTGTAAAAAAAGATGAAAATAGCAGCGTACAGAGGGAAATCATGTCAAAAAACGTAAGAAGACGCGGGCGTCGGCGCGGCAGGCGGAAAAAGGGAAACTGGTTTACAAGGATGAAGATGTGGCAGAGGGTACTTGTCTGCTTTGCAGGTGTATTGCTCTGCCTTGCAGGTTCGGCCGGAATTTATGTGATGGCGAAATGGAATAAGATCGACACACAGGAAATTAAGGCTGAAGACCTGATCATCAACGAGGAAGTAAAGCAGAACAAAGAGATAGATCTGGGAGACGGATATACAAATGTTGCTTTGTTCGGCGTTGATTCACGTGATGGTAATTTGGGCAAGGGAAACCGGACAGACTGCATTATCGTTGCCAGCCTGAACAACGAGACAAAAGAGATCAAGATGGTGTCTGTATATCGTGATACTCTTTTGGATCTTTCAGAAGGAACCTATCAAAAATGCAATGCAGCATATAGCTATGGCGGGCCGGTTACAGCGATTAATATGTTAAACATGAATCTCGACCTTGATATCCAGGATTATGTAACGGTTGACTTTGGCGCGATTTCAGACGCAATTGACCTGCTTGGCGGTGTTGAAATAGATGTGACGGATGAAGAGGCAAAATATCTTAATAAGTATTTGCAGGAAACAGCAAATTCTGCGGGAAAAGAAGCAAATTTTCTGGATAGCGGCGGTCATCTCCTTCTTGACGGGGCGCAGGCTACCACCTATGCCCGTATCAGATCAACCGCCGGAGGAGATTTTACCCGTACAGAGCGCCAGCGCCTTGTTATTGAAAAAATGTTCGAAAAAGCGCTGACAGCGGATCTGGGGACGATCAACGCAATCATAGATGCGGTGTTCCCTCAGGTATCTACAAGCTTTACGCTTCAGGAGATCCTGACCTATGCAAGTGCCTATAACCAATACACTCTGGGCGATAACATTGGATTTCCGATCGACCAGACGACAGATACTTTATCAGGCCTCGGCAGTATTGTCATACCGCAGGATCTGGTATCAAACGTAACTCAATTGCATGAGTTCCTTTTCGGGACGACAGATTATACACCGTCATCGACTGTACAGACGATCAATGCGAATATTATCAGTACTGTAAATTCGGCCGGAACTGCTTCTTCGTCAGATTCGGATGGGGATTACAGTGAGGATTATTCTGACGGCAGTGAAGACTATAGCGAAGACTACTATCCTGATGATTCCGGTGATGATGCTTACTACGATGATTCGGGAGAGGATTCCGGAAATAATGGCAGCTCAGGTGATTCGGGAACAGGTGATACCGGCAGCGACGGCACCGGCGGTGGGACCGAGAACGGCGGTGGAACCGGAGGCGGAAGCGAGAGCGGCGGAGATACCGGAGGAGGTTCGGACGGCGGAAACGGAGGCGCCGGCGGAGGTACAGATACCGGCAGCGGCGGGACTGACAGTGGAGGTTCGGACGCCGGATCTGGTGTTTGATCGTCAGTATTATGTACAGAACTAAAAAGAACGATAGAGACCTGGTGGAGATTATCCGTCAGGTCTTTATAAATCCTTTGCAAATCTGTATGACAATATTCTGGACTTTTCGCCACAAAGCGTGTATGATAGTTAACAGGTGATTCCATGATCTGACAGAAGATCATATGGAATGTAATTAAATACAGAAGAGGTAATCGTATGAAAGTATTAAAGAAGTTTGCAGGAATGATCCTTGCCGTATGCCTCATGGTACCTATGATCGGGACTGTGGCATTCGCGGCAGAGGGTGTGCTGATGTTTTCCGATCCGTCTGCAAAGGTCGGAGATAATGTGGATGTTGACCTTGTTGTTCAGAGCAACAGCGGCGAAACAGTCGGCAATGTGGAAGTAAATATGACTTATGATCCGACAGCTCTTGAGTTTGTGAGCGGCGAGGGATTTACGGCTGACGGCTCCGGTGCACTGACATTTACCGGGACAGGAGACGGCGCGGAGCTCAGGGAGACGATGACTTTCCGCGCACTTACGACCGGCGAGGCAAAGATTACTGTGGACAGCACCACAGCTTCTCTGGCAAGTGACGAGGCACTGGAACTCAGGCAGGGGTCATCTACAGTTACGATCGCTGCTGCGGACGACGGAACGACTTCGGTAGAGCCGTCCGGAACGACAGCGGCAGGGGAAGTTACGGATATTGTCGTTACTGTAAATGGTACGGATTATAATTTTTCAGAGGCCTTTACCGGCAATGATATTCCGGAAGGGTATTCTGAGACTACATTGACTTTCAACGGCGGAGAGAGAAAGTTTGTTGCGAATGAAGCAGGAGTCACGCTTGGATATCTGGTTGACGCCTCGGGAGTGGGAAGTTTCTTCATGTATAATGCCGAGGATGCTACATTCTCTCCATATATTGAGCTGAGTATTTCTGATACGACGAGTATTGTGCCGTTAAGTTCGGCTGATTCTGTGTCTCTTCCGGAAAGTTACCAGCAGGTTGACCTGACAGTCCAGGAGCAGCAGTATCCGGCATGGTCAGATCCGATGACGCCGCGGTATTATGTGATTTACGCTCTAAATACACGTACAGGTGAAAGTGCACTTTACCAGTATGATACAGATGATGGTACGTACCAGTATTTTATCGCACCGACAGATGACACAGAGGAATCTTCCGGCGCAGTGCTTCCGGGAAGAATCGGTGAAATTATCGGTAATCATATCATGCTTGTCCTTGCAGCACTGGCGGTTGTTATACTGATTCTGTTTATCCTGATGATCGTATTTGCAGTCAAGCTGGTTCACCGTAATCAGGAACTGGATGATCTCTATGATGAATACGACATTCCTTATGACGATGAGGAAGACGAGGCGGACAATAAGAAAGCCGACAAGAAAAAAGGCAAAAAGGCCGCAAAAGAGACGGATGAAGATGACGACTATGATGACGATGACTATGACGATGATTACGACTATGATGATGACTACGACGATGATTATGATGACGACTATGACGATGACTATGAGGAAGAGGTGAACAGCCGCAGTAAGAAGAGCGGGAAAAAGAAAAAAGGAAGTTCTTCAGATGATGATTATGATATCAACTTCATAGATCTGTGATTTCAGAGGAGACAGATCCGTTGACCGGAATTTTTTTAAGGAATATTACCGGGATCCGGAAATGTCTCCTTTTCAATACATATTAAACGGACGGACACATTTTTATCACAATATGCCGTTATTATATGCATATAGTAAAAAACGTCAGAAAGCAGGAAAATGTATGGATAACGAGTATAACTACTATAATCCTGATAAAGACTGTCGAAGCGGCGGGGGCGGGGGCAGTCAGCCGGAGCGCGGGCCTGTGAAGAAGAAACATAAAGGCGCTGCGATGGTGGCCGGAGTTGCAGGTCTCGCAATCTTATTCGGGGCCGTATCCAGCGCAGTGTTTCTGGCCTCTAATGTCGTCGGGGGCAGGATCCTCGGTTTAGGAAGTTCACCGGATGCCTCGTCCGTATCTTCGGATCAGGTAGACAGCGGGACTTCTCTGTCAAGATCCACCACTGTTGTGACATCGGATGTGTCTGATGTCGTGGAGCGTGTAATGCCTTCTATCGTGTCTATCACCAGTATGTCGGTGGAGGAAGTGCAGAGCTTTTTTGGCACTACCTGGCAGAAACAGAGTGAGGGAGCCGGGACGGGGATCATTATAAGTGAAAACGACTCGGAACTTTTGATTGTTACAAATAACCATGTGGTTGAGAACAGTGATGCCCTGACAGTTACTTTTAATGATGAAACCAGTGTGTCAGCTGATATTAAAGGCAGTGATGCTGCCTGTGATGTCGCTTTGCTCGCGGTTCCCACTGAATCGCTCTCTGCAGATACACTTGGTTCGCTTGCCACAGCGACTCTCGGGGACTCGACAAAGCTTAAGGTGGGAGAACCGGCCATTGCTATCGGGAATGCGCTGGGATATGGTCAGTCTGTTACTACGGGGGTGATCAGTGCGCTTGACCGCTCGGTTGCAACGACAGACAGCAGAACCGGGGAGACAAAAGAGGATGGCGTCAATCTGATCCAGACGGATGCAGCGATCAATGAAGGAAACAGCGGCGGTGCGCTTGTCAATGTGAACGGCGAGGTGATCGGCATCAATTCTGCAAAGCTGATCGGTGACAGTGTGGAAGGAATCGGGTATGCCATTCCTATCAGCGATGTCTCTGATCTGATCCAGGGACTGATGAATCAGGAAACGAAAGAAAAAGTAGATGAAGATGATCAGGGAATGATAGGGATTACAGGAATCAGTGTGTCTGATGCATTTTCCCAGCAGATCGATCTGCCGGCAGGTGTTTATGTGACAGAGATTACATCCGGCGGCGGTGCAGATAAGGCAGGTATGACGAAAGGGTGCATCATCACTGCGCTCAACGGAAACTCTGTAGACAGTATGGATGCGCTTCAGGGGCAGCTCGAGTATTATGCAAAGGGAGAAACTGTGACCTTGACGCTTCAGATCCCGCAGACGAACGGGGAGTATAAAGAACAGACGGTTGATGTGACGCTGGGATGACAGGAAACGAAGTTGTGATCTGATGATTCATATAGCCGGAGTAATGGCTGAGGAAGAGAATGACTCCCGGGGAATCTGATTGTGGATTCCCGGGAGCGGTTTTTTATTTGCCGGTCGATACGTCTATTTGTCAAATTCAGGATTGAAAGCATAGAAGTTGCGGCTGTCAAGCTTATCCTGTACGATCCGCAGGCTTTCGCCGAATCGCTGGTAATGTACGATCTCACGCTGTCTCAGGAAGCGGATCGGATCGCACACCTCAGGGTCTTTGACAAGGCGGAGAATATTGTCGTAGGTCGTCCGGGCTTTCTGCTCAGCGGCCAGGTCCTCGCTGAGATCTGTGATCGGATCCCCTTTTGACTGGAATACAGTTGCAGTCCAGGGCATTCCGCTGGCTGCCTGCGGCCAGAGCGCAAGAGTGTGATCCACATAATAAGGAGCGAATCCGGACCGTTCGATTTCTTCCGGGGAGAGGTTTTTAGTGAGCTGATAGACGATCGCGCATATCATTTCCATATGGGCGAGTTCTTCTGTGCCAATATCGGTAAGAGTTCCGGTCACTTCTTTGTACGGCATCGTATATCTTTGAGAGAGATATCTCATGGATGCAGCCAGTTCACCGTCCGGTCCCCCGAACTGGGTTATGATGATCTGGGCAATCTTTGGATTTGTCTGCGTTATTCTGACCGGGTATTGAAGTCTTTTTTCATAGTTCCACATAGATCAGCATCCTCCTTCCTGCCATGGCCATGGCTCATTGATCCAGTTCCAGCGTTCAGTGCAGGAATCTTTTGCTGTGTCAATGGTCAGCGGACCATATGCGGCGGCGTATTCTTTCAACGCTTCGTTGCGCTGTCGGCTCATTTTATGAAAATATTCGAGGGCCTCCGTATCGCATGGATGAGTGTCGAGATAAAGCTTTACATCATCTACAGCAAAACTTACCTGATTGATATGATTCATCAGTTGTCTGCGGTTCATCTGAGAATTTCTCTGGCTATTATTCATATTCATTTGGTTATTCATCTGCGTATACCTCCTTTGCCGAGGAATGGTTTATCCAGTTCTTTAAAAATAGTTCCGCACTCCAGTCCTTTGCCGTGTTCGTAGATATCCTGCCATTTCTGCCATGGAACATAAGCCATGCCGATCGGCATATCGGCGGGGAAATGGTCATGTGTATCCGGACAGCCGTTCATCTGCCGGCGGCAGCCCTGTGAATTATGCGCGGACTGTTTGGACTGCACGGACTGATCAGGCTGCATGGACTGCATGCTGCGGCGCGCATAGCGCATATTATTTTGACAATTTGCCATACTGTGGCATCTCCTTCCATATTTAAACAACGCTTTGTATTTAAAGTATGAGAACGAAAAACAGATGTTACAGGGGCAATGAAAAGATTCCTGAAATATTTCTTTACAATTGGATTTAAATTATATATAATGTATTAAGTCGGCGGGGTGTGGCTCAGTTTGGTTAGAGCGCACGGCTGGGGGCCGTGAGGTCGCAGGTTCGAATCCTGTCACCCCGATGAAAAACATCATTACACGTCATAGCATTATCATAAGGGATCAGATCGGGCGGATGCGGCTTACCGAAACTGGTTCCTTATCTGTTATAAGAGGTTATATCAGGTAAACCACATTTCAGGCGGAGAGCGAAGATAGTATGAAGAGCAGGATTGTAAGGCCGGTCAACCGGCGCGGACAGACAAACAGGAAAAAGAAAAAGAGCAGAGTATCCGGAGAAACACAGCCCATGCGTCCGGTGGGACAGAATATCAGGGAGAACAGGCTCTCCGAAACACAGCCGATGCGCCCGGTCAGTATCCGTACGGCAGACAGCCGGCCGGGATACAGTACATATCGGAATGCCTACAGGCAGACGATCGAGCGCAGGCGTCAGGTTCTGCGCACGCCGCAGCCTCAGGAGGGAAACAGAGACGTACGTTCAGCTGCAAAGGTAAAGAGGACCGGTGTCAGCAGTCTGATGGCGGGGCGGAAGAGCAAAGCGGGGACGCAGGAGACGTATTTTGATTTTGACCTGCTGCTTGTTATCATATTTCTTATGTGTTTCGGACTCGTAATGCTCTACAGCACGAGCGCATATGAGGCCGAAGCTGACTTTGGAAACGATCTGTATTATTTTACAAGACAGGCTCTGATCGCAGGTGCAGGATTTGTGGTAATGTTTGTCGTTTCTAAAATTGATTATCACATATATGGGGCGTTTGCATTTGAAATATATATATTTGCTATGTTCATGATGGCGCTTGTGCAGACACCTCTCGGTCTGACACTGAACGGGGCAAGGCGGTGGATCCGTCTCCCGGGGAACCAGACTCTGCAGCCCGCCGAGATCACCAAGATCGCGGTGATTCTGTTTATCGCATATGAGCTGTGCCGTCTCGGGAAGAAAGCATATACGCTCAAAGGGATGATGCGGGTCGTTGCATTTGGCGCTATCGCATCCGGAGGTGTTTTGTTCCTGACAGATAACTTAAGTACGGCGATCATCGTAATGGCGATCACCTGCATCCTCATTTTTGTGATCCATCCGAAGACAAAACCTTTTGTTATGATCATCATAGCCGGGGCTCTGATCGCGGCTGTCGGGATTATTGTTTTATCTGTTATGATCGCCAATACAGATGCGGCCGGCAGTGACAATTTCAGGCTTCAGCGTGTCATATCGTGGCTGAATCCGGAGGCGACGGCTGCTACCGGAAGTTATCAGGTCATGCAGGGACTGTATGCCATCGGAAGCGGCGGGCTGTTCGGCAAAGGTCTGGGCAACAGTACGCAGAAGTTAGGAGTGATCCCGGAGGCGCAGAATGATATGATCCTGGTGGTCATCTGTGAAGAACTCGGAGTATTCGGTGCGCTCCTGATCCTCATCCTGTTTGGCGTTCTGCTTTACCGGCTGATGTTTATAGCAAAGAATGCGCCGGATCTGTACGGATCATTGATCGCCACTGGCATATTTGCACATATTGCCCTTCAGGTAATCCTCAATATCGCGGTTGTCACTGGCATGCTCCCTACAACAGGTATCACGCTGCCTTTTATCAGCTATGGAGGTACGGCGATCCTGTTCCTGATGGCGGAGATGGGAGTGGCTCTTGGTATCTCACGGAGAATTAAGCTGGAAGGATGAGCGGCGGAATATCAGTTCAGCCGCGCCATTCGCAAAGCCGCACTAACGTGCTTACTGCGGCTGCGCCGCTTCTTTGCTCATATACAGAAAATTCACATTGTGGCTCTTCCTTTCTGTGGAAATGTATGGTATAGTTATATGTGGTATTGAAAACTACATGTGATGGCAACTTTGAATATACATTACGGTTCGGGAGGTATTGCTGTGAATTACAAGATTATTGTGGACAGCTGCGGGGAGCTGACCTATAAAATGAAAAAAAGCGGGGTATATGAGACAGCTTCACTCAGCATGGAGGTGGACGGCGATATTATCGTAGATGATGAAACTTTTGACCAGGCGGATTTTCTGCGCCGTGTGGCAGCCAGCCCGGAATGTCCGAAGTCATCCTGTCCGTCGCCGGAAAGATATATGGAACTGTATGAGGGGAGGGAAGAGAGAGTTTATGCGGTTACCCTCTCTTCGGAACTGAGCGGCTCTTACAACAGTGCAGAGCTTGGAAGAAAGCTCTGGATAGAGGAGCATGGGAGCGGCAAGCAGATTTATGTCTTTAACTCCCGGTCTGCTTCGGTGGGAGAGACGCTGATCGGGCTCAAAATACAGGAATGTGAGGAAGCCGGTATGGATTTTGAGCAGACCGTCAGCACTGTGGAGGAATATATCGAAAGCCAGCACACGTATTTTGTCCTCGAGAATCTTGATACGCTTCGGAAAAACGGGCGTCTTACCGGTATCAAATCATTTGTTGCAAGTGCGCTGAACATTAAACCGGTTATGGGTTCTACCCCGGAGGGAACAATCTGCCAGCTCGGGCAGGCGAGAGGGATGAAGAAGGCGCTTGCAAAGATGGTGGATCAGATTGCCAGGGAGGGAAAGGCGACAAAGGATAAGATTCTGGCAATTTCACATTGTAATTGCCCGGAGCGTGCAAGGGAAGTGGAACGTATCCTTCTTGACAAGATCCATGTGAAAGCCAGCTTTATCGTAGATACAGCCGGAATCAGTACGATGTACGCAAATGACGGCGGAATAATTGTTGTACTCTGAGCCTGATTGTGGTAAACTGAGGTCAGTGCTTACTGAACAGCCATTAGTGAAAGGAGCCGTATGAAATGAGTCAGGAAAAGGTTGACAGATATAAACAGGAAAAAGCAAACAGAAAAAAGATCATGCGTAAGCAGAAAGTCATGAATATCGTGAGGAAGAGCGTGCTCACGCTGGCAGCGCTGGCCCTTGTGGCATGGCTTGGGTATTCGGCATATGATGCCTATGACTCCGGAAAGGAGAGAGTGGTCGCGGAAGTGAACTATGATGCGGTCACGAATTATCTGAATGGTCTTTCTGCTGATGAGACAACAGAATAGGAAAATCATATATTATATGAACAAAACACAACATGTAGATGATGAGGAGTGTCATATCATCTACATGTTCTTTTTTTGCCTTAAAACAGCGCTTTTGAGTGATCTGTTATGCCTGCCGGACACACAAAAAAATCAAAAAAGGGGGTTGAAAAAGGGGGGCTGGTGGTTTAGAATGGTGTCAAGTGGTAAAGAGTGGTGGCTAGTGGTACAAAGTGGGGAGCGATGTGGAGGCTCACAATAAGAGAAAGGATTCCGGATGTTATTAGGAGAGTTTAACCATAGCATTGATGAAAAGGGAAGACTCATCATCCCGGCAAAGCTGAGGGATGACCTGGGTGACAGTTTTGTCATCTGTAACGGACTGGAAGGCTGCCTCTTTGTATACTCTCAGGAAGAATGGAATAAATTCGTCGCTGAGCTTGAAACCTTACCACGTATGAACAAGGATGCCAGAATCTTTAAACGTTATTTCTTTGGCAGTGCATCTGAGGGCAGTTTCGACAAGCAGGGGAGAGTTCTTGTCCCGCCGTCGCTCAGGAAAGCAGCACATCTGGAGAAAGACGTTGTCCTGGTGGGAGTCCAGGATCGCGTTGAGATCTGGGACAAGGCTCTCTGGGAAGAGCGCAGCCAGGTGAGTGAAGAAGACCTGGACGCTATTGCAGAACGCATGGAATCCATTGGAATCAGAATCTGACTTAGGAGGAGATCATGGCATTCAATCACACATCCGTCCTTCTGAAAGAGACAGTGGACGGGCTTAATGTCAGGCCGGACGGCACTTATGTGGACGCCACATTAGGGGGCGGCGGACATGCATTTGAAGTGTGCAGCCGGTTAAGTGACAAGGGGAGATTTATAGGAATAGACCAGGACGCTGATGCCATAGAAGCGGCAGGAAAGCGTCTGGAAGGCTTCGGGGAGAAGGTCACGATAATACGGAGCAATTACCGTGATATGAAGCCACGGCTCCACGAGCTGGGGATTGACAAGGTAGACGGGATCGTTATTGATCTGGGAGTTTCTTCTTATCAGCTGGATACAGCCGAGAGAGGGTTCTCATACCGGGTGGATGCACCGCTTGATATGAGGATGGACCAGAGACAGAGGATGACGGCGCGGGATATTGTCAATGATTACAGTGAATCGGAGCTCTATCGCGTGATCCGGGATTACGGAGAAGACAAGTTTGCAAAGAATATTGCAAAGCACATTGTTGCAGAACGCGAAAAAGCGCCGATCGAGACAACGGAACAGCTGAATGAGATCATACGGCACGCCATTCCGATGAAGATCAGGAAGACGTCAGGACATCCGTCGAAACGGACGTTTCAGGCGATCAGGATTGAACTGAATCATGAGCTGGATGTGTTGAGAGATTCGCTGGATGATATGATCGACATGCTAAATCCAGGGGGACGGATCTGTATTATTACATTTCATTCGCTGGAGGACAGGATCGTGAAGAGTGCATTCCGCAAGAATGAAAATCCATGCACCTGTCCGAGCCATTTTCCTGTATGTGTCTGTGGGAAAGTTTCAAAAGGGAAAGTGGTGACAAGGAAACCAATCCTTCCCGGGGAGGAAGAGACGGAGTCCAACAGTCGTTCAAAGAGCGCGAAGCTCAGGATATTTGAACGTGCATAAGTAAACAGGGAGTAGTTAAGATATACGTTCTGACAGGAAGGGGAGAGCCGGTCGGAACAAAACAAAGAAAGGGGCAGTTCGCTATGGCAGCAGGGTATCGCACATATAATTACAGAAGGGCTGATCACAGGAGCAGAGATCAGAGGGGCTTCTATGTGTATGGGAATACCGTGCGCCAGGCGGAGCCTGTTCCGGCGAGAATGCCGAAAGCGCGCCCGGCACAGCCTAAAAGGGCGAGCCGCCAGGTGGCAAGAAACAGAAACAGGGCAATGAGCATCAGCCCGGCATATGCTGTATTTCTTACGATAGCGGCAGTTTGCGCAGTTCTTGTATGTGTGCTCTATCTGAATCTGCAGGCAGATGTTGTGAGCAGATCTGAACATGTCACAGCGCTGCAGGAGGAGCTTGCTGATCTTACAGAAGCAAACGATACGCGATATAATGCCGCGGCAGATTCAGTTGATCTGAAAACGGTGCGTGACAAGGCAATGAATGAAATGGGAATGGTTTATGAATCCGAGGGCACTGTCGTGGAATATGTCAGCCCGGCAAGCGATTATGTAAAACAATACAGCGACATTCCGGAGAGCGGAGTGCTCGCGAAATCCAGTGATGCATCCAGATAAATGTTCTGGATGCGGCAGATTATGATAAGGAATTAATGATATGGCCGGAAGAAAGAAAAAAAGAAAAAACAGGTTTGAATTTTTGACAAGGAAATTCCCCCTGAGAATGCAACGAAAGCTGGTAATGCTATTTATGGCAGTGATACTGGCTTTTGTTGTTCTTATAGGCAGGATTACATGGATCAATGCCACCAGGGGCAGCAGTTATACAAAAGTAGTCCTTGACCAGCAGAATTATGACAGCAGGGTGATCGCCTTTAAGAGAGGCGATATCGTGGACCGCAACGGAACTAAGATGGCGACCAGCGAGCGTGTCTATAATGTGATACTTGACGTTGCCGTTATGACAAACAATGGGGAGAGTGATGATTATATTGAACCTACGAAAGAGGTTTTACAGGAGTGTTTCGGTATAAAGGGAAGTGTGGTAGACGATCTGATCGAAGAACGGCCGGGCAGCCAGTACGAGATTCTTGCAGAAGGAATTGATTATGAGACGGCGCAGAAGTTTAACGAGATTGATGAAGATGACGAAAATTACCCCAATGTCAGAGGGATCTGGCTGGAGGAGGATTATACAAGAACCTATCCGTACGGGAGCATGGCAAGTGATGTGATCGGTTTTACTTATGACGGCAATGCAGGTGCGATCGGGATCGAGAGTGCCTATAATGATATCCTGAACGGTACCGATGGAAGGGAATACGGATATTTCGATTCGGATTCCTCCCTCGAACGTACGGTAAAGCCGGCCCGCAACGGAAACACAGTTGTATCCACTATTGATGTGACGCTCCAGAATATCGTGGAGAAATGTATTCTTGATTTTAATGAAGAGCATGCGAAGGACGGGGAGCCGGGAAGCAAAAATACAGCGGTCATCATAATGAACCCGAATACCGGAGAAATCCTTGCGGAGGCGTCTTATCCTAACTTTGACCTGAATGATCCCAGAAATCTTTCGATCCTGTATTCGGACGAAGAGTGGGAGGCAATGTCAGAGGACGATCAGGTCCAGGCTATGAATGATCTGTGGCGTAATTTCTGCGTCAGTGATGCTTACGAGCCGGGATCTACGGCAAAACCATTTACCATAGCGGCGGGACTGGAATCCGGAAAACTTAGGGGAGACGAGACTTATTACTGCAGTGGATCGAAAAATGTCCTTGGTACAGATATCAGCTGCGCCCACAAGGACGGTCACGGAACAGAGACAGTGCAGGATGCTCTGGCATATTCATGTAATGTGGCACTGATGGATATGGCTCTCGCTATGGGAGCGGATGATTTTACGAGATACCAGCACATATTCGGGTTCGGAGAGTATACAGGGATCGATCTTCCGGGTGAGGCGGAGACGTCAGGTCTGCTTTATAGTGCCGATAATATGACTGATATCGACCTGGCGACGAATTCCTTTGGACAGAACTTCAATGTAACAATGACGCAGCTTGTATCTGCGTTCTGTTCTCTGGTAAACGGCGGTTATTATTATGAACCCCATGTAGTAAAGCAGATCCAGGACGAAGATGGCAATGTGATCGAGACAAAGGATCCTGTCCTGCTGAGAAAAACGGTATCTTCTGAGACGTCATCTACGATAAAGCAGTATCTGAAGGCAACTATGGACTATGGTACCGGTCAGAGCGCCCAGGTGGAAGGGTACGAGATCGGCGCCAAGACAGGAACAGCGGAGAAGCTTCCACGCGGGAACGGGAAATACCTGCTCTCCTATATTGCGTGTGCTCCCGCAAGCAATCCGGAAGTTGTGATCTATGTGGTGGTCGATGAGCCGAATGTGGAAGCGCAGGCGGACAGCTCTCTTGTCCTGGGACTTTCAAAGGCAATCATGGAAGAGGCTTTTCCGTATCTTGGGATTACAACGATCGAAGAGAGCCAGGAGACACTTGAGACGGAAGGCGAAGCTATCGGGGAGACTGAGTATACAGATTATGATGTGAATTATGAAGAAACATATGACAATCCGGATGGCTCTTATGTAGATGAGAACTATGACCCGGATCTGGATGACTGGGCCTCGGAAGAGACTCAGGAGTAAAACAGGAATAACCCTGCAGAAGATGTAATAAGCTGTAACAACATCTTTTGCAGGGTTATTATAGTATGAAGAACAAAACATATAATAAGAAGAAGATACTGGTCGTGTTTGTCTGTGCCGCATTGATCTTATGCGCTCTGATCGGAAGGCTGGTATGGCTGATGATCTTTGACGCAGAATACTATCAGGAGCTGGCGCAGGATCTGCATGAGCGTGAGCGGGAGATCAAGGCTGCCAGAGGGGAGATCGTGGACCGGAACGGTGTGGTGCTGGCAACAAACCGGACCGTGTGTACCATATCCGTGATCCACAGCCAGGTCGGGGATCCGGAAAGAGTGATAGAGGTGCTTTCTTCGGAACTTGAGATGGAGGAGAGCGAAGTAAGGGAAAAGGTCGAGAAGGTATCTTCAATGGAACGGATCAGGACGAATGTGGACAAGGAGACAGGTGACAGGATACGGGATTATGATCTGGCAGGGGTAAAGGTGGATGAAGATTATAAAAGATATTACCCTTTTGATGATCTGGCGTCGAGAGTACTGGGATTTACCGGCGGCGATAACCAGGGGATCATTGGTCTGGAAGTAAAGTATGAGGATTATCTGAAAGGGACAAACGGGACTATTCTGACGGTGACAGATGCACGGGGGATTGAACTTGACGGAGTGGCGGAGGACAGGATCGAGCCGGTTGACGGCCAGACGCTCCGGGTGAGCCTGGATTATAATATACAGGCATACTGTCAGCAGGCGGCCGAAAACGTCATGGAAGAAAAGCAGGCGGAGGCTGTATCCATCCTTCTGATGAACCCGCAGAACGGAGAGATCCTCGCCTGCGTGAATGTACCCGAGTTTGATCTTAATGATCCCTACGAACTGAATAACGGCGTGGATGCGGATTCTCTTTCGGATGAAGAACTGCAGGATCAGCTGAACCAGATGTGGAGAAACCGATGTATCAATGATACATATGAACCCGGCTCTACATTTAAGATCATCACAGCCTCCGCGAGCCTCGAGGAAGGAGTGGTATCTCTGGATGATACGTTCTTTTGTCCGGGATACCGTATCGTTGAGGACAGGAAGATCCGCTGCCACAAAGTGGGCGGTCACGGGCAGGAGACATTTGTGGAAGGTATACAGAATTCCTGTAACCCGGTGTTTATGGATATCGGTCTCCGGCTGGGGGCGGACCGGTTCTATGACTATTTTGAAAAATTCGGGCTCCTGAAGCTGACTAATGTGGATCTTCCCGGCGAGGCTGGAACGATCATGCACAGGAAAGAAGATATCGGGACTGTAGAGCTTGCCACCATGACGTTCGGACAGTCCTTTCAGGTGACGCCTATCCAGATGGCGGTAACAGTGAGCTCGATCATAAACGGAGGTACCCGGGTGACTCCTCATGTCGGAATGGCTGTGCTTGACGAAAATGGGGAGACAGTGGAGGCGTTTGATTATGAAACGGAAGACGGGATCGTATCCGAAGAGACTTCAGAGACAATGCAGATGCTGCTGGAAAGTGTAGTGTCTGAAGGGTCAGGCAAAAATGCATATATAGAAGGATATTCGATCGGAGGCAAGACTGCGACATCCCAGACACTTCCCAGGAGTGCAAATAAATATATTTCCTCTTTTATCGGATTTGCTCCCGCAGATGATCCGCAGATCCTTGGAATTGTCATCATACATGATCCTCAGGGAGTTTATTATGGCGGCACCATCGCCGCTCCTGTCCTGCGGGACATTTATGACAATGTACTGCCGTATCTCGGGATTGAAAAAAATTAAGTGATGGTATATACTAAATAAGATATTCAAAGGGGGACACCCCTGTGTGAAACGAAAGAGATGAAGAGGTGGATTTATGAGTAGTCATGTAGTGATCCCGGTGCTGATTTCATTTGCTATAAGCCTTGTATTGGGGCCGGTTATCATTCCTTTTTTAAGAAAACTGAAGATGAAGCAGACAGAACGGACAGATGGAGTACAGTCCCATCTGAAGAAAGCTGGTACGCCTACAATGGGCGGGATCATCATCCTGATAGCTGTTATCGTGACTTCGCTTTTCTATGTGAGGGATTATCCGCGGATCATACCGGTGCTGTTCCTTACGGTGGCATTCGGGCTGATCGGCTTTCTGGATGATTATCTGAAAGTTGTGCTCAAGCGTTCTGATGGTCTGATGCCGATGCAGAAGATGGCCCTTCAGATCATAGTTACTGCCATATTTGCATTTTATCTGGTGGAGGTGGCAGATGTTCCGCTGACTATGCTTGTTCCGTTTTCCGGCGGCTATTACTGGGATATCGGATGGCTGGCGGTACCGGTGCTGTTCTTTGCAGTGATCGGGACTGTCAATGGCACGAATTTTACAGACGGACTTGACGGTCTGGCTTCGAGTGTCACAGTTCTTGTCGCTACATTTTTCACTGTTGTTGCGATCGGCACCGAGAGCGGGATCGAGCCGGTCACCTGCGCGGTTGTGGGAGCTTTGCTCGGATTCCTTCTGTTTAATGTGTATCCTGCCAGTGTGTTTATGGGGGATACGGGATCTCTGGCTCTGGGAGGATTCGTCGCAGGGACAGCGTATATGATGCAGATGCCGCTGTTTATTATCATCGTCGGTTTTATCTATCTGGTGGAAGTCGCATCTGTTATCATTCAGGTTACTTATTTTAAGAAGACAGGTGGAAAGCGTATTTTCAAGATGGCGCCGATCCATCATCATTTTGAGCTATGCGGATGGTCCGAGACGCGGGTGGTGGCAGTGTTCTCTGTTATTACTGCGCTGCTCTGTCTGGTCGCTCTGATGGGGGTGTAGTACAATGGGATTAAAAGGGAAAAAGGTACTTGTATTTGGTTCCGGCATCAGCGGAGAAGCTGCGGCAGTATTACTCGACAGGGAAGGGGCGGATATTGTCCTCTATGACGGGAATGAGAAGCTGGATGCAGACCGGATAAAAAGTGAGATATTAGAGAAGGCGGTGCAGTGCGGCGGACATCCGTCCGGAACAGTCAGCGTGGTGCTGGGAGAGTTCCCGGAAAGAATGCTCGATGAACTGGATCTCACCGTGATGAGCCCCGGAGTTCCTACGGACCTTCCTGTGGTAGAAAAGATGAGAGAAATGGGGATTCCCGTCTGGGGTGAGATCGAGCTCGCTTATGTGTGCGGCAAGGGAGACGTCCTTGCCATCACAGGTACAAATGGAAAGACAACGACTACATCTCTTCTCGGTCAGATCATGAAGAATTATAAAGAGAGTGTATTTGTTGTCGGAAATATCGGAAATCCTTATACAAGTGTCGCTATGGATACTACAGGGGATTCAGTCATTGTCGCAGAGATGAGCAGTTTCCAGCTTGAGACGGTGCACAGTTTCCGGCCGAGGGTCAGTGCGATCCTCAATATCACGCCGGATCACCTGAACAGGCATCATACGATGGAGGCCTATATCGCTGCGAAGGAGCGGATTGCGGAGAATCAGACATCTGAGGACTACTGCGTGCTCAATTACGAGGATGATGTACTGCGTGAATTTGGAGAAAAGGTGGATGCGCAGGTTCTATATTTCAGCAGCCGGCGTAAACTTAACAGAGGCGTATACTTAGACGGAAAGACGATTATCTGTCAGATCGGTGAGCCGGTATCTGTCTGTGATACAGATGAACTGCAGATCCTCGGCACACATAATTATGAAAATGCGATGGCAGCCGTGGCGATGGCATATGCATACGGTGTGCCTGTGGACGTGATCCGAAAGACGCTCATGGAATTTGCAGGAGTAGAGCACAGGATCGAGTTCGTCGCCGAGAAGAACGGCGTCGCCTATTATAATGATTCCAAGGGGACCAATCCCGATGCGGCGATCAGGGGTATTCAGGCGATGAACCGCCCGACCGTGCTGATCGGCGGCGGATATGATAAAGAGTCTGCTTATGATGAGTGGATCCGGGCATTTGACGGTAAGGTGAAAAAACTGGTGCTCATCGGGGCGACCAGGGAGAAGATCGCGCAGACGGCGCGAAGCCTCGGCTTTACAGATATTGTTATGGCGGACAGCTTTGAGGAAGCTTTTGAGAAATGTGTGGAATATGCACAGCCCGGAGATGCGGTGCTCCTTTCGCCTGCATGTGCGAGCTGGGGAATGTTTAAAAATTATGAAGAACGCGGAGATAAATTCAAAGAACTTGTAGAACAGCTATAAGGGGTGGATTTTGATTGGAGCGTTCCAATAATAAGAAAGGACATTATGACGAGACGCTGCTTACGGTGGTGATCATCCTTGTTGCAGTCGGGCTGGTGATGCTCTACAGCACCAGTTCTTATAATGGTGAGGTGAAGTTCCACGATCCTTACTATTATTTGAAGAAACAGGGGTTTGCCACATTTATCGGCTTTCTCGGCATGGTGATCGTATCGAGGGTAGATTATCACAGATGGGCAGTTCTTGCGATACCCGGGTATCTGGCTGCGATTGCCCTGTCTGTGGCGGTCATGCTCTTCGGTGATGAGTATAACGGGTCCAAAAGATGGCTGTCTTTGGGCCCTGTTTCTTTTCAGCCGTCTGAATTTGCCAAGGTGGCTGTAATCCTCTTTCTCGCCTGTCTCGTGACCAAATATGTGAAACGGATGGATAAATTCCGGACACTGGTCCTTATGATGCTTCCGGTGCTGCCGATCGTGGCACTTGTCGGGGCAAGTAACTTAAGTACTGCGATCATCATTCTCGGGATCGCCGTAGTACTGATCTTTGTGGCAAGCCCGAAGTATTCCCAGTTTATCTGGATGGGGGCAGCGGGAATCGCGTTTATGGCCGTATTTCTTGCTATGGAGAGCTACAGGCTGGAGCGCCTTGCGATCTGGCGTAATCCGGAGCAGTATGAGAAAGGCTATCAGACGCTTCAGGGGCTGTATGCGATCGGAAGCGGCGGCCTGTTCGGGCGGGGCCTGGGGAACAGTGTACAGAAGCTGGGGTTTCTGCCTGAGGCACAGAATGATATGATCTTCTCTATTATCTGTGAGGAACTGGGACTTGTCGGGGCGGGCATTATCATCCTGCTGTTTTTTCTCCTGATCTGGAGATTTTTCGTGATCGCGACAAAAGCGCCGGACCTTCTGGGTGCGTTGATCGCGTCCGGCGCAATGGCCCATATGATGATCCAGGTGATCCTGAACATCGCAGTTGTCACAAATTCGATCCCTAATACAGGGATCACGCTGCCGTTTATCAGTTACGGAGGGACTTCGGTAGTATTTCTCCTGCTGGAAATGGGGCTTGTGCTCAGTGTGTCCGGTCTGGTAGAATAAGAGAGCGATGCGCCGTGAAATACAAAGGAGGCATTTTGAATGAAGAAAAAGAAACGAAGGAAGATATGGCCGGTCATACTCACGGTACTGATGACTCTGCTCGTACTGGCGGCGGCTGTTGTGCTGCTGTTCCGTACACGGGCAGTGGAAGTGGAAGGAAATTCCTATTACAGTGAAAATACGATCTCCACATGGGTGCAGAGAGACAGGCTTTCAGTCAATACATTATATATACTGGTCAAATATGATCTTATGGATGCAGAATTGCCGGCAGGAGTCGAGCGGCTGAATGTTTCTCTGAAAAATCCATGGACTGTCCGTGTAGCGGTTGAGGAAAAGGAGATGGCGGGTTATGTTGATTATGACGGAGCATATCTGTATTTCGACCGCACGGGTACAGCCGTACTGAAGACGAAAAAGCAGATTGAGGGTGTCCCGTATATCGAAGGGCTTGTATTTGACGCGGCAGCAACAGAAATCGGAGCGACACTTCCGGTGGAAGATGACAGTATTTTTGAAAAGATCGTGGATGTCTCGAGAAACCTTAAGAAATATAGCCTGACTCCGGACAGGATTTCCTGCGCGGAAGGGGATGTAAGGATATATTTCGGAACGGTGGAAGTGCTGCTTGGTGACAATGATTATGAGGAAAAACTTCAGCAGGTACCTCCGATCCTGGAAAAATTGTCAGAATTGTATCCGGATACAGCCGGTACACTGCATCTGGAAAATTATGATTCGGAATCGGAGTCGATACCGTTTGTACCGGCCGGGTAAATTGTATAAAAAATCGTAAAAATAGGAAAAAATCTATTGATTATTTGCGGAAAAGACTTTATTATATACTTATTGGATTGTAAGATTCAATAATAAAGGGATGTATAAGAAATTAATAAGACGACAAAGGAGGAAATACTCTTGTTAGAAATTAAGACCAATGAATCAGAAGCGGCCGCAAGAATAATTGTTGTCGGAGTAGGCGGCGGCGGAAATAACGCTGTGAACCGCATGATCGATGAGCAGATCGCGGGCGTGGAATTTATCGCAGTAAATACAGATAAGCAGGCTCTGCAGCTCTGCAAGGCGCCGACTCTGATGCAGATCGGTGAGAAACTTACGAAAGGACTTGGCGCAGGTGCGCAGCCTGAGGTAGGAGAGAAAGCGGCTGAGGAGAGTTCAGAAGAGATTTCAGCAGCTCTGAAAGGTGCGGATATGGTATTTGTTACCTGCGGTATGGGCGGCGGTACAGGTACCGGAGCGGCTCCGGTCATTGCCCGCATTGCAAAAGAGCAGGGCGCCCTGACAGTAGGCGTTGTGACAAAACCGTTCCGTTTCGAGTCCAAGACGAGAATGCAGAATGCACTGAACGGTATTGATAAATTAAAAGAAAATGTTGACACGATCATCGTGATTCCGAATGATAAACTTCTGGAAGTTGTTGACAGACGCACAACAATGCCTGAAGCACTGAAAAAGGCGGATGAGGTACTTCAGCAGGGTATCCAGGGTATTACGGACCTGATCAATGTGCCGTCTCTGATCAACCTGGATTTCGCAGATATCCAGACAGTCATGAAAGACAAGGGTATTGCACATATCGGTATCGGTTCCGGACGGGGAGACGACAAGGCTCTCGAGGCTGTCAAAGAGGCGGTTGCAAGTCCGCTGCTTGAGACGACTATCCAGGGTGCATCCAATGTTATTGTCAATGTATCCGGTGATATTACTCTTATGGATGCTTCCGATGCGGCTGATTATGTACAGGAACTGGCAGGAGAGAGTGCAAGCATTATCTTTGGTGCTATGTATGACGACACGAAGTCAGATGAGTGTACGATCACTGTTATCGCCACAGGTTTACATAATGTAGGCGGAAGTGCGTCAAAGTTAAAGGCAAGACTGGAAGGACAGCAGAAGGTCGGATCTATTCTTCCGAACGGTGAGTCACCGGTGAGAAGCCGTCTTGACAGTGAAAAGAGGACCGGTTCAGCCGGCACTGTAAGACCGCAGGGGGGCACAATGCCGACACTGCAGCCAAGGACTCCGTCCAGCAATGTAAAAGAACAGTCTATCAAGATCCCGGATTTCTTTAAGAAATAAGGATATATAAGATACAGTAACAGTAAGACCCTGTGCGGAAATCTTCCGCACAGGGTCTTTTTTGTCGAAAGATCTCTTTTTTATCTGTCATCATCTGACAAATTTTATTCCTGTCCAGGCGCTATAATAAATCCCGGATTGTTACCGGAGGAAAGAAGGTGAGACATGTACTATGAGTTGTACATAGATGTGTTTTTTCTGGAGAATTTCATGTTGGACAGTCTTCTCCTTCTGGTCGTAAACCGTGTGATGAATAACGGACGGTCATACAGCCGCATTCTTCTGGGGGGTGCAGCCGGCAGTTTTCTGACCTGTCTTGTGGTTGCTGTTCCGCTTCCTTCAGCAGTCAGGATGCTTGTGTTCTGTATACTTGTCAGCAGCGTGATGGTGTGCACGGGGCTTCAGATCATGCGTCTGTCGCAGTTTGTACAGGCATTTTTGCTTTTGTATGCAGCAGCTTTTCTGACAGGCGGAGTAATGCAGCTGTTCCGCGCGTATATGCGTTACGCGAGTGTGTTTTATGCAGCGGCTGCCGTAAGTTATGTGCTCATTCTGAAATTGTGGAAAGTACTTTCGCATATGTACAGACGGCAAAGTGTGATCCTCAGGGTGACTCTGTATACAGACAAGGCGGAAAAGCCGCTGAAAGCTCTCCTTGATACAGGAAATGAGCTGAGGGACTGCTATACCGGAGAACCGGTGAATATCATTGCTCCGGAGACGGCGGCAGAATTATCAGATCGTATTGAAATGGAAAAAGGTTTCCGTCTGATCCCTTATCACTGTGTGAACGGGGAGTCTGTGATGAAAGTGTTCCGGGTGAAAAAAATGTGTGTGCATATGGAGGAGGACAGATGGATAGAAAACGCACTGGTAGGGATAGGAGAAGAGAGTCTGTCCGGTGACAGGGAATATGAAATGATCCTGAATCCGGCAATCTTTTCCGGATAAGATCATGATTCAAATATAAGAGGAGGAGACTGGATGTTAGTAAATGCAGCATTACCGCACCATTTCAGGATGCGGATCATACCGGATATCAGAAGCATGATATTTGGAAACGGGAAAGAAATCCATTACATAGGAGGGGCGGAGATACTTCCGCCACCGCTGGAGAGCGGACAGGAGAAAGAAATGATCAGCCGGCTGGGCACGGGAAATGATGAAAATGCAAAGAAGACACTTATCGAGCATAATCTCCGCCTGGTTGTATATATTGCAAAAAAATTCGATAATACAGGAGTGGGAGTGGAGGATCTGATCTCCATAGGGACGATCGGCCTGATCAAGGCTATCAATACGTTTAACCCGACGAAGAAGATCAAGCTGGCGACCTATGCTTCCCGGTGCATAGAAAACGAGATCCTTATGTATCTGAGGAGAAACAGTAAGACAAAACTTGAGGTATCTATCGATGAACCGCTCAATGTGGACTGGGACGGAAATGAACTGCTTCTGTCAGATATTCTGGGAACAGATGAGGATACGATATACCGCGATCTGGAAAATGAGGTGGAAAGAAAGCTCCTCATCCGGGCGCTCAACAAACTCTCCAGCCGGGAAAAGATGATCGTAAAGATGCGCTTCGGACTAGACAATCCGGAGGGACAGGAAAAGACGCAGAAGGAAGTCGCGGACCTTCTCGGGATTTCGCAGTCTTATATTTCAAGATTGGAGAAGAAGATCATGCAGAGACTAAAAAGAGAGATGGTGCGTTATGAATAAAAAATCGTATTTATCGGACTGAATGCCAATGATATAAGGTCCGAAAACGGACGGAGATG
>DWWO01000092.1 GCA_019119675.1 Candidatus Mediterraneibacter faecipullorum | reverse complement strand
AGGCATCATAGTTGGGGGCTTTTGCCCCCAACATCTTATAAATGAGTTTTGCCAAGTTCCTTAAAGCATAATCAAAGAAAGACCGGTACAACGCTGTAACGGCCTTTCGATGGTCTCACTATGATATATTTTAACATATTTTTCACAATAATGTAAGAGTTTTCGTTATAAGTGATTGATTTTTGTTACTGTTTTACAATTGCAAACCACTCTCAAACTGTACACTTTTACCCGAAGAGAATATTTATAAGAGACGGCACCACCGCCCCGGTCACCACCAGCACAGCCGCGATCAGTGAGATGATCCGCACAACACGGAGCCTTTTATCTGACGACCGGGCAGGAATATCCACATCTGCCTCATCCGTTTTTCCCTCGAGAGGCAATGTCAGAGCCTTAACAATTTCTTTTGCTCTGTCCGCATCCTTTTCATTCACATAAATGTCATTTCCGAACATTGATGCTCCCATATAAATATTCATATAATCTCCGCTGCCCTTGGACTCGGAATAAGCCGGAATCCCGCGGTCATTAAGCGTCTCCGTGATCATGTCTGCATCCACACGGTCTGCACATGAATAAATTTTTACGGGTTTCATTCCTTCCATATTTATCTCCCTTATATACATTTTCTGGTCTCATTGTACTTTACCCCGAAAAGTTAGTAAAGCCGAAAAAATATTTTTGTTGTTATTACAACGGATTTTATATAGAATTTATTGTATTCTAAAACAGCAGAATAAAATGAAAGAATGAAAGGAAGTAGATTTTAATGATCCGGAAAATTATTCACATAAACGAAGAAAAATGTAACGGCTGCGGCGCCTGTGCTTCAGCCTGTCACGAAGGTGCGATCGGTATGGTAAACGGAAAAGCCCGGCTGCTGCGGGATGATTACTGTGACGGACTGGGAGACTGTCTGCCGGCCTGCCCCACCGGCGCCATTACTTTTGTGGAACGTGAGGCTGCTGCATACGATGAAAAAGCCGTGCAAGAAAATATGAAGAAAAAAGCACAGGCAGGTGCGCATAATACAGTTCAGCATGCGGGATGTCCCGGCAGCCGGATGCAGCGCTTTGACCGTGCAGACAGCAATACAAATACACAGCCGGCTGTAAACCACATCGCTTCCCAGTTAGGGCAATGGCCCTGCCAGATCAAATTAGTTCCTGTCAATGCGCCTTATTTTGACGGAGCAAAGCTGTTAATTGCCGCTGACTGTACAGCTTTTGCCTACGCAAATCTTCATCAGGAATTCATGAAGGGAAAAATCACACTGATCGGCTGCCCGAAGCTGGATGATATAGATTACAGTGAAAAGCTGACACAGATCATTAAAAACAACGATATTCAAAGTGTGACCGTTATACGCATGGAAGTCCCCTGCTGCGGCGGATTGGAGGCAGCGGCAAAAACAGCCCTGCAGAACAGCGGAAAATTTATCCCGTGGCAGGTAGTCACCATCTCAGTAGACGGCAATATACTGGAATAATACCGCGCTACAATAATACGAAGTACTAAAATATACTAATGCCCGGGTACTGTCTCGATGATTCAGCACCCGGGCATTGTATTTCATATGCTTTTGTTCATTTATCCCGGCAGGTTTCTCCGTCCTGTTCCAGGAGTTTTTTTATTTCAGGGATCGTCATTTTCTGCTCCCGCAATTGCCTGATATAAGTGATCCGGTCTATGCTTTCCACCCGGCGGTATCGTCTGGTCAGGTTCTCTTCCGCCTGTTCAAATGGCAGCATCCCTTCTTCGGTATAAAACTTCAGTGTACTGTACCGTACCCCGGTCAGCCTCACCAACTCTCCGATGGTAACATATTCTGAATGTTCAATTGTCTCTAAACTTCTCTGTCTCGACATCAGTTCACCTTTTCTTCTTACCAGTATACCGGAACCAGGTTTGCACCCTGGATCGGTACTTTATATGCCCGCTTTGTCGCAGGGAATATGCGGTAATATGCATGATCCACTTTTAAGAGTGTCTCGCTTCCCGACTTGATTTCCTCGACGTAATGTCCCATCTTTGAAAGATGTTCCATTACCGCGATCCTGCGCTCTTTCACGTCCGTACCAAAGATCACGAAATCTATGAAAATCGATTTTCTCCTTTCCAGATACGGAAAAGCCAGATTCACGCCCTCTAAATAAGGATTCTTAAATAAGTCATGCTTCGCTCTCAGGAAACGCCCTGCAAAACTTTCAACTGCACTGTGAAATTCCGCCTCCCACAAAACACGGAAAATCTCATTTTCGGAAGCCGCTTCTGTCATCCTCGCCTGTACTCTGTCCTGCTCCGCTACTGAAAACAGATCATGAATACAGCCGCTCTCACGGAGAAGCCACAGCAGGACAGCGCATTCTGTAGATATAGCCCCGTCCTCCAGGATGTCAGCCCGAAGTCCTTCCCTGATCCTCAGATAAATATCATCGTCACTACGGTATGCCTTCAGCTCCACACCTGCAGTGTAGTAATCCATATCGCATCCAAGAATATCAGGTATCTCTTCCATCACTCCGTCTGCTCCCAGTATTGCTGCCATTTCATTTTCTATCTGCTTTGCTTCTTTTTTCTTCAGACTTTTTGCCAGTTCTACAGCCTCATCTAATTTGGAAACAAAGTCCGAAATTCTACAATCTTCATCCGCACCACTAACTTCTTCCAATACTTTTGCCGCTGCAATTCCTCGTATTACCGCACTCTTTGATACAGAAGGATGCAGACTTTCCTGGCCGTCCAGCGCGATGACTGCATACTGCTGAGATAAAACGAAATCCTTCATAACTGTAACCCTCCTCTCCTATATTTCTGTCCGATTTCATTAAGCTCACTTACTACTTATTACTTACTACTTACAATTTAATAATAAGATGGAAAGAAAATTTTGTCAATACATTTAATTATTTAAATGCCAGATAATTTCCTGATCTATAACCGTAAAATTTTCACAGAAATCTTCCACTGTTTTAATAAAGACCCCAACCTGACGCATATCCTCATGCGATTGCATCCAAAATGCTGCATCACCAAAGCCATAGTCATCAGGTCCCCAGGTAACTATACTCACTTCTATCCCCAATGCCTGATTTTCTTTCAATATATTTATAATTTTCTCCGTATTCCCGCCTTAGCTTTTAGCTTATTTCGGGAATCTATTTCCATTAATTACAGTTTCATTTTCACTAACTACATTATTAATCTCTTCCCATGTCATTGATTCCGAAATGCTAGCATTGAATATGCTATTCATAATATAAACCGCTATAGTCTGACCAAATATGTTATATCCTATTTTGTTAGTATAAGCTGTAAAAACTTTCTGACTTGGGGACAAGACATCATTTATCACACGGATGAATGTATTCAATCTATTGAAGAAGCAATATAGGAATTCAATGTTTCTCAATGTACTGACATCTCCAACGAAGAATTTTAGAACCGTTATCTACTATTCTATTTTAAGTTCAATTTGACAATCCTTACTACCTTTGCTAATATAATTATAGAAATAGGCACTACCGATAAGCGGTTAGTCCAAATTCATATTAGTTACGAAAAGTAACCGCAATCCTTTGGTCGAGGGGCGGTTACTTTTTCGTATGATTGATATATGCTATTAAGATCGTAACGACAATACCAAGTATCATCAAAACGATGGAGAGCATTTCATAATCACTCATAAGTTCGCCCTCTTTCTCAGATTTCCCTTCACAGAGATTTCTATGTAATCAGAGGGTTCAGTCCCTCTGTCGAAGGACTAATCGCCTACCGTTCTCTGGCAGTGCCTGATTGCATTTTGCCAGAACATGCATTCGATATCAAACAAAATATCTGCTATTCCTTGATAACTACAATGAATGTTGCTGTGTCGCTTCTCGTTTCTTTTCTTCTATGCGCTCATGAATTTTTGTCTGCTCCATGGCATAGATTTTCTGCTCCGTTTTCTTCATCTTCTGCAGGATATTCTCTGGATTCTTTTTCACCCCGTTTCACGACATTCCACAATGTTTCCGGAAAAGCGAAAAACCCCGGAAACATAAGGAGTTTCCAGGGTTTGTAAGCATTTCGATATTCTCTTTTGATTATCTCTTGGGTAACCGAGATTAACGTTTGGGTAACCGAAAATGGCGGAAATACGGGGACTCAGCCGGGATTTGTTGCAGATGCGTTGCAAACCCTAAGCCTCTCACAGCGATTGAGGACACCTCTTTTATTACTTAAACGCAAGTTCCATTAATTCAGCAGCTATTTTTTTATCTTTCACCCGCATAATACTGTCTTCAATCTTTTCTTTACCCAACAAATGGATATTGCCGTACCAGACAATTTCCTGATCTATAACCGCAAAATTTTCGCAAGAGTCTTCTACTGATTTAATAAAAAATCCCGCCTGGCGCATATCTTCATGAAGCCGCATCCAGAACGCTGCATCACCAAAGCCATAATCGTCCGGTTGCCATGTAATGATTGTCACTTCAACTCCCTGCTCCTGCTTTTCCTTCAGCATAGCTATGAGATCATAAACCTTTTGGGAACTGATAACACTACTGGATATTATAATTCTCTGTTCAGCCTCAAGCAGATCCTTCTTAAATACTTCCCGGTAATTTTCGCCGTCAAAAATTGCATTGGTTTTCTGTTTTTCGCTATGCAGCCCGCTGCAGATCTCATATCCGATCTGTCGGTATGCTTTCAATCTTTTCGCATACATTTTTTCAAACATCGGAATATGGCTGTCAACGTAGTCAAAAACAATCACGTCCTTTTTCCCGGCATAGTCCCGATTCAGCCGTCCGGCATACTGCTCTACAACACTTCGGAACGAAACCGGTGTTGCCATGATCAGTGTATCCAGGCGGGGAAAGTCAAACCCTTCACCGATCAGGCTGCCTGTAGCAACAAGGGCCAATGTCTCTTCAGGCACAGTCTCACGCAATTGCTCCCGTATCTTTCTGTGCTCTTTCTTCGAATTATTTCCTGTCATCAGGAATACTTTATCTGCACAATCTTTTATTCGTTCGTATAATCTTTCTGAATGATCTTTATATTTAGAAAGTATCACCGGAGTTCTTCCTGCTGCTATGCATTCTTTTACATCCGAAAGAATTTGTTCATCTCTGACTTCATTCTGCCTGAGAATTTCATACGCTTCATTCGGATGCATCTTTTCTGTTATAACACCTCTTGGCAGCACTGTTCTTGTAAACCGCGGATACACCAGATGCGGGATTCCCTGTGCTTTTACCTTTTCTTTTGAAGAATAGCTATATCGAATCGATCCTAGCAGCATATAATTAACTTTTTCCAGACCATCTGCCCGCTTAGGTGTTGCAGTAACGCCATATACATACTTAGCCGGTACTTTTTGTAATACTTCCGCAATCGTATCTGAAGCTGCGTGGTGACATTCATCCACAATGATCATCCCGTACTGATCCAGTAACGAATGCCATTCTCCCTTTTTGCACAAAGAGCCGACCATCGCAATGTCTACAATACCTGTCATAGAATCATGTGCGCCCTGCAGTTTTCTATCAGACTTTTACGTACTTTAATCCGTCCGGTTTTCGTTTTATACTCTGGTAACTGCTCATCTATATCAAGAAATTGCTCCAATGCATCTTTCCACTGATCCAGCAAAGCGGACGACTCAAGAATAATCAGTGTGTTAACTTTTTTCTCTGCGATCATCGCGCTGCATACAACCGTTTTCCCAAAAGCGGTCGCCGCCTGAAGAATTCCATTATCATATTTCATCATCTCTTCCAGCGCCGGCTTTTGTTCCTCCCGCAGTTCCCCTTTGAAGACAACATGGATATGTCTGCCACACTGACGTTCATCCTTGATCTCACATGGAATACCTGCTTCATTTATTTTTTCCTTTAATTTATCATACACCCCTCTTGGAATTTCAATATATCCGCTCAAGTGATCCTTTCCAAGATATATCCACTGAGATGTGGCAAAATTCGACATGCCGATTGCCGCATTTTTATAAAAAGCCGGATTTCTTATGGCCGCAAGGCGTCTGATCTGATTTTGGATTCCCGCTTTCAGATTCAGACTGTCTATATATAAACCATTAGATAAAACAAGCCTCAAATTTCCATCCACATCTTCCCGATGAAAAGGCTTTTCCTTTTTCCATGGCTCCTCTCGTTCTCCATCAGTTCCATTATCATCTGCTGCTTCCGTAATATCCGACGCTGTCCATTCTTTTATTTTTATCTCTATAAACTCAGCGGAGAGCCGCGGCTTGCTCCAAAGCACATCCCACTGGTTCGGATAAGCATTCCAATTGTTGTCTACAAAAGCGCTGTTTCCTTTTTGCAGCGCCTGTCCCTGTAATGGCAGTGCGATTAAGTTCCCCAATCCACCTTCTGATAGAGTATCCTGAGCCGGAAGCATTCTATCATAGTATTTAAATGATTTCAGATTCACATGCTCCGCCCCCTTTTCCAGCAGCGCAAAGCCAAACCTTCTTGCCAGCACTGCCGGAATCGGTTTATCAAAGAATATCCACAGATGCGCTCCTCTGCCGGATCTGGAACGCTCCACCAGGGGATCTATCCCGTTTAAACTGCAGATCATGCGCATAGCTTCTACTTCTGCCATCCATGCCTCGTCTGTATTAGCAAAATCCTTCTTTTCCGCATTCTTTTCATGATTATCAAAATCAAATACAAGAAAACGGCAGGTTCCATCTTTTAATAATGGATAAACACCGATCACATCTGAACCGTTATATGATTTTCCATATAAGTGAGCCAGTATATCATTCACAGTCAACTGCTTATACGATTGATGGGGACAGTCTTTACAATTCATTTTCTCATGACGCATTTTAGGACAGACGTTCTCCCACCGATTGTGACACTGTGTGTAATACCCTGCTTCTCCGGTAGCTTTTTTCTCGCTCCTTCTTGCATAAACATCCTGGCGTCCCCAGAATCTGGCATAGAACAAATTCGCCATTTCAATCGTTATCTGTCTTGGATGAATGATCCGTGCACCCTGGTCTGAATCGTATTCTTCTGCTTTTCCCGTTTCTCCAATCCGGGCAATTTCGTGTGTATACGAAATACCTGAACGATCCAGAATGTTTTTCAGGATTTGATTCTCAAGCTGTAGATTATTGATCTGTTTCTGTAACAGACTGATATTTTCAATCGGCTCTCTCATTTTACCCCCTGTTTTCTCTCTGCCTCAAAAGTGCAGTCCCGCTGTAATCTGCTTGAAAAAATCTGCGTTCCACATATTCAAAGAAGCTGTGTCTCTGATAAACGGCTCTACATCCTGTTTCGCCTGACGGAAATCAATAGTATCAAATCTTTCATACAACATATTTCTCAGCTCCGGGAGCGTACATTCCATATCCTCAGAAATAAAGCCGGACTGCAGAAGCCGTGCCCGCAAATGTTTTTGATTCACAGCACTCCCCCTGGAGAGATAAAATACATAATCATACAGATCCCGTCCTTTTATCCTGCTTTTCCACGCTCTGCAGAGCACTGCATGGATCTTTCCGGCAAACAACGACGGCATATCATACAGGTTCACTTCATATGGGGTCGGAAGAAGCCGGTATTTATGCTCAAAACCGGCATACTCCGGCGGATTGATGTCGACCTCGAATTTTATTTTAATAAGCTCGCTTCTGGCAACACTTCCCGCCAGATCCTCATCCGCATAAAACAACAAAAGATGTTCTTTGGTATTTCCTTTTAAAAAAGCAGAACGGATATTGCTTTCCTTCGTCTTTTCCTTCTCCTGTATCGTAACATGCAGGCCAAAAGCACGCACCTCTTTCTCCAGGACCGGAAAATAAACAGTCAGATCAAAATCCGGATCTGCTGTTACCAAAGAAAAATCCAGATCTTCAGAGAAACGATCCAGCCCATAAAAAATCCGGAGTGCCGTTCCGCCATAAAAAGCCGCTTTCTGAAAGAACCCCGCCCGCGAAAGTCCGCACAGGACAATCTCCTGCATAATTTCTTTCATCGCATTTTTCTGGTCATATATATTTTCTATCTGATAGTTCTTCAACATCTGTTCAATTGCCGTATTCATCTCTTCATCCTCCGCAATAACGACGCCATTTTCTTTACGTTTCCAGAATGATAATGCTCTGCTAAAACTGACACTTTATCCACATCTAATTTACACAGTTCCGTTTCTTCAATCCGCAGGTCTTCTGTCAGAAGCGCAAAAAGTTCTCTGCCGTTTGCTGCCGGATGCATTGTGTACAGTTTATCACACAGGGCCTTTTCGGGTTCTGCAATACGGTAAAAATACTCCTTTTCCTGCACGATCCTGAGTTCCAGTGGAAACGCCTCAGATGGAACATCTCGATAAATAAAGGTGCCAAACATTGTTTCATATCTTTTTTTCTTCTTTTTTTCAAAAGTGGCACAAGTAATTGTATATACGGTCTCAGGTATCAATCCATAATACGCAAGCGCATACTCGAAAGAAATATAGGACGGTCCATAGATACACCCTGCCAATAAATATCCCGGAACTGTCCGGTCAGTCTCATATAACCCCCGTACAATCGGAAAACATTCTCCCTGCTTCGCCATACGCGAAAGTTTGGCCGCCGGATTAGAATATTCTTTTAATTCTTCCAGCATCATTTCAGTCGTTTTTATCATATTTTCACCTCTTAATGCAATAATATGAGATTATATGGTGAAAATCAAGTATTTTATTGTTTTTAGTTTTGCACTGCTCACAAATGAATATGAATACAAAAACCTCCCAGGACATCTGTCCTGGGAGGCCATGCAGCGCCTTGCGGCGTCTGAATCGTATATTGTTGTATCCGATTAACGTTTGCTGAACTGCGGAGCTCTACGAGCTGCTTTGAGACCGTACTTCAATCGTCTGAGCGATGATTTTCCTTGATATTCC
>DWWO01000091.1 GCA_019119675.1 Candidatus Mediterraneibacter faecipullorum | reverse complement strand
GCCGTGAAAGGGCGATGTCTTAACCGCTTGACCACGGGGCCATTATACAGTCACTGCCTTTGCAGTGACCGTTGTTTATATTACCACAGTGAAATCAGAAATGCAAGCACTTTTTTTATTAAACCGTATCTGCATAGTCTTCTTTCTTAAACGGGATCTCAAAAGCCTTCATGGCCTCTTCTAGCTGCTCTGTATTTTTAGGTCCATACAGTGGTGCACAGTCAAAATCCTGCTGCCCGAAAAATCCAAGCACTACCTGCGATACCGTTGCATTGTATTTATCACAAATCCTTCTTACTCTCTCTGCCATTTTCAGATTTCCGTCTGTATAATATGGACTGTCTTTTACTGCATCCGGACCTTTTCCTATATATTTATGGAAGAAACCGCTGCACACTCCCATATACGGCATAAGAAGATTCTCCGTATGTCCTCTGTGATACTGCTGCATCTCTTCATCCGCATATACAAGTGTATCATCATCGAGCGGATTCATGTATTTATATCCCAGGTTCAAAAGCGCCTGGTTGGCAGCAAATCCTCTGTATTCTTTCTCTGTACAATACTGGTCAGCTGCCTTCATTCTGGAAGTTGTCCAGTTGGAGCATCCGTAATAACGGATTTTCCCTTTCCGGCGAAATTCTTCCATCACTTCGATCAGCTCCGCCGCCGGCTGGCTTTCATCGTCTCTGTGATAAAAATAAATATCGATATAGTCCGTACGGAGCTGTTTCAAGGATGAATCCAGGTCTGCTTCCATATCTGCCTTTTTCATCCTGCTGATATGTGTATCCGGGTTCGGGACTGTCATATCCGGATGACCGCCTTTTGTAGCGAGTACTATGCAATTCCGTTTGCCGCTGCGCTCCAGCCACTCCCCTATGACACGCTCGCTCCTTGCACGCTCTGGTTGCACCCAATCAGAATATACGTGTGCCGTATCGATCAGACTTCCTCCCATATCCAGAAAAGCATCGAATATCCTGTCCGCATCCTTCCCGTCCCATGCAAGTCCTGCATTGACCGTACCCAGACCGAGCGGATGGATTTCTATATCAGTGTTGGGGATCGTTATTTTTGTTTGCATTGCTTTCATCCTCCTTTGCCCTATTTCCTGTTTATGCTATTGTAGCATTACAGGATAAATAATGGCTACAGGATTTTTTGATATCATTTTATGTCGATTTCTGCTGTGCCTGCATATGCGCTTTCCACTTTCACTTTCATTCCCTGACTTCCATCGGCCTTCTTCGCATAGATTATCAGTCTGCCCCGGTACAAACGCCTGTAATCAGCCGTATACTCCGTCACATCATAAAGATCGCCATTTTCAATCCCTTTAAGGGCACCGCCCTCCACATGAACTTTCACCACTTCTGAGGCTGACTCAACAAAATTTCCTTTCATATCCACTGCCTGCACCTCTATCTGTGCAATCTCATGTGCGTCAGGTGTACCGTATACATCCAGTTTCAGGGCCGTTGCCACATACACCGTACAGATTTTGTCACATATCCGCCTTTCTTTTCCGTCTGTACCGCCCTCTACTGCTTCAGCTTTCAATACTCCCGGAGAAAACGGGATCTTCCAGCACACATATTCCTTATTTTTATTCCGCGTTTTGCTGGTATTCTCTCTACAGGTATCTTCTGCACTCAGCTCCGTCACCGGACTGCCATTCAAATATAGATATATCTTGTCCTGATTGGTATAACATCTGACCTCAACTTCTTCCCCCGGCTTGTAATTCCATGTCCGCCCAAACGGCTCAAGTTCCCGGCTCCGGTCAGGCTGTCCGACTCTCCTTGTAATGAGATGTACTACTGGTTCACTGCTCCACATCGCCATTCTTCTGTAATACTCATTTTTCTCAAAACCCGCCATCGTCAGAAGACCGGCATCGCTCCCCCTCATTGGCCACCCGAGGGCTTCTCCCATATAGTCAACACCTGTCCAAAGGAACTGGCCGCATATATAGGGCTTCTTTGCTGCTTCCCACGCGGCGCTGCTATGATCTGTCTCACTTCCTAGAAAACTTTTTTCCGGGAATGCCGCGTGGTGTTCTTCATACAGATGCTCTTTATAATTATATCCGACAACATCCAGTCCATCGATATATCCAAGCTGTGTGGTAAGCTCCGGAAATGCCGCTGCCACTGTGACCGGTCGTGTGTCGTCCGCCTCTTTCGTTTCCTTTACAAGCAGATTTAGAATCTCTGTCAGTCTCTCTGCATTTGGTTTGTCCGGATTGTATATCCTTTCCTGGGCGGGTTTATTGGCATCGTTGTTGCCTGTCATGGACTGGAACAGTGGATGACAGTATGGATCATTAGGATAGTCCAGTTCGTTTCCTACACTCCACATGATAACACAGGGATGGCATCTGTCGCGCCGGATCATCGCCTGTAAATCTGATCTATGCCACTCATGAAAATATTTGTAATATCCTTCATGCCTCGGCGGATAGACATTGTGTCCCTGATACCATTTATTTTTTGCGTTCTCCCACTCGTCAAACGCTTCATCCATCACATAAAATCCCATCTCGTCGCACAGGTCATACAGTTCCGGCATATGTGGATTATGGCTCATCCGCACCGCATTGCATCCTGCTTTTTTTAATTTTTCAAGTCTTCTGCGCCAGATTTCCTTGGTCACGGCGGCTCCCAGGCATCCTGCATCGTGATGGAGACAGACTCCTCTGATCTTTTTGCTCACACCATTTACGTACATTCCCCGGTCCGGCTCAAACTCAACTGTTCGTATTCCCACTTTCCGAATATCAGATACCGTCCAGTCCGCCGGAGCTTTAGTGTTTCCAATTTCAACAGTCAATGTATACAGATACGGACTAACATCATCCCACAGATGTAAGTCCGTCACCTCACCTGTCATTTCCACAGTTTTTATCTCTCCCGGTTCCAGGCGGACTACTTCTGTAAGCTCAAGCACTCCTTTTTTCTCCGTATCTGTAAGCCCGATCTTAAGCAATTTTTCCGCTTCTTCATTTGACGTATTTTCAACCTCACAGCTCACTTTTACCTGAGCGCTGTCTTTACCGCATTTTACCGTAGTAAAAAACAGACTGTCATATACGATATGAACCGGCTCCTGTATGAGCACACGTACCTTTCTCGTGATTCCCGCACCTGTGAACCACCGTGAATCTGATATTTCCCGCTGATCCACTCTCACAGATACTTCATTTGTCACCCCGAACCTGGCGATTCGACTGATATCGACCGCAAATGTAGTGTACCCGTACGGACGTCCCCCGCAGCAGCTGCTGTTCACCCACACTGTACTGTTCTTATAGATTCCGTCAAATATGAGCAGCACATGTTTTCCCGCATCTCCTGCCGATAGCGGGAACTCGTGCCTGTACCATCCGATTCCGCCTTCTACATAACCTGTTCCGCTGGAATACTTTTGGGAAAAGGGCCTGCGTATCGACCAGTCATGAGGGATCGTAATCTTCTCCCACTCACTGTCGTCGTAGTCTTTACGCCACGCGTCTTCTACATCGCCCAGATGGAATTTCCAGTTTTTGTATCTCGTCAGCTCTTTCATGTATACCTCCGGCATAAAAAGAGACGCATGCAGCCTCCTTTTGTTCCATGCGTCTCTTCTGTTATTGTTTATTTTCTGTGTAAAGACCTTTTAATCTTCTGCATTATTTCTGTATCAACTTTACTGAGCGTCTGCTATCGCCTGAACTCCCTCAAGCTCCGTCAGCGGATCGCCGCCTGCAGCAACATTCTGCATTGCGACCTGGATTGCCTTCTCTACCTCGCTGTTTGAAAGCTTTCTGTTTCCTGCTGCATTTCCCACATACTCGTTAACTGTATCGATGGATTCCTGCTGAAGTTCTCCATCCACAGTTCCCGTATATGACACATTTTTTGAAACAGGAGATCCCTGCAGATAGTTCACCCACATCTGCTGTCCTTCTCCGTCAGCCAGAAACTGGATAAATTTCATTGCTGCTTCCTGCTCTTTGCAATCTTTGTTCATGGAAATCATCACGTCAACACCGGATGTTCCAAGCATTTCGCCGCTCTCAGATACAGACGGGAACGGAGCCATGCCGATCACATCGCCGCGATTGCCAATCTCTGTCCCCTGTATTTCAGAGTTTGTCGGAGATGTCGGTCCAAGGTGCCATGATCCGGTCAGGAAGAACAGAGACTTTCTTGCGAAGAAATACTGGTCTCTCGCATCGGGATATGTAGCCACGCCCAACGCACCTTCCTCAAAGATTCCCTCTGTAAACATGTTTTTCCAAGCCTGCATTGTGTCAACAAAGCACTGGTCTGTCCATTTTCTCTCGCCTGCTTCTGCCTCGTATACTGCACCGTTTTCGAATTCATTCGCAGCCTGTACGAACCAATCTGAATTTACCCAGTCGTCCGCAGCTCCTGCGGCCATACACACATATCCGTGTTCCTGGGCTTTCTGGGCCGCATCCAAAAGCTCCTCATATGTTGTGGGGACTTTTTCAACACCGCACTCATCCATGAGTGTCTGATTGTACATCATTGTCGTCATACCTGCCACAAGCAGCGGCATTCCAGCCATCGTACCGTCATCTGTCATGCACTGTTCTACAGCCGTCTCATTGATAATATCACTCCATCCATCCCAGTACTGATCTGCAGTTTCTTTCATATCTACAGAGAATTTTGCATACTGCTGCATCATTGGGCCCGTTGTCATACCATAAAGGTCCGGTCCTGTTCCTGATGCCATAGCAACCTGAAGCTTCTCGAAGAAATCATCCTGCTCTGTACGGGTATAGTCAATCTTGATCCCCGGGTTTTCCTTCTCAAAAGCCTCGATCATATCGTCCGACTGCTCCGTCGTAGGAAGCCAGGACCAGAACGATAATGTAACAGTACCGTCCTCTGACGTGCTGCTTCCGTCTGACGACTCTTTATTATTTCCGGAAGCTACGCATCCGGAAAGGGAAAAGAGCATTGCTCCGGTCATCAGAAGCGCCAGTATCTGTTTTCTCTTTTTCATAGTGCATTTCCTCCTTTTTGTTTCTGTATTCATCATATACTTATCCGGACTTTGTCCGAACTCTATTTTTTTGTCATTCCATTCATTTTTTTGCATTCTGATACTCTGTTATTCCTAGCCCGTCAATTTCGAATCTGTATTCCGGCTCCTTCGGCAGTGTGTCCTCCATGCGGACCCACTGCCCGTCCGCTAGAAAGTACTCCTTCCCATCTTTCATAAAATGATATACCGAAAATGTCTTCTGCCTGTTCTCCGCCAGAAGGACCGTCCTGCTGCCCCGGCGGAAAACCACTTTGTTCATTCTGTTCAGAATATGGAATGTAAACACTTCCTTCTGCAGGCCATCCGGCTGATCCTTTGCAAGAGTAAGAGATCCGCTTTCAGAGCAAAGCATATTCCCCAATCTGCATGGTGACATGTCATATATCCGCCCAAGATACTTAAGTTCCTTCTGTTCCACGAAAACAGTATGGGTCAGTGAAAAGCTGTGAAGCGTAAGTTTTGTAAAGTAAGGTCTGATTCCGATCTTTCCTGCCCGGCTTCTTTTCTCAGCCGCACAGTGGATTTTTTCTCTTCCGTCCAGAATGATCTCATATGTTTCAAACTTTTTCGAAATCTGCACAACATGGGGAACTGTATAGTCAAAGGAGCGTCGGATCTTTTCGCCAGCAATGCGTCTTCGGATCCCACCGGAGACTTCCTCAACCGTAATTTCCTGTCTTCCACTGTGAAATTCAAACTCCACCTTATTTTTCTCATCCTTATAATCAAGATAAAATCCCCAGCGGCACCCTGTGTGGAAAGGCTCTGCGGAAATCCACATTTCCGCCTGATAGCACGAGCCGCCTGGTCCGAAAAGTTCTATATCCGTAATCTCACACTCCCGGATTATTTCTGCCGGCATTGCCGGTGCCGGGGTCTCCTCCGCCCCCGGTCCAAAGCACAGCAGCTCATCCCCGTTAAAAAACAGCTGATCGATCCTCATCTCCCTCTGCTCCCTGAGCGGATCCAGTTCTTCACAGGCATTTCTTCCATGATATACGATCCATTCCTCCGTCATGTCGGGAGACTTAGCAACCGTATTATGTCCGGTTCCTTCCACCTCTGCATTTTTCCTCAGAAGCGGCTGCCACTCATACTCTGACGGATACTTCTTCCATATCATGTCGGTAAGCCGCTCTTCGCAGCGGGCAATCGCTGTACCCACAAAATAGTCCGTATTTACATATGCGTTGGCGGAATACATCAGCCAAAAACGGCGTCCCCTCACCACATGGGCGGCTCCCTCGATCGTATACCAGTCACGACCGTCTCCGAACCTGTTTTTCTCATAAATTTCCTGGGGGATTCCGGGAAGCACAGCTTCTTTGGGCTCCCCTGCAAAGTTTTCCGGATCGTCCATACAGTCAATGAGAATACTTGTTCCGGACCGCTTTTCTTCTGTTCCGTTCCAGTCGTTGACCGAATAGAACATATACATCTCTCCATTCCAGAGAACCGGGTGAGAATCAATAGAAAACTTATTAAAAAATGTCTTTTTCCATTCAAATCCGCTGATAGGATCAGCTGATACTGCCAGCTTCAGCCATTCCTGATGACAGTCCTCCACCCCTGTCGGCACATTGGAATAGTACATATAAAATATCCCATTCTCATAAAGTACTGACGGCGCCCAGTAATCCCTATATTCATCTTCTTTGAGCGCGTATCCTTTGTATTCCCATGCCACCAGATCTTCCGATACACTCACCTTCACACCGTACTCATCCGTAGCATAGCAGTAATATTTACCGCACCACTGCAGGATATATGGATCCGGATTTGTATGCCGCTTTCCGTCCGTGAATTTTACCGGATTACAGTATTTTATTTCCATAACACACATTATCCTTTCACTGATCCGGCCGTGATTCCTGCTACAAGGAATCTCTGGCTGAACAGGTACACAAGAATGGACGGCAGTGCCAGCAGAATCATAACTGCATAAATACGTGCCACATCAACCGGGCTCTGGTAGGTACTGGACATGAAATACTGCGCTGCCAATGTAACTGGATAATTGTCCTCACTTCTCATTACAAGCAGCGGCACAAGATAATCATTCCATGAATAAATGAATGTCAGCACAAGCACATTTGCGATCATAGGTACGCTCAACGGCACCATGAATTCATACCAAATGCGGAACGTCGACGCACCATCGATCCGGGCACTCTCAAGAAGCTCATCCGGAATGGTATCAAAATAATTTTTAATCATCAAAAGCATCATAGGTGAGTTGAATGCCACCAGAGGCAGGATCACACCAAAATGGGAGTCAAGGAGCCCCAGATTTTTAATCGTTGCAAAAAGCGGGCTTGTCACCGCCGCTACAGGCACTGCAAGGCAGGCTAGTATAGCGCCGTACAAAATCCTGCCGCCTGGGAATTTCATTTTTGAAAATGCAAACGCAGCCAGCGCAGTGATCACTGTCACCGTCACAGCACTCACCACTGCAATAAACATACTATTGAATATAACCCGAAAATAGTTGATCTTCTCGTAGGTGAGCACATATTCATAGTTCCCAAATCCGTTGATCGTAAAGGATTTCACAATTGCGATAAGCAGTGGCAGGATCCAGATCACCGCACAGAGAAGAAGCACAATATAGGTCGGAACAATTCCTTTCCATTTTCTTTTCATCGTTTCAGTCCTCCTTTCCCAGTTTAATCTGCAAAAATGACATGATCATGGCTATGATCAGAATCGCTACGCCGATAGACGCTGCTCCTCCTGCATCAAAATTATTGAATGCTTTCTCATAAAGATATGTATTCATCACTGTCGTCGCCCGGCCCGGTCCTCCAGCCGTCAGAAGCTTTACAATATCAAATGTCTTAAGCGACCCGACGATACCCAGGATCAAAAGCACATTTGTCGTACCTCTCACCATCGGGAAAGTGACAGATACGGCCGTTCTCCAGAAGCCTGCTCCATCGATCTTCGCCGCCTCATATACATCATCCGGAAGACTCATAAGTCCAGCGTAATATGTAATCATTGAGAATCCCATCCACTGGAATATATTTACTATGATCACGGAGAAAAGCGCGATCTTGGGATCTCCCAGCCAGCTCATTGCAAGTCCGTCTAGATTGACAGCCCGCAGGAACTGATTCAGAGCTCCGTTCGTGGGATCCATGATTATCTTGAATATTGCTGTGATAATAGACGTTGCCATTGCGATAGGCATAAAATAGATTGCCTTGAATACATTTGATCCGGGAAGCTTTTGCTTCAGCAGCACCGCAAGCAGAAATCCGACAGCCGCCTGTACAAACACAGTTCCAAAAAAGAATATGATATTGTTTGTCACAGAAGTCCAGAATACCGGATCTTTCACCATCTCAACATAGTTCTTAAACCCTACAATATTAAAGCTGCTCGACATTCCATCCCAGTCCGTGAAGCTTACTGCAATCGTATTAATGATACAGTAATACACGAGCACAAAAGAAAAGACGAGCAGCGGCAATATGTAGACATACGCTATTAAATTGTTTTTTTTGCCTGATTTGTTCATCTCTCACACCTCCTGCACCTATTTTAAGGAGGAAGTGTTCAAAAAAGGATGGCAATTTTTTAGGAAACACTCTAATTTTTTGTCAGAAATTCTGTCGGCGTCATTCCCTCAATCTCTTTGAAAACCTTGAAGAAATAATTATAATTTCTGAAACCGGAAAGCTCTGCGATATTTTTCATCGGCACATCCTGCCGGATTAGGAGACTTTTTGCCTTTTTCACCCTTTGGCGGTTCAGATATTCCACAAATCGCATTCCTGTCTCCCGTTTAAAAGCCTTGCTCAGATAAGTGTAGCTTATCCCTGTCATTTCTGCACATTTTTCCAAAGAAATATCACTCATATAGTTCTGTCCGATATATTCAAGCACGCGCATGATCTGAGGCGAGTATCCGGCCTCATTGCTGTATCTGCGACCCCTCTCCTTCCGGTACAGCATCTCCAGAATCTCACTGCGTATATCTCTGTATTCTTCGAACATTTTCAGCCGTCTTTCAACCGCATCAGCCTCTTCTTTTTCCAGGACCCCGTAATGTTCAAAAAGCGAAAATATCCTGGCAGTGCTCCGCATGACATTATGATAACAGTATCGTTCATTCTCCATAAGATCGAGCATATCTCTCACAGTATGGATATAGTCATCCATATGGTTCTTCAGTTCATATTCCAGCTGACTCCAGAGGCTTTCCGGAAGCTGTGAATCACTGTATTCCACTTTCTTCGTGACTGCTTCCGACATGCTCCTGTTTCCGCCAAGGTACAGTTTATCATCCAACAGGCTGTCCATCCGCCATGCCTGTTCAACTGCCTGATCCAGATTTTTCTGAATATCTCCGCTGACAATCGTCGATGTAATGTCGATCATTCGAATCATCTGATTCCGTATTCTGCGTGTCAGATTAACTACCACATTCATCATATATAATGTGCTTTTTTCTTCATAGAAAGAGATAAGCAGGAGAAGATGCCCCCGCCGGGTCACATGGATCAGGTACGGATACTGATCCCCCAGCATCTGGCTGAGCATATCGATCACAGCATCCGATATCTCTTTTCTATACTCATCCGCATGCCTGTCCGTGCCAAACCTGTAATCCGGACCAATCGCAATTGCGATCACATTGTTTACACTGAAATCAATGTATTTACTCTGTAAAAGCTCCCGGATTTTTCCGGCGCAGAATTCCTTTGGATCATAGATGCAGTATCCTCTTCTGTGATAGATTTCCCCGTCTGCCGGCTTGATACGGAATCGTTCTCTGACCTGGTCCAGGACATACAAAAGTTTTTTCTGCGTAAGCTCATGCTTTAATATATAGTTGCTCGCTCCGTTGACAAGGCTTCCCCGCACATAATTAAAATCATCAAACCCGCTGATGGCAATAACTGGAAGATATTCGTCAATCACATGTACACTTCTCATCAGTTCTACTCCGCTCATCTCCGGCATCTGCATATCACACAGCATAATGTCCGCACTGTTTCTTCTCAGCCAGTCAAGTGCCATCTTCCCATTCTGGAAATCTTCTGCCACTTCGTATACGTCATTATTCTCTAGCAGTTTTTTAATCGTATTTCTGCTTGTAAGTTCGTCATCCACTATGATCAGCTTTATCTTATTCATCCTTGTCCTCCACAATTGGCAGACGGAATATACATCTTGTATATTCCCCCGGCACACTTTCGTACTCAAGTCCGTATTCCGGTCCCAGGAAAAGTTTAATCCGCTCGTTTACATTGCGAATTCCGATTCCGTTAAAGCTGTGCTCTCTCGCCTTTTTCTCTGTCATTATCTTCGCGATCTGCTCCTCGTCCATTCCTTTTCCGTTGTCTTCTATAATAATATACAGAAGTCCCTTTTCTAGCTTTGAACAGATGGTAATACAGCCCTGTACTGAAAGGCTGTTATCCAGTCCATGATAAATCGCGTTTTCCACAATGGGCTGCAGAATAAATCTGGGGATCAGCATTGTTTCTGTCTCAGGTTCGATCCGTCGTTCCACGCGGAAGTCATAGCTGCCGCTGTATTCCACAATCGTAATATAGTTATCCACATATTTGAGTTCATCGCGGAGCGGGATCATATCCTTCTCCTGATGCATGGCACTGTACAGCAGGATATTGAGAGAATTCACAAGAGGGATAAGGTTGTCCGCATGCTGCATCCTTGCCATCCATACCACATTATTCAGCACATTGGATATAAAATGCGGATTGATCTGAGCCTGTAGAAAAGCCATCTCATTCGCTCGTTTTTGCTGTTCTTCTTCTGCGACCCGTTCCATCAGCCGGCGTATCCGGACAACCATATGATTAAATGTATGCCCCATTTCGCCAATTTCATCTTCTGCTTTTACCTCATATCTGACTGTCATATCACCATTCGACATAGCTGTCATCTTTTCTTTAAGAACCGTGATTTCGCGGGTCATCTTTGATACAATAAATACAGAAATAAGTCCCGCTGCCAGGATTACAATTACGATCACCGCTCCTGTGAGCAGTGCCGTCCCGTTGATGCCCTGCGTATATATCTGTACAGGGATGCTCATATGGAATTCCCATCCGATATCTTTTGCCAGAAATGTACTTTCGACATAATCATTACTGTCAGCCTGTCCGCTATACTCCTCCTGATTCGAGAAGATTTCCGCTCCCTGTGCGTTCCTTACCTTAAAGCAGCTTCCCTCTGGCAGATTGACAGAAAACATCTGGTCAATCACACCATAATCAAAATACAGGACAACATATCCCACGATTTCGCCTCCAACGCCAACGATACCCCGCACTGCAGGTACGACATAGTCGCTGGAGAGAGTAGCTTTCAGCCCCTCCAGATGAATCGGATCCATCATGCAGACAGAATAACGAAGCGCATCCTCATCCAGAGCCAGCATCTCCTCATAGAGCCCTTCTGTCTCTGCCGAGATTGGTCCTGCAGAAAAAATGCAGTCCGGATTCACCGCCACCGCAATTCCCGCTATGTAATATTTATATCCGTACATTCCTGTTATGTATTCCTCGATCAGTCTTTTGCTGTCCAGATATTCTCTCGTCCACTGTCTGTTCTGCATCAGACTGTCCTTTTTCTTATTCAGAGTTTCTGCCGGATCTATAATATTTGTCTCATTCGTAGCGATCAGCGTAGCCATATATTCCGTATCTGTCAGCAGATATTCAAATGCGCTGTACGCATACTTCATTGTGCTCTCAGACACATCTTTCAGATATGTGTCTGACATCTTCCGACTGCTGCTGTACCAGATTACCGTGACTGTCATTCCGCTGATCAGAAGAATTATCAGTACGGCCAGCATGATCTTGTTCTTTATTTTCATAAACTTTCCTCCCATTTTTACCATTATACTGTATAATCTGTAAAAAATATTATGTAATTTTCCATGATTTACTATATATTTTTGCCATTATTAGGAGAAGTTTCTTTTATTATCTTTTTTTCTTGTCCATCATCTTACAGAATACTACCGCCACACCCGTACTCACCGCTGTGGCCACGATTCCCGCTCCGATAATTCCTGCCGGGTCCGCACTTCCGTACTGGCTCCGGTATGCGATCACATTGACGGGAATAAGCTGGAGTGATGAAATATTTATAATCAGAAATGTGCACATTTCATTTCCGGCTACTCCCTTCTCCCTCGCCAATCCGTAAATCGTTTTGTTTCTTCGTTCTTCTTCTAGTTTACCCAACTCTTCCATTGCCTTCAGACCGGCCGGTGTAGCCGCCCAGCCGAGTCCGAGAAAATTTGCAATAAAATTCGTACAGATATGTTCCACCGCTTTATGTTTCTCCGGCAGATTTGGAAAAAGAAACCGGATCAAAGGGCGCATCTTGTCAGCAGCCATCTGTATGATACCGGCACGTGAAGCAATTTCCATGATACCGGTCCAGAACGCCATCACCCCGATCATGGTGATACACAGCGTCACAGCCTCTTTCGATGAGTCCAGAGCGGCATTTGTAATATCCTGCATTTTTCCGTTAAATGCTCCGAAAATGACCCCTGCAAGGATCATCCCTGCCCACAAATAATTCAGCATTCTACTCTGTCATCTCCCACATATATTTTTCCACAATGTCAAACGGCGCCGGTCCGACTTCCAGCACGGCCTCGTGGAACTCCTTCTGGGAATATTCCGTACCTTTTTCCTCTGCCCAGTCTTTCTTGAGTTCGAGAAATTCCACGTAACCGATATAATATTTCAGATAGTTGCCCGGTGATCCAATGATAAGTTCATAGATCCGCTCGATCGTCTCGGTATCTGTAATTCCGTAATTACTAAAAAATGCCACTGTATCCATCCGGCTCCATCCCTCATAATGGATTCCCATATCGGCAAGCGCATAGAGGCCCAGTATGATCGAACTGTTTTTCTGGAGCAGAACAGCCTGCTCTTTCGACAAAGGTGTAAGATAATAACTTCCCATCTCTGCATAGGTAGCCCATCCTTCTACATAGCCGCCGAAATCCATCACACTGCGGACCGGATCCGGGTCTGTACTCTCGTAATATACTGTCTGATACAGATGCCCCGGATAGCCCTCATGGGCCAGTGTCGTAAACAGCGTCAGGTCATCATTCATATGCGCACGGTTAATATATATTACGTTTTCTTCTGGATTATCGATTGCCGGAATCATATAAAATGCCGGACTCAGGTGCTCTTCCATCTCTTCCGGCACATATTTTACTTCCAGGGCTGTGTCGGGAGCCTCAGGGAATGCCTCCTTGATTCCGTCCTGCAGTTTTGACAATATCAGCCCGGCGGAATCCTGTGTCATGGACGCTGCTGCCTCCTGCGCTTCTTCGGTCGTAATCCCCAGCACCTGCTCCATTGCCTCAAGATCATCCGTGATCTGTCTGCGGGTAAGATCCTCCATTTCTTCTACTGACCGCTCAGAACCTGTAGCGCGTCGTACGACCAGCTCGTAGTAATCCGCACCGTCCGGCAGATTTACGAGTCCTTTCTCATTCTCCCCGCTCCCGCGAAGTTCCTCCAGCGAAGAGATGAGTTTTTCATATGCCGGAAATACACAGTCGCTCACAGCAAGTGCATTATCCTGGATATAGTCACTTTTTTCTTCTTTTGTTAATTCATTTACATCTTTTACCCGATCTGCAAATGTTGAATATAGATAATTCCCGTCTCCCATATCCAGAAATGCTCTGCACTGTTCCAGGACTGTATCCAGCGCATAATCCGCCATAAACAGACCTGCGTCCGCCTTTTCCCTCTCAAATTTTATCAGGCTGTCAAAATAATCTCCTGTCATCTCTAAAAGCTCAAGGTATGTCTCTACATCCTGCCGGTCATAGAACCTGTATTCTGACATAACAACAGGAAACTGTGTCTGCACTCCGCTCACAAGTCCCAGCGGTTCCTCATACAACACATAATCTGCATTCTTTTCTGCAGATTTTACCTGATACTCCAGAATATCAAATGTGATCCTGTTTTGCAGACTCAGCCCTTCATAAGAAAATTCCTGCAGTGCCTGCCGCATATTTTCTGCAGAAACTTTTACCATATCCGGATCACTCTCAAAACTGCCCAGGGACACTTCGTAGTCTGTAATCCCATAATCCTCCGGATTTTTCAGCGTATAATGCAGATTGATCGTATTCGAGGACACTTCATTGCAGAACACTTCCTGCGTATATTCTTCAAATTTTTCATTTTGATCCACGGACTCCTCTGTCCCGCATGCGGACAATAACAGCAGACTTCCTGAGACTACTGCTGCCACCAGGATATTTATTTTTTTTCTTGGATTTTGATAAACAGATTTTATGTAAGAAAATAGAAAATGCAGCATATGAACTCCTGCAGAACTGTCTTTACTGCATCTTATGATTTGCTTTCCCGCGATATTCCACAGATGAGATGCATATAGATAAAGAGAACGACATCTGTCACGGAGAGCTGCATGAATATTTTAATGTATATTTCTGATTATATTGTTCCTTTTATTATCCTGAGTATTGTTGTCTACGGGATTGTCAACAGAATCAATGTATATGAATCTTTCATCAAAGGAGCAAAAAACGGCTTCCTCACCGTGATCCGTCTCATGCCTACACTGATCGGTCTGATGGCCGCAGTTGGCATCCTGAGAGCCTCAGGATTCCTCGACTTTATAGCAGATGTGATCGGACAGTTTTCCGGTATGATCGGGTTTCCCGGCGAGCTCGTGCCTCTCACCATAGTAAAAATGTTCTCCTCCTCCGCCGCAACCGGTCTTCTGCTTGATATTTTTAAAGAATTCGGCACTGACTCCCGCATAGGACTGATCGCATCGATTTCCCTCTGCTGTACGGAAACAATCTTTTATACAATGAGTGTCTATTTCATGACTGCCGGAGTCAAACACTCTCGTTACACACTGGCCGGTGCGCTGCTCGCTACTTTTGCCGGACTTGCGGCAAGTGTGTTCCTGGCAGATCTTCTTCTGCCTTTGGGATTGTAGGAGCCTTTCCTTTGTGCTAAAATATCCTTACAGGTTAACAGAATACGCAGTTTCTCTGCGTTACAAAGAAATAAAATATGGAGGTTTCCCTATGGCAAGCGTGACATTAGAGCACTTGACTAAAACTTATCCAAACGGATTCGTCTCCGTAAATGACGTCAGCCTTCATATAGAAGACGGTGAGTTTGTTATCTTTCACGGACCGAGCGGCTGCGGCAAATCTACGATCCTGCGCATGATCGGTGGTCTGGAGGATATCACTTCCGGCGAGATCTGGCTGGGGAAAGATCTGCTCAATGATATTCTTCCCCGTGACCGGCGCCTTGCTATGGCATTTCAGAACTACACCCTGTACCGCCACTTTAATGCGTATGACAATATGGCTCTCGGTCTGCGACTCAGAGATCTTCCGAGGACGGTGATCGACAGCCGGGTAAAAACAGCTGCCAGGTTTTTCGGACTCACGGACGTTCTGGACAAAAAGATCAGATCGCTTTCCGAGACAGACAAGCAGCGTGTAGCGCTTGGACGTGCTGTCGTCTGCCAGCCGAAAGTGCTTCTCGTGGATGAAGACTTTGCGCGGCAGGACGATGCCCGGCGCATGGAGATGCTCGGTGATATACTCAAGATCAATGAAGAGCTTCACATTACCGTCCTCTATGTGACCAATGATTATCAGGAGGCTGTCAGCTTAAATAAGAAAGTCATATTCATGAAAGACGGAAAAATAACAGACATCAGGTAAACCTGATGTCTGTTATTTTTAGTTTAAATTCCAGAAATCATATTTGCACTTAATCAACTTTTTTCTTTCTCAAGATAATTATAAATTTCTCTTTTTGGAACTCCACGGTCTTTCGCAGTTTTCTTCATAGCTTCTTTCCGGTCTAATCCCCGGGAAAGATAATATTCCATATGATCCTCTATAGTCATATCCGCCCACTTCTCTTTTTCTTCTTGTTCGATTGCTTCGCGGCTCATGCCTTCTATTACAAGAACACACTCGCCTTTCGGTTCATGAATCTCATAATATGCCACAGCTTCCGAAAGCGAAGCGCGGTACACCGTCTCATGACGCTTCGTCAGTTCACGGCATACACTGACGCACCGGTCTTCGCCCAGCCGGTCCGCTAACAGCTTCAGCGTCTTCACCAGTCTGTGAGGCGCTTCGTACAACACGATCGTCCTCTGCTCTCTCTCCAGTACCAGGAGCACATTTTCTCTTTCCTTCTTATCTGACGGCAGGAATGCCTCAAATGCGAATCTCCTTGTTGAAAGCCCTGATATTGTAAGAGCAGTAATGCATGCAGCAGGTCCCGGTACCGCCGTAACACAGATTCCGGCATCATGACACATACGAACCAGTTCTTCGCCCGGATCGGATATTCCGGGAGTTCCTGCGTCCGTGATCAGTGCAATACTGCTGCCTTCAAGCATTTTTTCTACCAGTTTGCGTCCTTTGTCATATTTATTGTACTCATGGTAACTGGTCATCGGTGTATGGATGTCGAAATGATTCAGAAGTTTCACGCTGTTCCGCGTATCCTCTGCCGCGATCAGGTCAACTTCCTGCAAGATACGCACTGCCCGAAATGTCATATCTTCAAGATTCCCGATGGGAGTCGCACACAGATATAAAGTCCCTGACATGATTTTCTCCTTTTTCTTTCTGCCCGGATTTTTCGTAAATAATGATCGGCGGTTCTACAGTCACCCTTGGTCTAGCTCCCCGTACACCTTCGATCAGCACCAGCACCGGTTCCTTATCAATATACGGATGGATAAACTGTATCCGCTTAGGTTCAATCTTATAATGATTCATCTTGATCATGATCTCTGTCAGGCGGAATGGCCTGTGGATCATGTAAAATCTTCCTTTATCCTGAAGAAGCCTCATGCTCTCCCTCAGGATATCATCCAATGTACAGAGAACCTCATGCCTGGCGATCGCTTTAGCATCATCCGGATTGCGCAGTCCGTGCTTCGAGAGCATATAGGGGGGATTTGTTGTGATGACATCAAAAAAGGCCGGCTTAAATATCTCTGCCGCCTTTTTGATATCTCCGGTCACAATATCAACCCGCTCTTCCAGATGATTGTATACCACGCTCCTTCTTGCCATCTCTGCCGTTTTTTCCTGAATCTCGAGACCGGTAAACCTTTTTCCTCTGGTTTTTGCTGATAACAGAATCGGGATGATCCCATTTCCTGTTCCCAGATCAAGGACTGTCTCTCCTGCTTTTACTTTTACAAAGTCTGACAGGAAAACAGCATCTACGCCAAAACAGAATCCCGCAGGATCCTGGATCAGTTCAAGCCCGCCGATCTGCAGATCATCCAGACGTTCTCCCGGTTTCACCAGGTCTGTTATCCTGCTATTTATCATCTAATCTTGACGCTCCTTGTCCTTTTTCCAGCGACGCCAGTTTCTTCATCTCTTCTTTGGAGATTTTCTTCTTTTTCTTTCGGGGCTTAAACCTGAGCTCATCTGCCGGGTATTCTCGTATCTCTTTTTCATCATCCTCCAGATTGACCACGACTTTCACCAGCTTTCGCAGAACACTCAGTGACTGCACTGTACCTGTCAGGCCATCCTTCGTTGTAACAGCATCCCCCACCGACGGGAGCTGGCTGTTCAACACCTCATATGTCTCTTCTTCATTTGTGAGACAGCACATGAGTCTTCCGCATACCCCTGATATTTTCGTCGGATTCAGGGAAAGATTCTGTTCTTTCGCCATCTTGATCGATACCGCCGAAAATTCTGTCAGGTATGTGCTGCAGCACAGCGGACGCCCGCAGATTCCGATACCTCCGCGGATCTTTGTCTCATCCCTTACGCCGATCTGGCGAAGTTCGATCCTTGTCCGGAATACTGCCGCAAGATCCTTTACCAGTTCACGGAAATCAATTCTTCCATCAGCTGTGAAATAAAATAATATCTTATTACCATCAAAAGTATACTCCACATCGATCAGTTTCATTTCCAGATTATGCTTCCGTATCTTCTCAAGGCAGATTTTAAACGCTTCTTTTTCTTTCTGTTTATTTTTCTCGACCGTCCTCCGGTCCTGATCGGACGCCATCCTTATCACTGACTTCAGCGGCTGCACCACTTCCTCGTCTTTCACATCCTTCGGGCCGCTTACAACCCTGCCGAACTCCACACCGCGGGCAGTCTCAACAATAACATTATCCCCCCGCTTTATCTCAAATTTTCCCGGCGCAAAGAAATAAATCTTTCCCGCTGTCCGGAATCTGACTCCTATTACTTTTGTCATCCTGTCAATTCTCCTTTATTGTCAGCAAGAGCAGCTCCATCACCAGCTCAAAGTTGACGTTGGCCTTCATTCTTGCCTTTGCCTTTTCCAATGCATCCAGTATATTCTCTATTCCCTCATAAGAACTCTTTCGCGCACGCTCTTTGATATATTTCATCTGGTCGGAAAATACAACCCTGTCCACACTCTTTGTCGCTTTATATATAAGTACATCCCTGTACCAGATCGCGATCATATCGAGATAATCATTGATCTCCAGTTTATATGTCATACACCGTTTTACCGCTTCTGTGAGTTCCGGAACTGTCATCTCGTCAATATTTCTGAGAAGATGGACTGCCTCTTCTTTGATCTCGTTGAAATATTCCGAATGAGCCAGCATGATAGCCTTGCCCATATTTCCCTGTGCAAATGCCACGCATACATCAGCTTTATAATCCGGCACCTCAAGCTGCTCCATCAGATATTTCTTCACAAGCTGGTCTTTGATATTGCGAAGCTTCATCATGACGCACCTTGACCGTATCGTCGGAAGGAGTACTTCGGCATTTTCCGTAAGCAGCATGATCACCGCATACGCCGGCGGCTCCTCGATCGTCTTAAGAAGCGCATTCTGAGCCTGTACAGTCATCATATCTGCATCGGCAATAATATAAATCTTATACTTGCTGCTGTACGGTCTGATCACAATATCGTCATTCACCTGTACACGGATATCATCTACGCTGATCGTATTCGGCTTTTCGTGGGTCACACGGATAATATCAGGATGGTTTCCCCCCATCGCCTGTTTACATGACTGGCATTTTCCGCAGGCATCTCCGTCCTCATCCCGGTCCTGACACTGCATGCTCATTGCAAACAGATTAGCGAGCAGTTTCTTACCTGATCCTCTCTCTCCGTTCAGTATATATGCATGAGATACTGCATCTGCCGTAACCGCGTTCTGTATATATTTTATTATATTTTTGTGGCCGACCACATCTTTGAAACCACTCATCTTATCACCTGCCGTATATAGTTTTTCATAAATTTACTTATTCAGTATAACACATTCTCAAATGAAGTTATAGTCCAATATAATTTTCAATTTCTTTCAAGCATCCGGTCAGATCTGAATTTTCGAATCTGCATGTTATCTCCGCCTTCCGGAGATTTTTTTCTGAAAAATCCTCTTCGTCCGCCAGAAAACGCCTGCACATCTCTGCGTATTTAGGAACATGCTGTTCCTTTTCCCTCGCCAGGGCACGGCTCAGCCTCTCTCCATCTTCGACCTCAATATAGATCGGTACAAGTACGTTCTTCCCGAAATACCGCTTCATCGCTTCATAAGATACCAGAGTCCCGATCACAAGATAATCATGCCGTTCCAGATTGATCTGTCCGTCATCCGCTGTAAAATATGTCCAGATTCCACATTTTGTATCATAAGAGCGTACTTCAATGATCTGTCCGGCTGCCTGCATTTCATTTAAACGTTTTTCATTGACAAAATGATACTCCACCCCGTTGTGCTCCCCTTCGCGGATCGGCCGTGTCGTATATGGAACTATTGTGTGGAATTCCGGATGGATTTCCAATAATTTCTTATATATCGTATCTTTACCTGAAGAGCTCTTGCCCATTACATAATAAATCTTACCCATTATCCAGTACCTCGATGCTTCCTGTTTCATGTATTCCGCGAATTTCAAATCCTGTTTTATGATATTCTATAATCTGATTCATTGTTTTTTCTGATATCTGTTCACCCGGTACGATCAAAGGAATCCCCGGGGGATATATATATGCATACTCTGTAGAAATATACCCGGCGCACGCATTAAGAGAGACCTTTTTTCTTTTCTTTTGCAATTTATTGATTTCTCCACATGAATATATCTGAATATTTTCATATAATTGCTTTCCATCATTTTTACTTTTTGCATTAAAAGATTCATTTTTTGTTGGTTTTGCAAGTTTTGAGTCAATTTCTTTTAAGGCATCTGTGAGTCTGCGCATCCCCTTTTTTATATCTCCCGGGGCTGTCATAGCAATCGCATAATTCGGAGCAGCCATCTCGAACTGCAAAAAATAACGCTGCATCATATCAGTATATAATTGTTTCCCTGTATATTTATTAGTTTCTTTTCCAATGGTAAAACTTTCCGCAGTAGATATCAATATCTTCGACCGGTCATAACCAGGGCTCTCCCACAATCTCAAATGTTCCATGTTCTTTAATTGTTCCCGTGTCTCCTGCAGCATGTCCACATATCCGGAAAATACTGATACTCTCTTTTCTTCTATTAAGCGCACGCACTCATCTATTGACGCCATAAGTACGTATGACGGACTGCTGGACTGCAGTATATCAAGATACATATTCACCCTGTCTCTGTCGATTATCGTACCATTCATATGCAGCAGCGCAGTCTGGGTAAGGGACGGCAGTGTCTTGTGAAGACTGTGGATTACTATATCTGCACCCAGATCATTTCCATTCTTTGGGAAATACGGGTGGAACCCGAAATGCGCTCCATGTGCTTCATCCAATATCAATGGAATTCTTCTCCTGTGCGCACATTCCGCAATTCCGTGAACATCTGATATAATCCCTTCGTATGTCGGCGATGTGATGACCACTGCACTTATGTCCGGATTATTATCAAGCGCCTGTTCTACCTGAGATACCGTAACAGGACCATTCAGATCCCCCTGTACCTTCCCTCCCGAAGAAAGCATCTGTGGATAGAGATACACCGGATACAGTTCGTTTAGAAACACAGCATTGTACACAGACTTATGACAGTTACGTGCCATCAATATCCTGTCACCGCGGTGTGTACACCCCAGTATAGCACTGATAAGACCGACAGTACTTCCATTGATCAGATAGTGGCTCTCATCAGCATGCCAGACCACTGCCGCCCTCTTCTGAGTCTCTTTCAGGATACCTCCGGCATGATGGAGATCATCAAATCCGTCAATTTCCGTAATATCGATCCCGTAGGGCAGCTCAGCACCGGTGAGTATTCCATTGCGCTTGTGTCCCGGCATATGAAAAGCGTAAACGCCCGAATTTTCAAGTTTTTTCAGTTTGTCATATAAATACTCCATACCTTGATTCTCTCCATATATGCCTTAAATACGCCCTGTTTTCGTCTTCACAGCGAAACAGCCATTACACATTTTATCAGTTTTTTACATCGTTTTTATAGATTCAACACATATTTCTCACATTTGAAGGTTATATTATAGGCAATCAAAGCAGTAAAGCTTTTTCACATATATTTCCTCTTTTCTCAGCCGGTAAATCTCCGGCTTTTTTATTTTTTATGATTTATTCTGTGTGAAACGCTTACTTTCAAATTTAATGATGCCAGGGTCAAAAGGTCTAAACCCACATGAGCTTGC
>DWWO01000090.1 GCA_019119675.1 Candidatus Mediterraneibacter faecipullorum | reverse complement strand
AAATTGATAAATCATATTCATGTGCTGTTCTGTGTTGTTTATAGTAACGGGGCTAAAATCTTGCCCTTTCGCCTTAATCTTCCACAACTCAAAAGCACCTTGTAAAGTTATGTCTTTATCTTCTGCCTTTATACCGCCAGTCTGCAGTTTTGCTAGTTCAGCCCTTGCTTCTGTAATAGTCAAGAGGTTATAGACCCATTTTGCTTTGTAGTCGTTTTTTTGCTTGACTGGATTGTATACTTTGTAATTGTACTTTACATCATACTTTTTTGTGTTTTCGTTGAAGTATATGCCCGTATACTTTGTTTTTGTTCTTTTTACCTTATCAGCCATACGAAAGCCCCCTTCGTATATTTTTCTTTATATACGAATTATAACACATTTGTGCTACGAAATCTATACGAATTTAAGGGCTTTTATACGAATTTCGAGGCTTTGTATAGCTTAAAAACTTGTATTTTCGGGCTTTTTTACTCCTTACTCTTCATTGTCGGGAACAGCAGCACGTCCCTGATCGCCGCGCTGTCTGTGAGCAGCATACACATTCTGTCGATACCGAATCCGATACCACCTGTCGGCGGCATACCGATCTCCAGAGCATTCAGGAAGTCCTCGTCTGTCGTATTAGCTTCCTCATCGCCCTGTGCGAGCTGTTCTTCCTGTGCTTTGAAGCGCTCTCTCTGATCGATCGGATCATTAAGCTCGGAGTAAGCATTCGCCATCTCCCAGCCGTTCATAAAGAACTCGAAACGCTCTACATAATCCGGATTCTCCGGTTTCTTCTTTGTAAGCGGAGAAATCTCGATCGGATGATCCATAACAAATGTCGGCTGTACCAGATGTTCCTCTACATACTCTTCAAAGAACAGGTTCAGGATATCGCCTTTCTTATGTCTCTCCTCGAACTCAACATTGTGCTCTTTTGCAAGCTCTCTTGCCTGTTCCAGTGTCTCTACTTCATTCCAGTCCACACCTGCATATTTCTTTACGGCATCAACCATCGTGATACGCTCGAACGGCTTGCCGAGATCCATCTCAACGCCATTGTAGACGATTTTTGTCGTTCCAAGCACTTCCTGTGCCACGTGACGGTACAGGTTCTCTGTCAGATCCATCATTCCGTTGTAATCTGTATATGCCTGATAGAGTTCCATCAGTGTGAACTCCGGGTTATGTCTTGTATCAAGACCTTCGTTTCGGAACACACGGCCGATCTCGTACACTCGCTCAAGCCCGCCCACGATCAGTCTCTTGAGGTAAAGCTCAAGGGAAATACGAAGCTTCAAATCCTCGTTCAGTGCATTGAAATGTGTCTCAAAAGGTCTCGCAGCGGCGCCTCCGGCGTTAGCCACGAGCATCGGAGTCTCAACTTCCATAAAACCCTGTCCGTCCAGATACTTACGGATCGCACTTATGATTCTGGAGCGCTTGATAAATGTATCTTTTACTTCCGGATTCATGATGAGATCCACATATCTCTGGCGGTAACGTGTATCTGTATTCGTCAGCCCGTGGAACTTCTCCGGAAGGATCTGGAGACTCTTGGAGAGGAGTGTAACATGAGATGCATGGATGGACATCTCGCCCGTCTTCGTCTTGAAGACTTCGCCCTCGATACCGATCACATCACCCACGTCAAGTTTCTTGAACTCTTTGTAATTTTCCTCGCCTATACTGTCCCTTGCTACGTAGGACTGGATATTTCCCTTAAGGTCCTGCACATTACAGAAAGACGCTTTTCCCATCACACGCTTTGACATCATACGGCCTGCGATAGATACCTGTTTTCCTTCCAGCTCATCAAAGTTATCTTTGATTTCCTGACTGTGATGTGTCTGATCATATTTTGTGATCACAAACGGGTCTTTCCCGTTCTGCTGCAGCTCCGCAAGTTTCTCGCGGCGCACCTTCCTCAACTGGTTCAGATCCTGTTCCTGTCCGTTTTTCTGCTGCTGTGCCAATGTATTTTCTCCTTCCTCACACGCGAATTCAGACCTCTTAATCATCTGCGTATTAAGAGGTCTGTGTCATGTCATATGTTTACTTTGAACGGCTGATCTCAAGTACTTTGTACTGGATATCTCCGGCCTGTGTCTCTACGTTTACTGTCTCGCCGGCTTTCTTGCCCATGAGCGCCTGACCTACAGGTGACTCGTTGGAGATCTTTCCTTCAAGGCTGTTCGCCTCTGTAGATCCGACGATCTTGAACTCCATCTCCTCGTCATATGTGATGTCAAATACTTTTACTGTACATCCCACATTGATCTTGTCAAAGTCAACTTCATCCTCAACGACTACCTCTGCATTTTTCAGGATTCCCTCAAGTTCTTCGATGCGGGCCTCGATGTCTCTCTGCTCGTCCTTTGCAGCATCATACTCCGCATTCTCGGAGAGGTCGCCCTGCTCTCTTGCCTCTTTGATCTTGGCTGCGACTTCTTTTCTCTTCACCACTTTAAGATCTTCAAGTTCATCCTCAAGTGCCTTCAATCCGGCATAAGTAAGTAGTCTTTTCTTTGCCTCTGCCATTGGTTACGCTTCCTTTCTGTTTCTCTAAGTTTCTTTCTATTTTTGATGTCTTTCACACAGGACCGCATGTCCTGTAATACTGTCATTTAAGTCTATTTCGCAATTTCAATATTATAACCAAACTCTATAATGATGTCAAGAGATTTTCCAGTTCTTCCAGGCTCTCTACCGCGTTCACTTTCTCTCTGAGACGCGCCGCTCCTTTCAGCCCTTTCGTGTACCATGCCACATGTTTTCTCATCTCTCTGATGCCGGAAAACTCACCCTTGTACTCCAGCTGCAGACGGGCATGTCTGAGCATCATTTCCCGCACTTCGTCCTTGTCCGGCCTCGGCGGGAGTTCTCCCGTCTCTTCCCAGTGTATCATCTCAGAGAAGATCCACGGATTACCCTGAGCTCCCCTTGCGATCATGATGCCGTCGCATCCGGTCTGCTTGACCAGTTCGTCCGCTTTCTGAGGGCTTGTGACATCGCCGTTTCCGATAACGGGGATCGATACGGCCTCTTTCACCTGACGGATGATGTCCCAGTCCGCCTTTCCGCTGTAATACTGTTCTCGCGTCCGTCCGTGGACCGCTACGGCTGCCGCTCCGGCTTCTTCTATGATCTTCGCGATCTCCACAGCATTTACATGGTCGTCATCAAAGCCTTTCCGGATCTTCACTGTCACCGGCTTGTCGATTGCTTTTACGATAGCGCTGACGATCTCATAGACCAGTTTCGGATTCTTCATGAGAGCTGAGCCCTCGCCGTTTTTGACAACTTTCGGCACCGGACATCCCATGTTGATATCCAGGATTGCGAACGGGCGCTCCTCAATCCGTTTCGCCATCTCGCTCATGATCTTCGGGTCCGAGCCGAAGAACTGCAGGGAGACCGGCTTTTCATCCGGATGGATCTCAAGCAGGCTCTCTGTATTTCTATTGTTATAATAGATTGCCTTTGCGCTCACCATCTCCATACAGAGGAGCCCCGCCCCCTGCTCACGGCAGAGCAGACGAAATGGCAGGTCCGTTACGCCTGCCATGGGTCCGAGTATATATCGGTTTTCAAGTTCTATATTTCCTATCTTTAAGTGTTTCATAACTCTTATTTTTCAGTTCCCTTCATCCTCTCATAGATCAGCCGCAGCCCGTTAAGTGTAAGCTGAGGATCGTACAGATCGATGCAGTCCGTCTCATTTGCAATGATCTTACCGAGTCCGCCCGTGGCGATCACATACGCGTCTGTGTAGCTGGACTCTTCTTTCATCCGCTTCACAATGTATTCCGTCTGACCGATGGCTCCGAACACGAGGCCGCCCTGCATTCCTGTCACAGTGTCCCGGGGGAGCGCAGTATCCGGCATCTGGATCTGTATCGCAGGCAGCATCGCCGCCCCGCCCCATAAGGAACGTCCTGCCGTCTCAATGCCCGGCGCAATGATACACGCCTCCAATGTACCGTCAGGGCCGATCAGGTCATAGGTAGTGGCTGTACCAAAATCGATAACGATCGCCGGACCTTTGGAGATGGCATATCCCGCCACAGCATTGACAATCCTGTCCGGACCTGTCCTGGACGGATTGTCTGTGTTCACAAGGATGCCCGTATCAGAATCCGCAGACACGATCATCGGCGTGGTGTGCAGATATTTGATGATCCCGCTCGTCAGTGAATGCATGATATCAGGTACGACCGATGCGATGATAACGGCTTTGATCTTCCCAGGATCAATGGACCTGTGTTCCAGTATGCCGCAGATCGTCATTCCATATTCATCGGATGTGCGCGGACGTTTTGTCGTCATGCGGAACATGCCGGACAGCAGTTCTTCCTCGAACACTCCCATTGTGATATTTGTATTTCCCACATCGATCGTAAGCAGCATAGGCTTTCCTCCCTGTATTTTTTACTTTCCTTATATTAACAAGGATCGCTCTATGCCGTCAAGTTCGTTCACACCAGTTACCCATATCGGATTCGTCACGAAAGCTCCCGGTCGGCATATCTTTCATCGCCGTCCGGGAGCTGTTGTTCCGGGCTGAATATATTAAAATCTCTTGATCTTTCGCGTGGTCGTCTTCTCAAACTCGGTATCCCTGACGATCAGGCTGTATATCCTTTTCTGCGGAGCCGCCGTCTTATTATATTCATCGATGATCTCCTGGAGCTTTTCCCTCACGTCTTTGATGCGTTTCTTCTTCACGTAATCCTGATCCGGATAGATTTCCGCCTCGATCACGCCGTCTTTCTCCCGGACAAGTATTTCGCCCACAAGACGGTTTGTGCTGAGGGCATTTTCCAGTTCCTCAGGAGATACGTTCTCTCCGTTCTTCGTAATGATCAGATTCTTCTTACGGCCGGTCAGATAGACGAACCCGTCCTCGTCCACATAGCCCAGATCGCCGGTCTTAAGCCATCCGTCTTCCAGAGTTTCGGCTGTCTCTTCCGGCATCTTATAATACCCCTGCATAACGCTGCTGCCCTTCACCCAGAGTTCGCCGTCCACAGTCTTTGCCTTGCAGTTGGGCAGGAGCTGTCCGACAGAATCAGAGCGGATATTCCAGCTCTGGTTGACACTGATGACCGGGGCGCACTCGGTCATGCCGTACCCCTGCTGGATGACAATGTCATACTTCTTGAACATATCGATATATTTCGGATCCAGGTAGGCTCCGCCGCTGCAGATCGTATGGAACTGCTTTCCGAACACCTGGCTCTTTACGATCTTGGCCGGAAGCAGGGATGCTTCCTCAAGCTTCTTCGCCATTGTCTCTATCATCAGCGGCACCATCAGGATCATCTCAGGCTTGAACAGCTTGATATTCTTCGCCACACGGAGAAGCGAATCGTTGATACAGATGACTGAACCGAGAGATACACCTTTTAAGATGTCCATACTCAGGCAGTATGCGTGATGGATCGGCAGCACAGTCATGATCACGGTACGCTCCGGGATCTTCATATCCAGACAGGTCGCGTTCTCCGCCACATTTCTGTGGGTCAGCATAACACCCTTGCTCTTTCCTGTCGTTCCTGATGTAAACATGATCGTGCAGAGCTGGTCCGGATCCGGGTCAAAATCACTTGCACCTCTGTTTTCTTCCAGTGTCTTCCACCATGACAACACCTCGCCGCTGTTCTCATCCTGCTGCATGGAGATCAGTGTTTTCAGCTTCGGGCAGCGTTCTTTCGCGATCGCAGCCACATCCTTGCGGATCTCATCGTATACAAGTACTGTGGAATCCGACCGATCGATCAGGTCGCACACATCCTCTGCCGGAAGGTTTACATCCAGCGGCACGATCACGCTGCCGCTGTCTACCGTTCCAAAATATGTCACAAGCCACGGATAGGAGGTAGCTCCGATGACGGAGATATGTTTCCCCTGTTCGCCCAGGTTCTTCAGCACATTGGAGAAGCTCTCGCTGTCCTCCTTTAGCTGGGTATAAGATTTTGCCTCAATCTCATTTTTACCGACTTTATAACGTATCGCATCCTCCGGCCCGTATTTTTTCTCTGTACCGTCCAGGATCTGACGCACTGTGGTGCAAAGCATAATTCACATTCCTTTCTCTGCGCTCTCACGCGCAGCTGCCGCCTGTTATTGTGTCTCACTCAAGGATCACATGGGAAGCCTGTCCTAGTTTTCTCCGCTCAGTTTTTCGAGATAGTCAACAGCCTCCCCCACTGTGCGGATATTCATCACCTCTGACTGTTCTACTTCTACATCAAACTCGTCTTCTACCTCTCCCAGCATGCTCATGAAGTCAAAAGATGTAAACCCGAGATCTTCCATAAAACGTGATTCCGGATGGATATTCTCCGGCTCTACTTCAACATAGTTGCATATAATATTTACTAATTTTTCAAACATAATCATCTCTCCTTATCTATAATGTCGGAACATCTTTATATCAGCTTTATAATCTCTCCGATTGTCAGATCCGGGTTCTCCGCACCTTTGAACATGATCTTGCACAGATAATAGTACAGGTATTCCAGCTCTTCTCTGGAGTATGCTTTGATCTGGTGCTCGAAATTAAAGTCCAGGCCATTGTCCTCCGGGCGGTGCATTACTGTCAGGTACACTCCCTGCGGGCATGTGCCGTTCGGATACCATTTCGTCTTATAACGGATGTCTCCCAGCTGGTCAAGTCCCTTCTCCTTGAGTGTCAGCGGCTGATAGGTCAGCGAGATCGGCTCGTAAGTCAGTCCCGGATTCGGCTGCGGGTACAGTTTGGAACGGTATCCAAAGTATGCCGTCGGGTCGTAATTCGCATGGCGGAAGATCTCGTTCTGTTTGTCGCGGATCGCGTATACTCCGTCGATAAACTTCATATCCTCCGGGAAGATCGTACGGATCGGGAATGAATGTATCCTTGTTCCCCCGGATTTCTTCTCTTTGAGAGTGGCACGTCTTGCGATCGCGTTGTTAATCGATACATCCTCGAAGCCGTTCATCTTCTGGTAATAGGTACGCAGCCCCATAAGCAGAAGACATGCAAGCGAAACGTGGTATTTCTCGCAGAAATCCATCAGGCGCTTTGTCGGTTCTTCTTCAAGGTGAAAGATATCAAGGGCAGATGCCGTATCATCAGATGAGTTGAATGCTGTGCGCAGTTTCGGATTCTTAAACATCTCTCTGGCAGCTTCCAGCCTGTCCGTTCCATGAATGCCGCTGTAGATCGGCTCGCCTTTTTCGATCTCTTTCTGGAAATAGTCAATATCTCTCTTCTGTGCTTTGCTCCCTGCCTCATAGGCAAGATCCTTTTCCAGCTGTTCGATATATGAACACATATCCTTCGGATAAGGCACGCCCTCGTATTTTGCATTACAGTAGAGCTCGATGATGTCTTTCAGGAAACAGATCAGGGACTGGGCATCCACTATCATGTGCTGTCCAAGGAAATAGACCCCGGAGAATCCGTCCGGCATCTTGATCATGACCACGCGGGACATCTGGGAATCCTGCATCTTAAATGGAACAGTCGTCCACTTCTGCATCTCGGTCTCAGCCTCTTCCATTGTTTTTCCGGTAAAGTCAACAAGCTCGATCTCCTGCTCTTCCGGATCCGCGATATACTGATACCATGTGCCGTCTTTGTCTTTCGCAAAACGGATGCGCATTCCTTCACTTCTCGCATAAGCCTCGTTGATGGATTTTCTGAGCTGGTCAAAATCCAGCTCCACTTCGATCGTCAGGCTGGTCCCGATATTCAGCACCGCCATACTCGGGCAGTGCGGCGCATAGTAAAGATGGAATTTCTGTGCTACGGTAAGCGGATACACTTTGTGTCCTTTTCTTGTTCTCATCATTTCATTACCCCTCCGATAAATGAATCCATTGCATTTTCATAAGCTTCTGTATCTTTGTAGTAACTCTCGCCGTGTCCTGCTCCCCCGACAATGAGTTTTGTCTTCGGGGATGCACAGTTTTTATATATTTCCTCTGTCATCCAGCACGGGACAAACACATCTTCCGACCCGTGGATAAACAGGAACGGCACTTTCGCCCTGCGGACTTCCCGGGCTGAATTGCAGTCGTCCAGTCCGTATCCGACCTGCTTCTTGTTCGCCCAGTCTGCCAGCTGCAGCATGGGGAACGCCGGTATATGATACATGCTGTGGAGCACATGGGTGAAGACGTCCTTCATAGATGTAAAAGCGCAGTCCGAAATAATGCCTTTCACCTGTGGCGGCAGATCAAGCCCGCTCATCATGCAGACCGTCGCTCCGCCCATGGAATTGCCGTGAAGGATGATCTGCACATCTTCACCGGCAGTCTCTACCATCCAGTCTATCCAGCGTTTTCCGTCCAGCCGGTCCATATTGCCGAAGCCGATGTGTTCACCTTCGCTTCTGCCATGGGCTCTCTCATCGATCAGGAGCATCCTGAATCCGTGTTTCAGATAATAATGGGAAAGGCTGCTGTAATCATTAAGCCCTTCGCTTGTATATCCGTGGAAACAGATCACCGCTTTATTTCCTTCAGCGCCTTTGAAATATGTACCGTGGAGTTTCAGGCCGTCATGGGATGTGATCCACACGTCTTCATGAGGCTGCTCCATCATCCACTCTCTGCGCTCTTTCATCATGGGAATATATTTCTCCCAGTCAACTCCGGACATCTTCATGGTCCGCTCCGTCTTTGCATTGTAACGGATCATCGTCCTTCTGTACAGATACGCGCTTCCTGCTACTTCCGCTGCTGCCGCTGCGCCCAGAAGAGCTGCGGCACCTTTCAGTAATTTACCCATTTCCTCACCTGCTTTACATTCTGTGATCCTGTATTATAAATGTTGTTTCTTTTACTTCTGAGGTTTCTTGCTGTTGATCAGTTCCTTAAGTCTCAGCGCTTTATCAATATTGCCCTCTACTTTCAGTTTTCCAAGCGTTACCGCGAGGATCGGATCCGTCTTTCCGTCCGCGATCTTAAACAGCGTCTCGGCGCTGCATGTAAACATCGCATCGCGGTCGAAATACTCATACGGCTCTACATAGAGCTGTCCGCCTTTCACCTCGGCATAAAAAATGCCTTCCGCTTCACCGGTGATGTTGAACTGGTATGCCAGATGCTCGTGAATATCGCTCACATCAGCGTCCATCAGCATTCCCTTTACCTTTGAAAACATATCTGCGTAGGTCATAATATCCTCCTTTTCGACCGCTGGCATCATGTTTTCGACCAACGGTCATCTTCTCTTCTTTGTTAGATTATCATTTTTTCGACTGTCGGTCAACCGTCGTCTCTGTCAAAATCACAGGAATTTTTCTCCTGTTTTTTGTGCGTTTTTCTTGCTGGTTCTTTTCCAAATGATGTGCTATACTGAATTGAAATTATTCGTCCGGTTCTGACCGGAGACCAGAATGTTATACCGGCATTGACCGGAGCACTATAAGAGAAAGGCGGAGAGACATGGCGGCTCAGAAAAAGAAATATAATCTTATACTCGATTCTTTGCAAAAACTTCTGGAAAATAAAAAGCTGCAGACAATTTCCGTGAGCGAGATCGCACAGACAGCCGGAATTGGTAAAGGAAGCATCTACTATTACTTCCCGTCTAAAGACGCCATTCTTGAAGCACTGGTAGAACGGAACTACGAGAAACCGCTGACTACAGCCAAAAGCCTGTCATCCCAGACAGAGATTCCTCCGTTCACGCGCATGGCCATGATCTTCCAGGCGTGCCGGAACGCATCTACCGAATATCTGAAATCAGGACAGGAAAGCGATGTAGGCGCTGCGGAAAAAGCTCTGCTCCACCAGAAATATATGACTCATCTGATCAGCGAATTCAAGCCTGTGCTGGCCGAGATCATACAGCAGGGAATCGATGCCGGTGAGATCCACTTTGATAAACCCGGCGTGCTGGCTGAGATCGTTCTGATCGTACTGACTGTTAAAATGGATAATACTATTATCCCGTCATCCCGCGAGGAAATCGAGGAGACCATCGCAGGTCTTGTGTCCCTGGTAGAAAAGGGTACGGACAATCCGCCCGGATCCCTGAATTTCCTCATGGCATAACTTTTGTTTATATCTGTAAATGAATAAGCCGCAGATACCGCCAGAGCACTCTCTGGCAATATCTGCGGCTTATTTCTATCCGAAAATCTATCTGGAAATCACTTTCCGGAAGGGTCAGTCTCCTGCCACTATCGTATAATCTTTCCGGAAACTCTCTCCCGGTGCTGCCTTATTCACATTTGGCTTCTCTGACAGCTCCTTGTCAAATCCAATATCATCGGCCCTGCCCATCCATGGTTCCAGACATACAAAAGGCGCATCCTTCACAGACCAGATACCGAAATTCGGGAAACCTTCACACTTCATGCCCACGTACGGCGTGCCGTCTTTATGGCAGATCCAGACTTCTTCGATCTGGCCGTCATCAAATATAAGGGCATCATTCTCAAACATTTCTTCCGTGACCGGACAGCATCCGTCCTGCAGATCTATCGTATGTACGTCCGCCGGATCTACAGCCGCCTCATTCGGATCAATGAGGACATATCTGAGTTTTTCTTTCCCCGGGAATTTCAGAATATAATCTGTCTTCTTTTCCTCCGGTTTTGCAAAGCGGAAAGCCGGATGTCCGCCGATCGTAAAATACATATCCTCATCACCCGCATTGCGGACTTCCCACTCCACACGCAGGCTGCTTTCCTGTAATGAATAAGAGATGATCAGCTCAAAGTCAAACGGATATACTTCCTTCGTCTCATCACTTGAAGCAAACAGGAACGAAGTCGAGTCATCTTTTTTACAAATGCATTTAAAGACACTGTCTCTTGCAAATCCATGCTGTGACGTCGGGTAATGCGTGCCGTTGATGAGGACCGTATTACGATACGTCTTCCCTACATTGGGGAAAAGGACAGGGGAATGCCGTTTCCAGTATACAGGATCTGCTTCCCACAGAAGCTCTGCGCCCTTCTTTTTGTCATAAATTCTGGTCACCTCTGCTCCCATTTCCGAAATTTCCACACACAGTCTCTGATTTTCCAGTTTCATAGTCTTACCTCCTACTCTGAATCATCGCTCTGCTCCACCTGAATGCAATTGTCCACCAGATATTCCGTCACTTTGTCACGCAGGATAGTCAGTTTCAGTTCATCTTCTCCCACCTGACTGGTATATTCCTCCACATCGTCATATCCGGCATCTTCGGCATACTGGGCAATGCCCTCTTCATATTCTTCGTCCGATGGTTCAAGGTGCTGTTTCTCTGCAATGAGCTTCATCGCTTCTTCCATTGCCACGCCCTGACGCACGGAATCATCGATCTGGGTGTTAAAATCTTCCTCGGTCATCTGCAGATATGTCTCTACAAAATCACCAAGTTCTAAGCCGTACATGGATGCGAGCTGGGTATAGTAATCTGTCATCTGCTGCGTCAGCTCCTCGACCCTGTCTTCCGGATAAGATTTTATCTCAACATTCTCCATCAGCGCGCTCTGTACGGATCCCTCCAGTTCCGACTCCACAGAAGCCTGCAGGTTCTCCTCGATCTGGGTGCGTATCTCCTCCCTGTACTCGTCCACAGTTTTGGATTCTTCGCTGATCCCCTGCACCCACTCATCTGTCAGCTCCGGTGTGACTACTTCGGATATAGAGTTAAGCACGATATGGAAATCCGCAACTGCCCCTGACATGTCCGGATTCCGGTCATATGGGTCCGGGAACTGTACTGTAATGTCGAACTCATCACCGGTATTATGTCCCTCGATCTGATCCTCAAATCCCGCATAATCATCGGTCGCCCCGATAAATGTGCCGCTTCCAAGTTCCAGATCTGCACCTTCCGCAGAACCGCCGTCAAATGCCTCTCCGTCTATATAGCCGGTATAATCAATATTTACAACATCGCCTGTCTGGGCAGCACGGCCTGTGATCTCCTCCTGTGTAGAAGATGCTGAAAGATTGCTCTGGATCACCTGCTCCACCTGGTCGTCCGTCACTTCCTCCGCCGGAGTGGGCTGCGGCACTTCAAGCCCCTTATACTGTGTCACTGTCACATAGTCATTGGACAGTTCCCCGCTGCATCCTGCAAGACTTGCTGCAAGCAAGGCAGCCATCATTACACTTACGATTTTCTTTTTCATTTTTGTCTCCTCTTTCCCATTTTTATTTTTTGTATAATTATAATCTGTTCGAGATTTCCTCACATTTTCCATATCTACAGCAGCGGCGACAGAAGTCTGGAAAACTGCTCTTTCGCCTTAATAACAAGACTGCGCTCATCATAGACTTTTCTCGTCACATGTGTACACTTTGTCATATCATTTTCAAATGCACGCTCCAGCTTCTGCACGGTTCTTTCACTGTAAATGACCGCGTTCACCTCAAAATTAAGTCCGAAACTGCGGATATCCATATTGGCAGTTCCCACACATGCCACCATACCGTCCACGCACATAGTCTTTGCATGCAGGAAACCGTTATCATATACATAACATTTCGCTCCGGCGGCAACCATATCTCCCACATAGGAATAGGTCGCCCAATAGACGAACGGATGGTCCGGTTTGCACGGTACCATGATCCTTACATCAATCCCGGACCTGCTGGCGATCTTAAGCGCATCGAGGATTGAGTCATCCGGTATAAAATACGGGGTCTGGATATATACATGATCTTTTGCACTGTGGATCAGACGAAGATAATTGTCGTGGATCGTCTTGATCTGGGAATCCGGACCGCTCGATATGATCTGCACCGGATTCCTGCCGTGTCTTGTATACTGCGGGATTTCAAAGAGCGTGTCTTCAAGAAACAAATTCTCTTTTGCCGCGTAATTCCAGTCAAGTACAAACCTCACCGCAAGCGATGTCACAGCGGCGCCCTCGATGCACAGATGCGTGTCACGCCAGTAGCCGAACTTCTTGTCCCGGCCAAGGTATTCCCGTCCCACATTGAAGCCGCCCACAAATCCGATCCTGCCGTCTATGACCACGATCTTCCTGTGATTACGGTAATTCACACGGAGCTGCAGCTTACCCAGCAGTGCAGGGAAAAACTCTGCCACCTGAATTCCCTCGTTTTCCAGGCGTTCCCAGTCTTTATTCTTCATTGTCCTGCATCCCATGCTGTCAAACAGTACACGAACTTCCACACCCTCCCGGGCTTTCTCGATAAGGACTTTCTCAATCTCCTGCCAAAGCTCATCATTTCTGATGATATAATACTGCACATGGATATACCGTTTTGCCTGACGCATCTCCTCAATGAGTGCGCGGAACTTCTCTTTGCCGTCTGTATATATCCTGATATCATTATTGTCAGTGAGGACGGCCTCGCCCGCTTCAAGATTATAGAGGATCAGATCCTTAAAGCGGGTCATCTCGGGATTAGCAAGCCGCAGGCGCTTGTGGTAGATCGTTTCCTCCTGACGGCGCACAGCATATTTCAGTTCCCCTTCTATCTCTTTCGCCTTAAACATCCTGCTTTTGTGAAAATCCTGTCCGATCACCAGATACATGATAAATCCGAGTATCGGTATAAAATAAAGCAGAAGAAGCCATGTCCATACCGTCTGCGGAGATCTCCTCTGGAAAAACACAATGATCAGTGCAAAGAGGATATTAATGATAACGATGTTGTCCATGATAAAGTCATAGACCGTCACCACTCCGTTCCAAATCGTTTCTGCCATAAATCAAACTCCTTTTTCATATCAGTGTTTCCACATCCGCTCTTCGTTCCAACTGCTGAAGACGGACCTCCCCCTTGGAGACACTACTATAACAGTATACTCGGTTCTCCCTTGAAAAGTAAACCCTAAACCTCTAAAATGCACTTATTATCTTGCACTTGTCCTGAAACAATGTTAAAATACTATGTGCGCAAAAGCGGAAAATCTAAGGTTTAGGAGGGTTCTATCGTGAGTACAGGCACCATTGTATTTATCGTCATTCTCGTTGTCCTGATCGCCGCCTGCATTGCCTTGTATTTCTTCGGCAAACGAGCTGAAAAGAAACAGGCCGAGCAGCAGGAGCAGATGGAAGCAGCGGCTCAGACGGTGAGTATGCTCGTCATCGATAAAAAGAAAATGAAACTAAAAGAAGCAGGTCTTCCTGCCGTAGTTCTTGAAAACACGCCGAAATATTTAAGGCGTACGAAAGTTCCGGTCGTTAAGGCAAAGATTGGCCCGAGGATCATGACTCTGATGTGTGACAACAAAGTATTTGAAGTCATCCCTGTAAAAAAAGAAATAAAAGCCGTAGTCAGCGGACTGTACATAACAGGGATCAAAAGCGTCAGAGGCGGTTCCATCGAACAGCCGCAGAAGAAGAAAGGATTCTTCCGCCGGAATAAATCGTGATCGTGCCGCTTGTATAAAACTTTCGCTCCCTGTCCGAATATCATAGTCCAGAACCGTTCCCCACTTAATGTTCTGTACTATGATATTCGGACAGGGAGCTTTTCTTTCCAAACGATACGATACGATTTACCGGCCAGGATTCACCTGCCTGCTACACTTGGCAGGCATTCTGTCACTTCCGAAAAGCATTGGTCTTAGATGTGATCTTAGATGTTAAGTGGCAGGAGATGGAGTCCCATTGGACGAACATCTCCTGCCACTGTTATATCTACACAATCTTTGAGGTAAAGCGGAACGGTTTTGCGTTATGATATATGCTCCGAAAACGTCCCTTTTTTAACTGCTGAGCACTGTGAAATCGGGATCGTTTTTGGACATGATATTCATTTTGATCCTGCAGTCAGCCAGAGGTTCATGGTTGACATCGAGTTCATAGTCAAGGCTGACTCTGATCTTGTCATCATCGACACTGACTTCCATATTTTTTGTATTTACTCCGATCAGCATCTGTCCGTAAGGCGTGCGGTAAAATGTCTGATTCTTCCTGTTTTTTTCAAAAATCATGTGAGAACTGGAAGCACCGCTCTTCATGATCTCTATGCTGTCGGTTCCGGTGATCTTGATCTTATTGCGGATTGTTCCCGCCATGCCTTCAAGCACTTCATCATAGATGATATAATGTTTTCCATTCTTACAGTAATAATTAGCCGGGGTCACGACCTCGATATTATCGTCCCCAGTTTCATATCCTGCTGTCGGATCATTCATGATGTCGATATGTTTTCCTGATATGCTGACCAAAACTTCCTTTGTCATTTTTCTGCTCTTTTAACTCCCATAACAGTTCAGCCGCGCCATTCCTGATGGCTGAACTGTTACTAATACTCTTCTATATTTACGACGTTTGTCGTAGGCACATCAAACGGCATCACTGTGTTTGCAAATCTGCGGAATTTCTCCGCTGCATCGCTTACATAAAACGAATACCTGCTGTGCGCTTCCGAGCCGCCGTCATTTTCCATTCCCTGTTCATGGAGGAGTTTCTTCAGATCCATAGCGGTTTCATACGCGGGGTTGACGATCTGGATCTTCTCTCCCATATATTCTCTGATCTTTGATCTGATAAGCGGATAATGTGTGCACCCGAGGATCATTGCGTCGATATCCGAGCTCCGCATGGACTCCAGATAATACTCTATGATCTCCTGTGTTACGTTATGGTCCTTGAACCCCTCTTCCACAAGAGGCACAAAAAGAGGGCAGGCTTTTTCGATCACAGTAACATCCGGTGCCATTGAATGAATGATCTTTGTGTACATACCGCTCTGGACTGTTGCATCTGTCCCCACGACCCCTACCTTTCGGTTTCTGGTCGCCTCGACTGCTGCACGAGCTCCTGGTATAACAACTCCCATTACCGGAACGTCGAACTCGTCCCTGACAGCATCAAGTGCCAATGCGCTCGCTGTATTGCAGGCGATCACAATGGCCTTGACTTCTTTTGTCTTCAGGAAGCGGATGATCTGTTCCGAGAAGCGGATGATCGTATTCTGCGATTTGCTTCCGTAGGGAACCCTCGCTGTATCCCCGAAATATACAATGTTCTCATTCGGGAGCTGACGGGAAATCTCCCTTGCCACCGTCAGCCCGCCTACACCGGAATCAAACACACCTACCGGTGCTGTATTCCTGTTCTCCATAACAACCTGCTCTCCTGTTACTCTTATATTTACAGTGCCAGTACCTTAGCTACATCATACTGATACTGGGAGACTGACTTCTTCATAGCCAGTGCTTCTTCGATGTCAAAGTCGACAAACTTGCCGTCTTTGTATCCTACCACACGATTTGTCTTGCCCTGCAGAAGCAGATCTACCGCCATCGATCCCATAACGGACGCGTACACTCTGTCCTTACATGTCGGGCTTCCGCCTCGCTGCATGTGTCCCAGGATCGTTGCTCTTGTCTCCATGCCTGTAGCTTCTTCGATTCTCTTTGCCATGTTGATAGAATCTCCGATACCCTCGGCATTGATGATGATATAATTCTTCTTACCGCGCTTCTGGCATTCTTTGATATCCGCAACGATAGCCGCTTCATCATAATCATGCTCTTCCGGCATCAGGATACGCTCAGCACCGTTGGCAATACCGCACCAGAGAGCAAGGTAGCCTGCGTCACGTCCCATAACCTCTATAATACTGCAGCGCTCATGTGAGGTGGAAGTATCACGCACTTTATCGATAGCTTCCATAGCTGTGTTTACAGCTGTGTCAAATCCGATCGTATAATCTGTACATGCGATGTCCAGATCGATCGTTCCCGGAATACCGATCGTATTTACCCCGAGGTTCGCCAGTTTCTGTGCGCCGGCAAAGGAACCGTCGCCACCAATGACTACAAGTCCGTCAATACCGTATTTCTTGCAGATCGCTGCTGCCTTCTGCTGTCCTTCCTCTGTACGCATTGATTTACAGCGCGCTGTCTGGAGGATCGTACCTCCGCGCTGAATTGTATCAGACACATCACGAGCAGACAAGTCAATAATCTCCTCTTTGAGAAGTCCGTGATATCCCCTGCGGATACCGCGTACTTTCAGGCCTTTAGAAAGAGCGGTACGGACAACTGCACGGATTGCTGCATTCATTCCCGGTGCATCGCCGCCGCTTGTAAGAACTCCGATCGTACGGATACGGTCTTCAAAATCTTCCGCATACTTTTCCATTTCATTATTCTCTGCCATGTTTTCTCCACCTTTCCATAAAGTCAGATAACTGCAAAAATCTCTAATTGAAAAATTTTTAACAATTCCGAAAATATTTTACCGTATTTAGAAGTGGTTTTCAATAGCTTTTTCAACCACTTTTACACGGCTTTCCCCGAAATGATTCATCAGTCTGCTCAAAACCTGCTGGTTGATCCGGATATTTCTATTCCTCGGCAGCTTTTTGATCGCCCGCTCTTTCGCGCAGTAGATCACGACCTCATCTTCTCCCTCCGAGTCAGCCAGATACCCGTAGACGATCTGCTCGTTCTCCAGGAACGCGGCCTTATCCGGGAATTGTATCCACAGTTCTTTCTTCATCTTCTCGAACGGGATCACTTTCTCGCAGATCAGTTTGCTGGCTTTCTCGTCCTCCTCGGACACACGTCCCCGGATGAATACTTTATTGTCCACCTCAAGATATTCACGATTTTTCTCATAATCTCTGGGGAATACCACCACTTCCACAGTTCCCAGCAGATCTTCCACGGTAACGAATGCCATCATCTGATTGGTCTTCGTATGTTTCACTGTCTTGTCCGTGATCATGCCGCCGATGATCTCCCGTGCCCCGTCGTGCACTTTCGATCTTCCGCTCTCCTCATCGGGCTGGAAATCAAGTGTTGTCGCAGAGATCATTTTCCGCCATTTTTCTTCATACTCTTCCAACGGATGCCCGCTGATATAGATCCCGAGGACCTCCTTTTCGAATGCCAGCAGATTTTCTTTTGTGTACTCACCAACATCCGGCATTCGGATCTGGAATTCGCTTTTCTGCTCCTCGCCGACCAGATCGAACAGACTCATCTGCCCGGACATGGAATATTTTTTCTCCTGATTTACATGATCCACGATCTGGATATAAATGCTCATGAACTGCTTGCGCGTGCCGCCCAGGGTATCCAGAGCCCCTGCCTTGATCAGATTCTCAATGGTTCTTTTGTTGAGCACATCCTTTGCAGACATACGGGTGATAAAGTCTTCCAGCGTTTTAAAGGGCCCGAAGGCATCTCTTTCCTCTGTTACCGCCTGCACCACCGGACGTCCGATGCTCTTGATGGCAGCCAGGCCGTAACGGATATTTCCGCCGTCAACGGAGAAATCTGCCTCGCCTTTGTTGATGTCCGGAGGCAGGATCTGAATATTCATCTGCCGGCAGGCATAGATATATTCTGCCACTTTGGACGGATTCTCGATCACGGAAGTCATAAGCGCTGCCATGAACTCCACCGGATAGTAGTATTTCAGCCACGCGGTCTGGTATGCTACGACCGCATATGCGGCAGCATGGGACTTATTGAAGGCATACTTTGCAAAATCGATCATTTCATCATATATTTTGTTCGCAGTCTTCTCGTCAATACCGTTTTTTATACATCCCGGCACATCATTTGCTTCATCTCCATACACGAAGATCTGGCGCTCTTTCTGCATCACGTCGCCCTTTTTCTTGGACATGGCACGGCGCAGAAGGTCGCTTCGTCCCAGTGTGTATCCGGCCAGGTCACGCACGATCTGCATGACCTGCTCCTGATAGACGATACATCCGTATGTCGGCTCCAGTATCGGCTTTAGCTGCGGGCAGTCATAAGTGATGGAAGAAGCATCGTTCTTTCCTTTAATATACTGCGGGATAAAGTCCATGGGGCCCGGCCGGTACAGAGAGATACCGGCAATGATGTCCTCCAGACTGTGCGGTTTCAGCTCTTTCATGAAACTCTTCATCCCCGCGCTTTCGAGCTGGAAGATACCGTCTGTCTTTCCGGTTCCGATATAATCCATTACTTTCTGGTCATTATAGTCGATCTTCTCCATATCCAGATCAGGGCGTTTGCGGCGCACCATATTTACCGCGTTCTGGATGACCGTCAGAGTACGCAGCCCCAGGAAATCCATTTTCAGAAGTCCCAGTTCCTCAAGCGTAGTCATGGTGAACTGGGTCGTGATCGTCCCGTCTGCCGCTCTTGAAAGCGGTACATACTCGTCGACAGACTTCTGGCTGATCACAACCCCCGCCGCATGCATGGAACTGTGACGCGGAAGGCCCTCGAGACGTTTTCCCATATCGATCAGCGTCTTTACCTGTTCGTCCGTCTCATAAGTCCGCCTCAGTTCCGGATTTTCTTTTAGCGCCTTATCAATGGTAATGTTCAGCTCCTGCGGGATCATTTTCGCAATGGAATCTACAAATGCATAGGGCAGATCCATGACTCGGCCTACATCGCGGAGAACTCCGCGGGCAGCCAGTGTACCGAACGTGACGATCTGGACGACTCTGTCTTTTCCATATTTTCTCACAACATAATCGATCACTTCCTGACGTCTCTCAAAACAGAAATCCACGTCGATATCAGGCATGGATACACGCTCCGGATTCAGGAAACGCTCAAACAGCAGCTGGTAACGGATCGGATCGATAGTCGTGATCCCCAGACAGTAGGACACGATACTTCCCGCCGCGGACCCTCGCCCCGGTCCTACCGCGATCCCGTGGTCTTTCGCGTATTTGATGAAGTCCCACACGATAAGGAAGTAGTCTACGTATCCCATATTTTTGATCGTGTCTAACTCATAGGTCAGGCGGTCCTTCAGTTCCTGCGTCGGTTCTCCATACCGTCTCTCCAATCCCTCCCGGCAGAGTTTCTGGAGATATTCCCATGAAGTGTATCCCTCAGGCACATCATATTTCGGAAGCTTTGTGACTCCAAACTCTATCTCAACATTACACCGGTCCGCGATCCGCTGTGTATTGTCGAGCGCCTGCAGTGCATACGGAAACAGCTTCTCCATCTCCTCTGGCGACTTCACATAATACTGTCCGCCCTCGTAGCGCATCCTGTTTTCATCTGTCAGCTTTTTGCCGGTCTGGATACACAGTAAAATATCGTGGGGCACCGCGTCTTCAGCATAAGTGTAGTGTACGTCATTCGTGACCACCAGTTCAATCCCGGTCTCCTCAGACATTTTCAGGAGCTGCTGATTAACCAGCGCCTGATCCGGCAGACCGTGATCCTGGAGTTCAAGAAAATAGTTGTCCTCGCCGAAGATGTCCCTGTACTCCAGAGCTGTCTTCTTCGCCTCGTCATAGAGTCCCTTCACAATATAACGCTGGACTTCACCAGCAAGGCATGCACTCAAAGCTATAATCCCGTCGTGATACTGTCTGAGCAGTTCTTTATCCACGCGGGGACGATAATAGTATCCCTCGACAAACCCCTTTGATACAATTTTCATCAGATTTGCATAGCCTTCGTTATTTTCCGCCAGCAAAACAAGATGATAATACCTGTCGTCTCCGCCTGTCACTTCCCGATCGAATCTGGAATTTGGCGCCACATAGACCTCGCAGCCGAGGATCGGCTTGATACCCTGCGCTCTCGCTGCCCTGTAAAAATCGATCACGCCGTACATTACTCCGTGATCCGTGATCGCAGCGCTGTCCATGCCGAGTTCTTTCACCCTCGCGACATATTCTTTTATCTTGTTCGATCCATCCAGCAGACTATACTCTGTATGGACATGCAAATGTACAAAACTCATATTCCACCTCTGATAACACAATGGCAATTACAAAAAGGCGGTTTCCTCACCGCGGAAACCGCCTTTGCCTGTCATATCTTTATTTCCAGGGAATTCTTAGTTATTTCCTCCATCAAGCATGAACTTGATCAGTTTATCTATATCTTCTTTCTCGTAAGCAATAACCTCAAGCTCCGGGATCTCGCCGTTTGAGAAAATGTTTGCCATAGATACGTACTGGGAAAGTTTTGACTTGAGGTTCAGTCTGTCTCCCTCGCCCGTCACGAGCTCAACCTTTCCTTTGCACTCGTCAACGACTTTGAAAAAGCCTTCTATATCTGTGATGTTCTGAACTTTCATGATATGTTCTCCTTCCTGATCATATATTTTTAATTACCTAAATGTTGCGGAACGCTTTTCCATACGCACTCCTATTGATTATTATAACCGATTTAGAAAGGATTGCAAGATATTTTCGTAACAGTTCAGCCATCTGATGTCAGAAGACGGATTTATGCTTGCATAGGAATCCGGCTACTGACATACAGATGAGCTGAGCGCCTGTATATGAGCAAAGAAGCGGCGCAGCCGCAGTCAGCACGTTAGTGCGTCTTTGCGAATGGCGCGGGCTGAACTGTTACGATTTTCTCTTGCTTTTCGTCTATCCTGACCTTCCCCTGCTTCAACAGTCTGCCGACCGCTCTTTTAAATGCCGCCTTGCTCATCCCGAACTCATCTCTGATGCGCTCCGGATCAGCCTTATCCGTGAAGGGCAGCCCTCCGCCGCTCTTCTCAATCCTGTCCATGATCTTCTGAGCATCGGCATCCATCTGTTCAGGTATCCTTCCCCTGACGCTCAGATCCAGTTTGCCGTCGGCTTTTACCGCAGCCACCCTGGCCTCGATCTGCTGACCGATATACATCCTGCCATACACTTCTCTTCTGGGGATCAATGCGGAAAACCGGTCGTCAACTGCCACGAACACACCGAAGTCCCTGCTGATCTCATACACTGTCCCGCGCACTGTATCGTCTTTCTTATAAGGTGAATCCGTGCGCAGGAGCGGATATACTTTCATCGTAGCACAGAGACGTCCGCTCTTATCGATGTAAAGGCTGACGAGACACCGGTCACCTTTTTCCACTTTTGTCGTCTGCTCTTTAAATGGAAGAAGCAGATCCTTCTCCAGCCCCCAGTCAAGGAACGCACCGATGCGCCCCACATCCACAACTTCCAGGACTGCCAGGTTTCCGAGTGTCAGCTTCGGTTCCTTTGTCGTTGCGATCATACGGTCCGATGAATCTTTATACAGAAATACCTCGACCGGGTCTCCCACTTCGATTTCTTCGGGCACCTGCTTTTTCGGAAGCAGGACGCGCTCCTCGTCACTCCCTAAGTATACGCCGAAATCCACTTTTTTAACGACGGTCAGTACCTGCTTTTCCCCTAATCTCATAATGATATATTCTCCTCTTAATATTACGCTGCTGTTCTTTCCTTCTTATAATCTAAATTATCCTGCATGAGTTGTCAACGGATTTTCACGGTTACGCCGGAGCCGGCTCTCCACAGATCCTGTTCCGGGCGGGTAAGCTCTGTCAGGATCATCATAATGATCATAATCTTCTGACAGACTTTCTCTCGGAAAGTTCTACATTCAGCACGATATTCTCCGACGGACTGTCCTCCGCATTAATATTTTTCATAAGGAGATCACAGGTTACCAGTGCTTTCTTCTTAATATCCTGACGGACTGTTGTAAGCGGCGGCGTGACCAGTCCGCTCATGGACAGATCGTCAAAGCCTATGACAGACAGATCTTCCGGAATGCGAAGCCCTTTCCTGTATGCCTCCGAATAAATCTGGTACGCGCAGTTGTCCGCCGTGGTGAAGATTCCTGTCACGGGATTTTTCCCGCTGCACAACCGTGCCAGTACCTCTCCCAGATCTTTTACGCCCAGATTGATAAAGTTCTCCTGCGGCAGGGATATCCCCGCCTCCCGCAGCACAGATACAAATCCTCTGAGCCTGTGCATCACTACGCCGTTATCCAGCACTTCCGGTCCGTAGAATGCCACATTTCTGTGGCCGTTTTTCAGAAAATGTTCTGCTGCCAGTTCTCCTCCTCTGTAATCGTCGATCCCTACGTTCGTAATGCTGCGGATGGAACTGTAACTGTCTGTAAAAATGAGCGGAATGTGATTGTCCTCCTGAAGCTTCCGTATGCTTTCATCGAACATCCCTATAAACACGGCTCCCGCCACATTCCACGACTTCAGGCTGTAAGTGATCTCCGAGTAATCCTTTACATAATGGAGCATCAGGTCATATCCCTCCTTTTTGATCTGGAGAGCGAGTTCTCCGAGAAAACAGCTTGTATAACTGTCTTCCAGAGGGTTTCTGTCCTCGTCATACTCCTGGAGCAGCGCGGCGATCAGCCGGGAGGAACGGGACGCAAGCGCCCTCGCCGACGAATTCGGGACATATCCCATTTCCTGCGCGATTTTCTTTATCCGCTCGGAAGTCTGCTGCGAAACCGTCCTCGTCTTTCCGTTCATTACACGGGACACCGTCATGCTGCTGACTCCTGCTTTTTCCGCAATATCTTTTAATGTAATCATATCAGCACCGTTTCCTTTTCTTTCCTTTTTCCGTACTTTCTATAAGAAAATCTCTTCTTATAGTTATCGCTAACAAAATTATAAGGCATTTTTGACATAAATTCAACATTTTTCAAAATTAATATTGACATTTTTACTTGATAATTCTATAATCTTCTCAAATGTTAGCGCTAACGTATCAATAAAACTTTATCAGGAGGTGCGATATGAAACGATTTCTTTCATTCTGCCTTGCCCTCATACTTGTCTTATCCCTCGCCGGATGCAGCGGCGGCGGAAATACAGCCGGAACTTCACAGGGCACGCAGGACACACAGGCGGACAAAGGTCTCGAGGTCATGGGGGACAATGTCACTTACGATCCCAACCATCTTGTCAACAACGGCGATCCCATCACTATCGACTGGTGGGTCTGGGCGACAGAGGATATGTTCCGCAGTATCGCTGAAGCTTATCAGGAGATTCATCCCAATGTAACTATTAATGTCATCAACAACCCGTGGGATGGATTCTTTACCAAACTTCCTCTTGCCCTTCAGAGGGATGAGGAAGGCCCGACGCTCTTTAATATACATAACAGCTACGAGCATCTGCTCCTCAACTATATAGAGCCTTATGACATCAGCACAGATGACCTCATCGCAGATTATCCTTCCGCTTCGACCCATCTCATGGACGGAAACATCTACTATATGGATTACGGGCTGTCTACCGGAATGTTTTACTATAACAAAGACCTCTGGGCTGAAGCAGGGCTGACGGACGACGATATCCCGAAGACCTGGGACGAATTTATCGAAGTAGCCCAGAAGCTCACGAAATTCGATGAAAATGGAAATATGATCCAGGCAGGATATAACTATAACAATTATTTCAACTCTACTGTCATCGGCCTTAACTACCAGTTCGGGGACAATCTGTTCTCAGCAGACGGTAAAGAGTCTCTTGTAGACGGCGACGGCATGAAGGATGCAGCTTCCTTCCTGATCGATCTCTATGAGAAATACCACGTAGGAGACAAGGATTTCGGTACCAACTACGACCAGAGCTTCTACCAGGGCCAGAGCGCAATGGTATTTGCCTGGGGATTCTTCGTAGGCAATCTCGCCACAAACGCTCCGGACATCAACTACGGAACTTTCGAGATCCCGACACAGGACGGAAAGACACCTTACGCTTATTACCGTTATAACGGTGAATCCACTCCGGGCATCAACAAGAACGCCACCGATGCACAGAAGGAAGTCGCGCAGGATTTCATCCGCTTCTTCCTCGCCAGCAATGACGTGCAGATCAAGCTCAGCCAGGACGGCGGCCTGATTCCTGCCAAGTCCTCACTCATGGAGGCGCCTGAACTCAAAGACACCCCGATCGTCAAGACTGTCGGTCCGCATATCGACCGCTACATCTGGCCGGGAGCAATGCCTTCCACAGTCGAAAACAACCTGAAGATCGCCGGGGAGGATATCCTCTATAACGGCAAAGACGCGGACGACGCTCTTAAGACTGCCGCAGATACGATCGACATCGACCTTGCAAACGCGGACTTCACTTCGAGTGAGAGTCTCTACGCCTATTATGAAGAATAAGGGAGGGGAAATTTATGTTTAAAAGAAGACCGCTTCAAAGTAAAAGCGAAATCTGGATGCGGAATATCGCGATGGGATTCCTCATTATCTATATGACGATCTTCCTGATCATCCCTGTGGTCATCGTCATCGCGGGAAGCTTCCATCAGTGGAATCCCCTGAACCAGACTTATAACTGGATCGGACTGGACAACTATGTCCGTATGTTTTCCTATCCGACATTCTGGCAGTCCATGGCAAATACCGTGATCTTCTGCGTGGTCGTCGTCTTCTTCCGTGTGCTCCTCGGACTGGCGATCGCCTACGCGCTGAACTCAAAACTGATGAAGCACAAGACACTGTTCCGCACAATCTTTTACATGCCGACCGTAACTCCGCTTGTTGCTGTTGCATATGTGTGGAAGATCATGTACAATCCGCAGTTCGGACTCATCGACAATATCTTCGGGCTGGATATCAACTGGCTGTTTGACAGCAGTTTCGCTCTGCCCGCCCTGATGGTGATGACGATCTGGAAGGACTTCGGATACGCAGTGATCCTCTTCCTGTCCGGTCTACTTTCCCTGCCGTCCGACTGCTATGAGTCAGCGAGCATCGACGGGGCAAATGCATGGCAGACTTTCCGCTATATCACACTGCCTCTGCTCAAACCGACCATGCTGTTCGTCGTAGTCACCTCGATCATCTCCTACCTGCAGGCATATGTGCCGGTATTGGTCATGACTACAGGAGGCCCGGGAACTTCGACCTACTTAAGCTCATACCTAGTCTATGATCAGGCGTTTAAACAGTATAACTTCGGGTTCGCATCAGCCATTTCTCTGTTTATCCTGGTGCTGACCGCATTATTCACCGTGATCTCGTTCAAGGTCACCGGAGCAAATGAAAGTTAAGGAGGTCAGGATATGAAACACAAGGTATTGAAAACAGCTTTATACGTCGTGCTCGCCCTGGTCGGAGTCATCACTGTCTTCCCGTTCGTATGGATGGTGCTCTCCTCCTTTAAGACAAACGGTGAGATCCAGTCCATCGTTCAGACGCTGCTCCCGCAGGATCCGACCGTCGACAACTATATGAACCTTCAGCAGACTTTTGATTTTCTGCGTTACTTTATGAACAGTATTTTCATCGCCGTTGCAGTCACCGTGCTCGTGATCTATACGAGCTGCCTGTGCGGCTACGTACTCGGCAAGTATCAGTTTAAGGGCAAAAACATCATCTTTGGTTTCGTCATGATGACGATGATGGTGCCATGGTCAGTTACGATCATCCCGAGATACACAATGTTCATGGAGGCCGGTCTTCAGGATACTTACATATCCCTGATCCTGCCTGTGATGGTCAGCGGATTCGGTATCTTCATGATGAAACAGAACATGGAGAGCATTCCCGATGAACTGATAGAAGCTGCCCGAATGGACGGCTCCAATGAGTTCCAGACATTCCACAAACTGGTGCTCCCCCTGTGTAAAAACGGGATATCCGCTATCGCGATCTTCCAGTTCCTCTGGGTATGGGAAGATTACCTCTGGCCATATTTGATGATCGACAGCGAAGGGAAACAGCTCCTTGCCGTAGGTCTTACCCTCTTTAACGGAAGGTATTCCACAGATTACGGCGGACTGTTCGCAGCAACTACGATCTCGATCCTCCCGGTCATCATCGTGTACGTGATATTCCAGAAACGCTTCGTGGCAGGTGTTGCCGCCGGAGCGGTCAAGGGTTAATATAGATATGGCAGTTTTTCTGCCGCCTGCCGCGCACTGGTGCCTGCCAGCGCGCGGCAAACCAGTTGAAAGGAGATTCGAATATGAGACCAGAACTAATCGCAGAAACTCATCCTGAGACTGCACCTGAAAATATCATTAAAGGAGACTGCTGGCGGATATCTGTCCTTACAGAAGGGCTTCTCCGTCTTGAATATGACCCGGACGGGATTTTTGAAGACAGGGCTACCCAGTCCGTGTGGAACCGCAATTTTCCAGGAAGCACCTTCCGCGTGATAGATGAGGACGATTCCCTGGAGATCATCACGCCAAAGGCGCATCTGATCTATGACCGGAATCCGTTCTCTGCCAACGGTCTCTCCATACAGGCCATCGGCAACTACAGCGCTTATCACAGTATCTGGCATTACGGCGAAGATTTCAAAGATCTGGGCGGGACTGCCCGTACTCTGGATGAGGCGGACGGCGCTATTCCGCTGGAGCACGGTATCATAAGCCGGAACGGCTTCTCGGTAATGGACGACAGCCGGTCTCTGGCTATCCGGGAAGACGGATGGGTTGAGCCCCGGCGCAAAGGATGCATCGACATCTATTTCTGGGCTTACGGGCATGACTATCTGCAGGCGCTCAGGGACTTTGCCCGCCTGTGCGGAAAGAGTCCTATGGTTCCGCGCTACGCACTCGGGAACTGGTGGAGCCGTTACTATAAATACACCGAAAAATCTTACAAGGAACTGATGGATCGCTTTGAAAACGAGAACCTTCCTTTCTCTGTTGCTGTTATCGATATGGACTGGCATCTGGTAGACATCGATCCAAAATACGGAAGCGGCTGGACAGGATATACATGGAACAGGGAATTCTTCCCCGATCCGGAAGGTTTTATGAAATGGCTTCACGACCGGAACCTGCATATCACACTGAACATCCATCCGGCTGACGGCATACGCGCTTTTGAGGAGATGTACCCTGAGATGGCTCAGGCCATGGGGATCGATCCGGACACGGAACAGCCCGTTGTATTTGACATCTCAAATCCGGATTTTCTCGATGCGTGCTTCCGGCACATCTTCCACCCTGCCGAAGAAAAAGGCGTAGACTTCTGGTGGATCGACTGGCAGTCCGGAGGCGTCAGCAAGATCGAAGGGCTGGATCCTCTGTGGATGCTAAACCACTATCACTATCTGGACAACGCGAGAGACGGGAAGCGTCCCATGACCTTCTCCAGATATGCAGGTCCCGGAAGCCACCGCTATCCTGTAGGATTTTCAGGCGATACTATTATCACCTGGGATTCGCTTGCGTTCCAGCCATATTTTACTTCCACCGCGTCAAATATCGGCTACGGAATGTGGAGTCATGACATCGGAGGTCATATGAGGGGGTTCAAAGATGATGAAATGGCCGGCAGATGGCTGCAGTTCGGTGTATTCTCGCCGATCATGCGCCTGCACTCCAGCAACAGCGAATTCAACGGAAAAGAACCCTGGCGCTACAGACCGGAGATCTGCTCAATGATGGAAGAGTTCTTGAGACTCCGTCATCGTCTTCTCCCTTATCTGTATACAATGAACCACCGCGCATACGAAGAGGATATACCGCTGATGCTGCCGATGTATTACAACTGGCCGGAAGAAGAAAACGCTTATCAGTTCCCCAACGAGTATCTTTTCGGAAGCGAGCTGATCGCGGCCCCTGTCACCTCACCGTGTATTCCGAAACTGAATATGGCAAAAGTGAAAGTATGGCTTCCGGACGGGATCTGTTACGACATATTCACCGGAAGAAAATACAGAGGCGGACGTATCCTGTCCATGTACCGGGATATCCATTCCATCCCTGTTCTCGCAAAAGCCGGAGCTGTCATCCCCATGACCGATGATATAAAAGATGCGGGAAGCAATCCGCAGGAACTGCGCATTCATATTTACGCAGGCGCGGACGGCAGCTTTACCCTCTATGAAGACGACAATATTTCAGAAAACTATAAATCCGGCAAATGTGTTACAACAGACATGAAATTTCACTGGGAAGACAATGCCGAATTTATCATAGAAGAAGCCCGGGGGGAAACAGAATTAATTCCTGAGAAACGTACATATATCATTCAGATACACGGTATTATAGACTGCACGGATCATACCACCGTATATGCCGGCGGCTCCTGCCTGTCGGAGGCATCCGGCTGCAGTATCACTTATGATGAAAAGACATGCGTCCTCACCTGTACGCTTAAGGATGTTCCCGTCTGCACACAGATCCGGCTCCTCGCAGAACACGCGGAAACAGCGGAGAACGACATTGTAAAAGAATGCTTTGACTTCCTGAATCAGGCAGAAATTTCTTTCGTCCTAAAAGATACGCTCTATAGCATGATCCAGAGATCAGACGACAGAACGATCCTGCTCTCCCAGCTCCAGACCATGGATCTGGACGCAGATCTTCTCGGCGCCCTGACTGAGATCATCAGTGCATAAGATAACAGGGCGGCAGGGATATTTCCGTGATCTTTTCAGATCAGAAAAATAATCCCGTGCCGCCCTGTTATTTTACACTGCTGTTTCTTCTTATTACCTGCGCAGTTTTTCCTCATTGTCAATGTTGCTGCATATACGCTGCTATCATCTCCTGCATTTCACCTGCTGCCTTCGGCGCTGCCCCCAATATTGAGCACGGCTGATCCAGCGTGATCTTACTCCCGTCAATCTGCGTGATCACTCCTCCCGCTTCTTCTATAATAACGGAAGCCGCCGCATAATCGTAAGGATTCAGCTTCATCTCCAGATATACAACACTTGCTCCGGCTGCCACACGGCAAAGATCAAGCGCCGCCGAACCTCCGCATCTCACTGCAAGACTGCGGTTAAACATCTCCTGTACTACACAGAACAAAACGTCTGTATGGGAATTATTGTATCTCGCACATCCGAAAGAGGCGATCCCGTCTTCAAGAGTGCTGTCCGGCATATGGATCCTGTTCCCGTTCAGATATGCACCGTTCCCCCTCACCGCAGTGAACATCTCATCCACATACGGATTATATACAAAGCCTGCGATCATTTCCTTCGCATATGCAAGGCCCACAGAAACACAGCTGTAATTATACCGGAACATAAAGTTCGTCGTACCGTCAATTGGATCGATCAGGAAGCACAGGCCGTCAAGTTCTTTCTCTCTGGTATTCCCTTCTGTCTCCTCCTCACCGAAGAAGGCCGCCTCCGGTACAATACGGTGCAGCTCGTCGATCAGAAATCTCTGGATCGCCACATCATAAGAAGTAACAAAATTTGCAGCTCCTTCTTTGTGCTGTACCGAATCCGCCGACAGATGCGCCTCCTTTATCATCATGCCCGCACGGCGCACAACCTCTTCGACTGCCTTGTAGTCAACTTTGATATTTATTTCCATCTCACTTTTCTTCCTTTCCGTAGATGACCATCTCTGCCACCTGTTCGTCTGTTTTGTCAGGCTCTTCCCGAAGCAGAGTGGATGCTTTTTTGTTTCTTATTACTTTATTTTGTGATGCCAGGGTCAAAAGGTCTAAACCCACATGAGCTTGCTCATAGGTGGGTGAAGGACCTTGGGACCCGCCCCGATATGAGCATAAAAGTGGGATATATATCCCACGATATGCGAATATTGGGCAGGATTGTGGGAGTGCGCAGCACGGAACAATCCGTAGGCATCATAGTTGGGGGCTTTTGCCCCCAACATC
>DWWO01000089.1 GCA_019119675.1 Candidatus Mediterraneibacter faecipullorum | reverse complement strand
CCGTTGAAAAACATGATCTTTGCCGTCGGCTTTCCATTGATTTCGGTCACCAGATGGGTTCCTTCTGCGACGCCGTCCCTGTGGAGGTCGATCAGGACTTCAACCGTCGGGTTTTCTGCCAGGATCTTCTCCACTGCTTCTCCTGCATATTCGTATGCATTACTCCGGTCCAGCTTACCGTCGATAATATCATAGACACCCGTATCATGGATCGTCTCGATTCCTTTCTCATTCAGGAGCTGTGTCAGGTACTCTCCCACGCCCACTATACTGGTGGATGTATCGCCGGGTGTGGAATCAGCAAATTCTTCCTGGGAGTGGGTGTGGTAGATCAGCACTTTCGGGCCGTCTGTTCCGGTATCTATCTTCATACTGCGGCCGAGCAGATCATCTGCATTTAGCTGGTCTGAATCAATCATAGTAGAGCTGTCAACAGTATAAAAATTTCCCAGCAGGTACTCGAAATCTCTGAGTTTCTCTATCGAAGTGTCCACTGCAGGAGTAACTGCAGCAGCATCTGTTTCGGATTCGTCCGGTTCTCCGATCAGATTCCCGTTTTCATCCACAACATTCTCATCATTAGCCTGCGCTTCCAGAATCCTGGCAAGTGTTTCTTCATCCTCTAGTGAAGAATCATATGCAGCGTGATCTTCCGCATAACTGACAAGCGGGATCCACGCAAGTGCTTTCTCTCTGATCCATTCACCGATTCCTTTTTCCGGTGTGCGGTTTACCCAGCTTAAAACCGGCAGATACATCTGCTGCGCCTGGTCAAATATCCGTTCCTGTATATGATATTTCCAGTCAATGCCGTCTCCTGCAAGACCCGTATATATTAAAAATACAGTGAAAAGAACGGCAGATGCTGCCGTTCCTGCCTGTCTTAAATTTCTCCGGACTGATTTCTTCATCGTACGGCAGCATCCCCCTTTTTCATTCTCCTGAAATTGTATGCCCCTGTCGGGACAGTTATGCATAATGCGTCATAACGGCGTATCATACTTTCACGGATTTCCCGCTGCAAACAGCATATTGAGCGCTTCAGAGATCGTATGGCTGATCTGATGGATCATCTCGTCCACATCTTTTGGCGTCACAAACATCCCGTTCAGATGAGGCGCGATCAGCTCTTTTACAAACTCATACTTTTCCCCCGCATTATAGGATCTGAGGACTTCCCCCACGCCTTTTAACGAGTCTGATGACTCCAGTGCTGCAATGAAGTTTTCCATTGTATCATTTACGATCGTGGCTGCGTCTACCACCGTGGGTACACCGATGCCGATGACCGGAACTCCCAGTGACTCCTGAGTCAGGCCGGACCGGTTATTGCCTATCCCGGAGCCCGGATGGATTCCCGTATCCGCAATCTGCACCGTTCGGTTCAGACGCTTACTATTGCGTGCCGCCAATGCATCGACAGCGATCACCATATCCGGATGCGTCTCCTTTACTATGCCCCGGACGATCTCTGTACTTTCCATCCCTGTCTGTCCCATGACTCCCGGCACTATGGCACTTATCATATTGGCATGTTCCAGTCCCATAGCGTATTTCCCGTATTCTTTCACAATATGCCTTGTCACGGAAAGATGATCTGCCACATAAGGTCCCAGTGCATCCGGGGTCACTTCACGGTTTCCAAGTCCCACAACCAGCACAGACAGATCATGTTCCTTTTCTCCCGCATTCTTTCTGACCAGTTCACGGATATACTCACATAATCTGGCCGCGATATTCATATGGCTCTCATCGTCGGGAAGTGCCAGATTCGGTGTCTCCAGTGTAAGATATGTTCCTACTGGTTTTCCCATCGCTTTTGCTCCGTTTTCTGTCCGGATCTCCACGCGGGTCACACGGAGCTCCTGCTCCTCATCATAGTCTTCTTCCAGCACAACTCCCTGGATTTCCACATCATCCGATTCAAACCTTTCTTTCTCTTCCAATGCAAGGTCTGTCCTTACGCTGTAATTTCTCAACATAGCCCGTCCTCACTTTTCATTTCTCTTATGATGCCGCTGTAACTATATAATTTGCAATATTTCTCAAAATATGTATTGACAAGCCATTCCGGTTAGCATAAAATAAATGAGTATGTTTCAGCGGAGCGTCCGTGTCCGAATCTGCTGGGACACATGATCTACATTTGAAATTTCATGTTGTATATGGAGGTGTACAGATTGGCTAACATTAAGTCTGCTAAGAAAAGAATTTTAGTAAACGAGACAAAGGCTGCAAGAAATAAAGCAATCAAGTCTAAAGTTAAGACTGCTGTCAAGAAAGTTGACAATGCAGTTGCTGCTAAAGACGCAGAGGCTGCTAAGACTGCTCTGCACGCAGCGATCGTGGAGATTTCCAAAGCAGGAAGCAAAGGTGTTTATCACAAAAAGACTGTTTCCAGAAAGATCTCCCGTCTGTCAAAAGCTGTAAACAGCATTGCTTAATTAACATAGAGAGATTATAAAAGGCATCCGCACCGTCAGGCGGATGCCTTTCTTTTTTCTTCTTTCAGCGCCGGCCATACCGTGACAAGCATTGTCACAAAGCAGGCTGTACCTCCGATCACATTCGACACCGGTTCTGCCCAGAACACGCCGTCTGTCCCGAGCCCGCCGACCATCGGCAGCAGTATGGTGAGCGGCACTACGATGATCACCTTCCGGAACAGAGAGAAAAATACTGCCTGCTTCGGACGGTTCAATGCCACGTTCGTAGACTGGCCCACAAACTGAAGCGCCATCATAAAGATTCCGCAGAAGTAGATCTGCAGTGCCGGGATTCCTTTTTCGATCAGTTCCTGTTCGCTTGTAAACAGATGCAGGAAGAATCTCGGCTCCAGAAATACGACTGCCCACAGGATCAGGGAGAATACAACTCCTACCACCGTAATAAATTTGATAGAAGACTTGACTCTTTTATAACATCCTGCTCCGTAATTGTACCCCATGACCGGCTGTGCTCCGGATGTAAGCCCGTTCAGAGGCAGAGTTGCGATCTCCCGCACGGAATTGATCACAGTCATGATCCCTACATAGAGATCTCCGCCGTACCGGGCGAGCACCGCATTACACACAATCTGGACCGTACCATTCGTGACAGACATAACAAACCCAGATGTGCCCAGAAATATAATATCTTTCACCAGATGCGCTTTCAGCTTCATGGATTCCCGCGTGAGCCGGAAAAGAGCTTTTCTCCCGGTCAGGAAAGAGAAGACCCATAAAGCAGAAGCCCCCTGGGATATCACAGTTGCTATGGCGGCTCCCCGTACCCCCATATCGAATCCAAAGATCAGGATCGGATCCAGGATAATATTCATAACGGCGCCCAGAAGCACAGTCAGCATCCCCATTTTCCCGAATCCCTGGGCGTTGATAAAATTATTCATACCGAGACTGACCATAACGAAGACCGTTCCCAGAAGATAGATTGTAATATAATCGTTCGCATATCCGTAAGTCGCCTCGCTTGCCCCGAACAGATACAGGATCGGTCTTTTCAGTGCAAAGCAGAGGAGCATGAGCACTGCACCTGTAAGCAGCAGCATGGAAAATGAGTTCCCCATCACTTTCTGGGCGCGCTTCTCTTCGTGCCCTCCCCGGGCGATGGAACACAGCGGCGCACCTCCCATTCCATACAGGTTGGCAAAAGCAGATATGATCGTGATGACCGGAAGACACAGCCCGATCCCTGTCAGAGCTTCTGCTGATGCGTGCGGCAGATGTCCGATATAAATACGGTCCACTACACTGTACATCACATTGATAAGCTGTGCCAGAGTCATGGGTATGGCGAGACTTAGTATATGGCCTACTATGCTGCCCTTGCTGAAATCATTATCATTCGATGTTTTATCTCCTTCAGGCTGGCCGTATTGTACACCCGTATTCTCTTCCCCCTTCAAAAGAACCTCTCCTCTCTCCTTTTCGTTACTATGACGAAACGCCCGGCAGATCTCTGCCGGGCGCCCCGCCGCTTACCTATTGTATGATCAAGTATTAGTTATTGATAAGTTTATCCTCGTCGCTCCAGCTATAGAGCTTTCTGATCTCCTCACCGATCTTCTCTGACGGATGCTCGGCAGCCAGTTTTCTCATTGCACGGAAGTGAGCCTGTCCGCCTGCCTCTGACATGTCAAGCAGGAAGTCTTTTGCAAAAGTACCATCCTGGATATCGGAAAGGATCTTCTTCATCGCTTTCTTTGTATCCTCTGTGATGATCTTCGGTCCTGTTATGTAATCGCCGTACTCTGCTGTGTTGGAGATGGAGTATCTCATTCCTGAGAATCCTGACTGGTAGATCAGGTCTACGATCAGTTTCATCTCGTGTATACACTCAAAATATGCATTTCTCGGATCATATCCTGCCTCAACCAGAGTCTCAAATCCTGCCTGCATCAGTGCACATACACCGCCGCAAAGGACTGCCTGCTCACCGAAGAGGTCTGTCTCTGTCTCTGTTCTGAATGTAGTCTCAAGGATTCCTGCTCTTGCTCCGCCGATCGCAAGTCCGTATGCCAGCGCTTTATCAAGAGCCTTTCCTGTATAGTCCTGCTCAACAGCTACCAGACACGGAGTACCTTTTCCCGCCTGATACTCACTTCTTACTGTGTGACCCGGTGCTTTCGGAGCGATCATAGTAACGTCAACGTTCTTCGGGGGCACGATCTGTCCGAAGTGGATGTTAAAGCCATGTGCGAACATCAGCATATTTCCCTCTTCCAGATTCGGCTCGATATCGTTTTTATATAATGCAGCCTGTTTCTCATCGTTGATCAGGATCATAATGATATCGGCTCTCTTAGCTGCCTCGGCTGATGTGTAAACTTCAAATCCCTGTGCCTCAGCCTTTGCCCATGATCTGCTGCCTTCATACAGACCGATAATGACATTGCATCCTGACTCCTTTAAGTTCAGGGCATGTGCATGTCCCTGGCTGCCGTAGCCGATGATCGCGATCGTCTTTCCTTCCAGAAGTGAAAGGTTACAATCTTCCTGATAATAAATTTTTGCTGCCATTTTGCATTCCTCCTAAAATGATAAAATTAAAAATATGCTACATCCTTGCTTCCTCTGGAAAGTCCTGTGATACCGGTCCTTGCAAGTTCCAGTATCTCATACCCTTTCAGAAGATTCAGGAATGCTTCCAGTTTGCTCTGTGTTCCCGTAAGTTCAACGATCAGGGAATCTTCCTCCACATCAACGATCTTCGCACGGAAAATGTCAGCAACAGAGATGATTTCACCTCTCTGTGACGCATCGGCACGAAGTTTCACCATGATCAGTTCACGGCATACAGATTCTTCATCTTTGAGCACTTTGATCGCAACCACGTCTTCCAGCTTCCTGACCTGCTTCTCAATCTGCGAGAGGATCAGCTCATCTCCCGACGACACGACTGTAATGCGGGTAAATCTCGGATCCGCGGTCATTCCTGCAGTGATACTGTCTATACTGTAACCACGGCGGCTGAACAATCCTGCGATCCGGCTCAAAACTCCGGGATTATTGTCTACAAGTAAAGAAAACACCTGTTTCCTCATCAATTTCTCTCCTTCCCGTACCAAAAACAGATTGCGCTCTGTTTTTCTTTTATAATATTACCAAGTGTGGTGTACTTTGTCAACCCTGACCGGAGATTTTTTCGGCAAGTTCGTTTAAATACACCCACCGCTCCGTCTTTTCATCGAGCGCCGCCTGCGCCTTCTCCTGCTCTGCCAGCAGTTCCCGCAGTTTCACAGAATTTGTCGCATTAGCCTCAATCTGCCGCTCAATGGAAGACAGCTTTTCCTCCAGCGCAGCGATATCATCGTCGATCGTCTCATATTCCCGCTGTTCTTTATAGGTGAATTTCATCTTCTGGGAATGCTGTTTCCAGTTTTTTGAGCTGTTTTTGGCTTTTTGATCTTCTGCTTCCATCTCTCTTCCTGCAGCCCCGCCTGTCTTATTTGTCTTTTCTACAGCTGTTCCACTCCCCTGTTCGCGCTGCTTTGCAGCCAGATAATCTGTATAGCCGCCCTCATATTGTTTCGCATGGCCGTTTCCATCCAGTTCGAAAATGCGGTCTACAACATTGTCCAGAAAATATCTGTCGTGGGAGACTGTGATCACGATACCGTTAAAGGAGTTGAGGTAATCCTCGAGGATCGTCAGGGTCGGAATATCCAGATTATTGCCAGCCTCGTCAAATAAAAGCACATTGGCATTCTCTGCAAGGACACCCAGCAGATACAGCCTGCGCTTTTCTCCGCCTGAAAGCTTCCCAATGGGTGCATACTGCATATCCGGTGTAAAGAGAAATCTCTCAAGAAGCGCCGAAGCGCTGATTTTTCCGTCGGTCGTAGTGATATACTCTGCAATATCCTTTACATAGTCGATCACCCGCTGGCTGTCGTCCATATGCTGCTCTTCCTGAGCAAAATATCCGATCTTAATCGTCTCACCGATCTCAATGTGTCCTGCATCCGGCTCGACGACCCCTGCGATCATCTTGATCAGCGTTGATTTTCCGCATCCGTTGGGCCCGATGATCCCCAGTCTCTGGTTTTTCAGGACAATATAGCTGAAATTTTCCAGTATCTTCTTTTCCCCGTAGCTTTTGCTGATATGGTGAAGTTCGATAGTCTTCTTTCCCATTCTTGTCTCCACGGATCCCAGTTCCACAGTCTGATCCTGCACCGGCGCCTTGCCGTTTTTCAGAGCTTCCAGCCGTTCCAGTCTTGCCCTCTGTTTTGTGGATCGCGCGCGGCATCCCCGCTTCGCCCACTCAAGCTCCATACGCAGTACGCTCTGCCGTTTCCGCTCTGACGCCAGCTCCATCTCCTCCCTGGCAGCTTTCAGTTCGAGAAATCCTGAATAATCCGCGTCATATCCATACATCTTTCCGCGGCTGATCTCAAGGATCCGGCTGCATACCCTGTCGAGGAAATACCTGTCGTGGGTCACCATAAGGACAGTTCCCCGGTAGGATCGCAGATACTCCTCCAGCCATGTGATCATCTCCCCGTCCAGATGGTTTGTGGGCTCATCCAGAAGGAGGACATCGAAATCCTCCGCCAGCGTCTTCGCCAGCACAACTCTTCTCTTCTGGCCGCCGGAGAGATGCTCGATCTTCTGGTCAAACTGAGAAATACCCAATTCCATCAGATTAGACTCTACCTGCCAGTCTTCTCCGTCTCCTTTCGAAAAAGCGTAAGAACGGATATCCGCTCCGTCCGGAAATACCGGATTCTGCGGCACATAGGCAATCTTAAGCCCGTTCTGCCTTATGATCTGCCCCTCGTCCGGCACTTCCTCGCCGGCGATCATACGAAGAAGCGTGGACTTTCCTGTTCCATTGATGCCCACGATTCCGATTTTATCTCCCTGCTGGACACCGAAAGACGCGTCCTCATAGATAACTTTTTCTCCGTAGATCTTACTGATATGTTCTATATTGATGATATTCATAAAAAATCTCCTCACAGACTCTGCATTTATATCCCGTATACAGAAAATAAATCCATACGGAACTATTGTGCAGAGTTTGTGAGGAGTTGTCAAGTGCAGCTTTGCAAACGCCGCAGAAGCAACTGTTACTTTACATTTGCATTAAAAACACTCATTGCTTTTCTAAAATCATATGTCTCATATTCTTCAGAAATGATTGTAGAATTAGGTATTGCCTTGTCACCCTTCAGCCATTCCGAAAAAGTACTCAGATGGGGCTGCAGCACACAGACCATTTACGATCATAGACGCCATCGGCAGAGTCATCTTTAAAATTCTGTCACGATCACCACATAAGGATTTTTAAACAGCAACCTACATTATTCCGATTTGATTGGTATTTCAATTTGTGTGATATAGTCATTGAAATTGTCAATGACTGTTTCGTTGATACCCGTTTCATAAGAATACCCCGTCAAAGAGAATCCTTGCTTATCGGCATAAGCAAAGATTTCTTTATATCTGCCCGCCAGCTTATCCCAACTGCCTTTACAGAAAGCCCTCAGATATTTTCCGGCGGGTTTGGCATGCAATCCTCTTTTTGATATGGGGGTTGGAAGTTCAAAGTATAAAGCGGAATAGTTTTGAAAATCTCCCCGGTATAGACTTTCGACCGGAATCATGGAACCATACGCGGCATCATGCAGATGGTGTAACTGGTATTGTTTTGTCTTGTTAATCATGCTCTCAATTTCTGTTTCAGCGCTTGCGTTTGCATTTGTCGGCACAGTGACTAAATATGATTTTTTCCGCTCTATGATACTAATACTTGCTAAATCAATGTTCAAGATTGTTGACCAATTACGTGAAACAGTATGCCTATTAAAATAATGATTTCAGACTGAACCAGTAACAAATTAGAAACAAAAATAGCCCAAAACACCGTAAAATCAAGCGTTTCGGGTTATTTTCAAATTATTATACCATGCTCTGCTTCCCAAATTCTTCAGCTTACGAAAATGTAAGAAAAAACCGGGAAACTCATTTTACTGAATTCCCCGGATCTATGTCACCCACACCGGTACTGATAATCCGGGATCATTCCCGGTCTGTCATCTAAAATGTGATTAGACAGATACATCGCTTTTCCATCGTCCAAAATGCGCAGAGTGACTTCATGTGTATAAAAGTCATCATTTCCCTTTTTCTCGCATACTACATCCACTGTCAGTGTTACGCTTCCATCCTCATTTTCTCTGATCCCTGTCACTTCAGGCACAGAGATCCAAAAAGCGTTCGGGGCATAATTTCCTACTCCCAGCATAACCCAGTCATATGTTTCGCTTTCAGGATCATAAGAAGCATATTCCCTGACCTGCTCTGCTGTCACCGGCAGATATTTCGTCAGCAGGCTTTCAAACTCTTCCTGCGGGATACCCCCGGCACATTTTTCCGTATCTATCTCTCTCCCATATTCTTCCATGTAAAAGTATTCATACAGGCCGTTAAAATCCAATCCCTCAATCTGATCTTCCGACCATTCGGAACACAGAAGGTTATTTCCCTGATATCCGATAATATCGAGATATTTTTCTTCCATTTCTCTGTATTCACTCGTTTTCGGCTTTACCCGTATCATCTCATATGCATCGACGACCTCCGTAAGTTCCGGCGGCTGTGCGGTACAATATTCATAGCAAAACCAGCCTTTCTCCGTATACTTCCACTGACTGAGACGCGAACAGCTGTTGACACTGAAAGCAGGCTTTATATCATCCGTCCACCTGCCTTTTGTATAGAGCGAATACATATCCACCCCGTCAAACGTAAACTTCTCTCTGGAAACCGTGCCATCCGTGTGTATCCTGTATAAGATAATCTCCGACTGATTTCCTGCCGACGCCTCATCCAGAAAGTCTTCCATTGCATCGTAGTTCATCATATCCACGTCGAATCCACTGACCGCAGCCGGCACGTCTTTTTCAGCTATAATCTGCTGCATTTTTATCGCTGTCTCCTGCGAGATCACTGCATTGATGGAAGTTCCCTTATCTGCTTCTTCATAGATGTCACGGATCGCCTCCATCATTTCCGCGCAGTCCTGCTCCGCCTCTTCCTGTTCTGCGCTGTCAATCGGAAGATCATATCCTCGTTCATAAATTTCTTCTTCGGACAATTCTCCCGTATCTTCCGACTCGTCTGAAACGCTCGCATCTTTATTGCTTTCTTTATCTTCTGTCGCATTGTTTTTATGACTGCATCCGGCAGAAAAGCAGCATAAAAGCGCTGCAAATATAATTAAGAATATCCTTTGAACCTTTTTTCCCATATTATGCCCCATGTTAATTATGTGCGCCGTTATATTACATTCGTAATATTATATCAGTAAGGAGTATTTTGTCAAGATAATTACATTATTCTTTCATTCCCGTATCAGCACCAGACCGCAGCATATGACTGCAATCCCCGCACCGATCATAATCCCCTGTATAGGGGACCTGTCTGCCATAGGCCCAAAAACAGCCATTCCAAGAGGCATGGCGCCATAATACATGGAGCTCAAGAGTCCGACCGTTCTTCCCTGCATATCTTCTCTGCTCAGTCTCTGTACAGTTGCCGTCACTTGCGTCTGTACGACTGTCATCGTCACTCCGAATCCGATCATCAGGACAAGATAAAGCAGGAAATTTCTGGCCATCCCCATCGCCACGCCGGTAATGCCAAACATCAGCAAGCCACAAAACAGCATTTTCTTCTGTTCCGCTAAGCTGCCATGTATACTCATGAAAATACTGCCCGTCAGCATCCCGGCAAATCCCGCTGCTTCCACCGCAGTCAGATACCAATAGGCTTCACCGTATACCCGGTTTACGAACAGTCCCGCCATGAATCCCGAGGGCACACAAAGGAACGTAAACATTCCATAAAAAATCAAAAATCTTTTCAGTTTTTTACAAGAAAGCGCATACCTGAAGCCCTCTCCCACTTCCTGGAATATCAGCCTGCAGGATTTCCGGATTGTACTGACAGACGAACTATTAACCGGACTGCGATGCACTGGTGCCGGCAGCTTCACGCATAACAGAATGAGAGTTCCGACTATAGCAGTGACAACATCGATCATCAGGGTGGCGTGCAGATTTCCCCCTGTCAGTACTGCTCCTGCGGCAGCCAGGAGCAGATATAAAACACTGCCACCCACCTGCCGGATGATGTTGCCCGCGTCGCGTACCATATGACTGCCATCTGTACCACTGTAGAACCCAAAAGCGTAATAGACTGGCTGACAAGAAACAGGAGCGTCTGTTCCTTCCAGCCGCCGTACCTATTCTTCTTTGCCCTCATTTTCATCCCCTCTCCGATAAATAAAGCGCTGGGTCGGATAGCCGAATTCTGTCAGTAATTCTTTTCCGGTGAATCCAAGTCTTTCAAGTTCCTTTCTGTACCCTGTATCTGTCCTGTCATTTTCCCGATAAGTCGTAATGCTGATTTCACGCCCCGGGAAAAGTTCTTCTGCAAGTTTACTGACCAGAATTTTATAGAGTCCTGCCTTTCTGTTCTGCGGCAGGACTGCCAGATATTCGATATGCACGGTCTCACTGGAACGGACTGAAAATGCCATAACTCCTGCAATCACGCCGTCTTTCTCAAGTACAATTCCGTGTCTTTTTGCAATATAATTTCGAAGACGGCAGATATAATCTTTCTCGTTTAGATAAGGATATCCGCCAACAGATGATCCTACAACTTCCATCCAGTCATCGATATCTTCCTTCACTGCGTATCTGACTTTTTCATGATATATTCCTGTATCTTCTGACAGCCAACGCGAGCTGATTCGATGCTGAAGCGGATAGAAAATTCGCCTTTTCCTGCACTCCCCGGGCGTCATCTTATACATATCGCGAAACGCCGCCGCAAATGACTGCTGCGTTCCATATCCATATCGTGCTGCCGCCTCGATTACCGGTACATCAGACGATACAAGCGTTCTCGCAGCTTCCGTCAATCTCCGTCTGACTGCATATTCATGCAGCGGTATGCCGGCTGCTGCGGTAAACATACGGTGAAGATAATATTTAGAATAATTGAAATCACCGGTTATCGTATGCAGGTCCATGTTTTCATCCAGATGGCTCTCTATCAGATCAATGATCTGGTCGATCATAATACCCGATTGCTTTCTCATCAGCACATCCTCCAGAATTTCGTATCGTTATGTTCTATGTCGTCATATCACTGAGGACATTGTATCACGAAATCCGGCATATGTTTTATCGGTTCTTGCTCTTTTTTATTTCCTTTGGACAGCAAAAACAGCCCGCATCACGCGCGGACTGTCTTTACTGTCTTTCTTCTGTCAAATACAAACCGGTTTATAAGAACGATCGCCAGACTTACGATCAGAAGAAAGTAGAAATTTATCCCTCTGCTGACAAGCATGGACGGAATCAGGTATGCTCCTGTAAACACATGAACGAACACTGCCTGATACATAAGCTCCGTAATTCCCTGGGCACCGGGCAGGGGCAGCATGTCCACCGCAATATACACGGCTGCCTGGAGTAATATCACTTTCATTGCGCCAGAACCCTGAAGTCCGAATCCCAGATAGACCATATAGGTCAGTACGAACACGCTGCATCTCTGCAGAAATGTTACAAAGATCACGACCAGAAGGCTGCCTTTGTGGTCTTTCAGCCATGTTACCGCCTGCTGGTAACTGTCGATAAACCCATTGATCTTCTCTTCTCTTTTCTCCGAAGGCTTCCAGATCTTAAGCCGGATGAATAATCCCTCAAACAAAAGCGCCAGCTTCAGGATCACTTTCGGGAAAAGCATGACTCCCAGAATAAGGATTACCAGAATTACATTGAGTGCCAGTCCTAATAAATACAACGGGAAATAATTTCCCAGCTCCTGCCGCAGCGGATTCAGCCAGAAAAGCAGGATACCAAGTCCCATAACCACAAGGACGAATTTGTAAGCCACTGCCACCGTCATAAGAACGACCGTACTGTCCGAGCCACGGTTTCCATCTTTATTCATGTAATAGAGCTGAACCGGCTGCCCGCCAGTCGCTGATGGTGTAATACCGGAATAAAAGAAACCGATAAATGAATACTGGATACATCTTGGAAGCGTACTGGCTTTGTACCCTTCTTTCTGCGCTTTCATGGACCGGAGCAGATACCAGATCATAAATCCCTCTGCACATACAAAAAATACTGCCAGCGCAATCGATGGGATCAAATACCAAAATGACATGCCCATAAGTGCGCGTCCGATTTCAGATAAATCTCTTCCACTGAACAATGCATAGAATGTCAGCAGCATGACAGCCAGAAACAGAGCGATCTGAAGCGCTCTCTTTTTCATACTCATAAGTTTACACCCCGCTTCAGAAAATTAATGATATATGCCGCTCCCGCATAGGCAGGCTGCATGAGCGAAAATGCCGGAATACGCTTTCTTTCTGTGTGTATCTTTCCTCTTATGGCAAATTCATACAGGCTGCCTTCAAATATCTTCTTTTTGCCTTCGTATTCATAAAAATCTTTAGGCGTGACCAGGGAAAAATGCTTGTCCCACTTACATACTCCGGCATCCTCCAAAAGCTTTGCCAGATAGGAGGAACAGGTGTAATGATTCTTCTGGTAGAATGGAATATTCATCAAAATAAACGGCAGCCCGATGACCGCATAATGATAATGAAAACGCTGCTCCATCGCCTTATTCAGTTGCTTCTCAATATACTTCTTCTGTTCTGATGTGCACCTTACACTGCATACCATGTAATCGGCATCCGGAAATGCCCGGAGTATTTTATATTTATCTTCTTTCTCAAATCCTGCAATGAGCGGAATCGACGGATGCCTGCGTCCGATACTGTAAGTCTCTTCCAGATACGGATCCAGTGACAGTGCCACATGAATGTATTTCTGTCTTATCACTCTGCGGATGATCCCCGCAAAAAAGCCGGGCGTATCCACAAATGCTATATAAATCTCTGCCATACTTTTTCTCCCATTTTATCCGCATGTAAACGCGTTTATATGTACTCTGTACTCTTTTTATCCCTTACTGGAACTGATAAATCTTCCTTGCAAAACGATATCCGCTTATCGTAAGTCTGCCCCCCAGCCTGCCCGGCAGATAAGTTAATCCGCTCAGAGTCGAATATCGCAGCCTGTAATAGAGTGCAGCGTTATGAGCCTTGATTCTCTCCCACATATCACGCCTTTTCTGCTCTGCCTCTGCCGTCTTTATAAGCAGAAGATGGATAGACGAGATTGACAGCATGATTGAAATATTGCGTGTCATATAGGAAGCAAGCCTCGGATACTTTTTCTTAACTTCATTCAGATCCACGCATTCTGCCACCAACTCTGTAACACGGATCTGCTGGTCGATCCGCTTCATCAGCACTTTCTCATTGACCGACTGATCCTCCCGTCCCAGATAATAGTGATAGAGGTCGATATTCATATAAAAGATACGCTCCACATAGGGAAGAGGCTGATAGGAAAAAAGATTGTCTACGTAAAACGTATGCTCCGGAAGCTTTACGCCTGACTTTCTCAATATATTTGTACGGAACATTAATGAATGCATGATCAGATACTGTGACGGTCTGAAGTGCCCGATGGTATTCCAGCCGCACATCTCCTCTACCGGGAAAACATTTCGATAATCCATGCTCCGTGCCTTTCCCTCGTCCAGATGATCATAAACATAGTTGCAAACAAAGAGATCCGGCAGGTCCTCTCCGAACTCTGCACGGCCGCCGCCACAGAAGTCTTTCACTCTTGCAAGCAGTTTCTTATATGCATCCGGATCCAGCCAGTCGTCAGAATCCACCACTTTATAGTAGATTCCCCGTGCCAGTTCTAATCCTTTATTGACTCCCGATCCGTGCCCGCCGTTCTCTTTATGCACTGCACGGACAATGTCCGGATATGTAAGCTGGTATTCGTCTGCGATCCGTGCTGTCCCGTCAGTAGATCCGTCATTGATAAGTATGATCTCAACATCACTTCCTCCTGTCAGTAAAGAATCTATACATCGTCTCATATAGTTTTCAGAGTTATAACACGGTACTGTAAATGTAATATATTTCATAGATAACCCTCCTCATCTCTATTCTGCACACCGGTCCCGGCGTGCAGGCTTCTATACTTTTAACTACTTTATCATACTTTATTGTTCTTAAGATATCTGGAAAGCAAATCTTAAGATTTAACAAAGATTTTTTAAATGATGTTAAAAGATGGGATTATCTGTTAAATTTAAGCAATATGCGGTCTAACGCTGACCATAGTCCGGATATCACAAACATGACAGCTCCCACCGGCACGATCACAACGATCAGGAAAATCATCACAAGCCAGCCGATCAGCCTGCCCGGATATTTTTTTGAAGCGCTTTTCACTGTCCCTACCTCCTTGCTACTTGTAATGAATGGTATTTCCTTTTGCATATTTATAGTAGCAAAAACCTGAAATATTCTTCCATTCAGACAGCTTACATTTTGCAGTCCGGGTCTTACACTTTTGTAAGTCCCGGAATAATAGTCCTTTCGAAAGGACAAAAATGAATTCTTTTTAAAAAATTGTCCGTAAGCCTTGAGAATCTATAAAAAACGCGCTAACATAATATGGATTTTTCAGTTCAGCCGACCGATATTGACAGAGAAGAACTGTTACTTTTTAAAGAAAGAGAGGGATTCCATGAACGATAAGAAGGAATTTTCCGATATATTTGATGATGACTTTGAAGTGACTTATGAAGATGATACCGGCATGACGGTTGATATGTCAGAAAGCCACAGGCGGTCTGACAATAGCAGATCTCACTGGAAGACTGCAGCGGATTATGAAGATGACTTTGCCGCCGCAGACGATGACTATTATTCCAACGCTGAATACGATGACGACGAGTATGAGGATGATTATGACCGCAGGACTGGCAGGAAGAAGCGTTCTGCTGACAGAGAGCAGGAACCCGAAGAACGGAGATCTTCCCGCCGGAAGAAAAGCCGGGGCGTTCCACTGGCCGCTCCGATCCGGAAAGGCGGACGCACGCTTTCCCGTCTTGCCGCTGCCGTAGTAAGAAGTCTTACAGCCATCCTGATCCTCGCGATCATAGTATATGTCACCTATACTTTCTGGCGCGCAAGTACCCCCTATGGCGATATTATGGAAATGATCCGCACACAGCAGCCGTCAATTACACTGCTGTCCTATCTGTGCGTGGCAGTACTCTTTCTTCTGTTTGAGTTGATCTCACTTCTCTGGTCCATGACAAGAGTAAGAGTGAGGAATGGCATTGACTCATGGAAAGAGGATACCGGAAGAGGGCTTTTTTCATTCATCCTTGTATTTGCCGCTTCTTATCTGGCATTCCTGCTCAGCCCGTTTATACCAGACGCCCCGGAAGCCGTATACGGAGTTAAAGGCGCCCTGGAGGTATATGGTTCCATGCACAACGTACTCTTCGGATTATGTGCTGCCGGAGTCATTTCATGTATCGTCCGTAAATACTTTGCCTGATCATTCAACTATTCAGATATTCAGATCCCGGAATGTGCCTTTTGGCACTTCCGGTGATTCTACGGTTTTTCAATATGTATTTTCACAAGAGCCGATGCCTGCTTCTGCAGGTTTTCACGGTAAAGAGACCCCCTGTATCTGCGGATCTGCTGTTCGGTCCTTCCCATCTGTCTTGCTGTCTGTCCGTCTGATGCCCCATATGCAAACATGTTAAAAGCACAGCTGTTTCTCACCGCCTGAGCACTATAATTACGTATTCCTGCAAGAGAACAATACTTCTTCATCATACGGCTGATATACATTGTATTGAGCGGACGTCCGCTGCGGTTATAGAACAATGTATCACAGACTAAACGCTGATCCATATATTCTTTTAAAATGATCCATGCATCATCGGGTATGTAACAGGGCTCTTCTCTGCCTGATATCGTTGCATAAACACCGTCATCATATTCTATAAAATCATCTTCTCCGGATATCCCGATGATCTCCGTAGAAGTCATTCCGGCTCTGTACATAAGTGTAAGGATCGTGTAGACCATTCTATCATCAGATGCAGCCTTTAAAAGAGCATCCATCTCTTCCACCGGCACAGCTCCGGCAAGTGCGGACTCTTTCGTCATTGTTTTCAGATACGGATAAAAATAATCATGCTCTCTTTCCTCCAGATATTCCCCTTGTTCCATCAAAAATGATGCGTAAGAATGCAGTTCCCGGAACTTCTTTGTAAGCGTGATCCTGCTGAGTCTGCCATCCCTGACCTGATCATTCATCCGGTTGTAATATTTTCTCACATCGCTGCTGTCACTCTCTGTAAATTCTTTTCCTGTTATACGGCAGAATTCCCGAATATCAGACCAGTATGACGCTTCCGTTGTCTCACTTTTAAATTTTTTTCTGAACAAACTCCACATTTGGGTATTGACAAATTTCTCTTCACAGTTTTGGCTCAACGGTTGGCTCCCTCCTGCTTGTACGATGCAATTTCTTTTATGTTATTAGTATTATTCATACTATAACATTTAGTTTTGAATAAATCAAGCCCGCACTACTAACATACGAGCCTGATCTTACTGATCTTAATTATCCCGTCAGTCTTTGATAATCAGTGCCATGAATACAAGATCCGTGTTTCCTGAATTGCTCAAAGCATGTCCGCATCCGTCCGGTGTATATGTGATATCTCCTGCCTTTACCGGACGGATCCTGCCATTATCGTCATAATTTCCCTCGCCGGAAAGGATATAGTATGTCTCACTCTCCCCATGATGTTCATGATATCCGAGTGAACATCCGGGCTCGATCGTCACCTCTGCATAGAGACCGCATTTTCCGTTCAGTTCTTTCTCACCGAGAAGTTCTTTTATGATCACATGGCCCTTCCCACCGGCCATATTTTCCTCACGTCTGATCTTCATAGTAATTATACCTTTCCCGCCATCGGAGTACAGGGGCAAAATGCCTGCCGTACTCCGATGACATTTTACTTACATTGCAAGTTTTTCTGCAAAATCCGCCATTGCTTCGGATATTTTGATCTGCTGCGGACAGACAGCCTCACAGCTTCTGCAGCCGATGCAGGCACTCGGTTTCTTATCCTCCTCATAGGAAGCAAGCGCCATGGGTGCGATGAACCCGCCCTCTGTAAAGCAATGCTCATTATACAATTCAAGCAGTGCCGGAATGTCAAGTCCCTGCGGGCAGTGGCTTACGCAATAGTGGCATGCAGTGCATGGAAGCGTCTTTTTCTCGAGCATACTGTCTGCAACACCGAGAAGCGTCTTCATCTCTTCTTCATTTAGCGGCTTATCCTCTTCATATGTATGAATATTTGCCTTGAGCTGATCCATGTTAGACATACCGGACAGGACAACCTTGACTTCCGGCAAAGACTGCAGGAAACGGAATGCCCACGCCGGAGTGCCTTCATCCGGACGCAGTTCTTTTAGCTTCTGCGTATTTTGATCCGAGAGGGAAGCGAGTTTTCCGCCTCTCAACGGCTCCATCACCCATACCGGAATACCGTACTCACTCAGAAGTTCTACTTTTGCCTTTGCATCCTGGAATGTCCAGTCAAGATAGTTAAGCTGAAGCTGGCAGAATTCCATGTCCTTCCCATATGCCTCAAGGAACCGCTTGATCACGTCATATTTTCCGTGTGCGGAAAAACCAAGATGACGGATACGTCCGTTCTTTTTCTGTCTGATCAGATAATCATAGGTGCCATATTTTTCATCATCCAGATATGCATCAATATTCATCTCGCAGACATTGTGGAACAAATAGAAATCAAAATGATCAACCTGACATTTTTCAAGCTGCTTCTCAAAAATCTCTTCTGCCTTTCCGAAATTAGTAAGGTCGTATCCCGGGAATTTTGTTGCCAGATAAAACTTGTCCCTGGGATATTTCTTCAACGCATTTCCCATGACGATCTCTGACTGTCCGCCATGATATCCCCATGCTGTGTCATAGTAATTGACGCCGTGTTCCATTGCATATGCAACCATTTCTTCCGCTGCTGCGGCATCAATCCTGCTGTCATCTCCATCGATTACCGGAAGGCGCATCGCTCCCATCCCCAGACCGGAGAGTTTTAAATCCTGAAAATCTCTGTAAATCATAGTCTGTATTCCTTCTTTCCGGAATCTGCGCTGTTTGTATCAGACGCTTTTCCTCATATTTCCATATCTATTATATCCGGTTATCTTCACCATGTCTAATACATGATAAGTATAGTGAGGTATTCGTTTTTTCTATGGATACAGCACATATATCATCCGTTACACCTCGATCACAAACTGATCTTCTTCTGCATAATCCACTACAGTACAGTCATTTGCATATGTACACTCCGGAAGAATGATCATTGCCTGAAGCTCGTCTTCATGCACCGGCAGTGGCGCAAGATGCCAGATTGCAGTATTGATCTTTACAAGGGTTCCTTTAGGTACGATAAAGGCTTTCGTCAGTTCCGGGACCGGAGTCCCGGCCGAAGCGGGAGCTACATGGAGGATCATATCGTCATTAATGGGCAGTATGATCTCCGGAGTAGTCGTATGATACTCTGCCTGTGTAATCTTCATCACTTCCGGTTTCTTTACAAGAATCGGTGAAAATGCCGTTCTGGTTGTGTAGGACTCTGTCAACCGGTCCGGGAAAAATCGGTGAAGCTCACCGTTCAATGAATACCCCGACGGTTCTGTCATATTATAGAAAGTTCCATAAGGTGCATAAGCCTCATATGTCAGTGGTTCTGCTTTGATCGTTCTCATAATCTGTCTCTCCTTTTTCGTTTATTTCATATGTTATCATTATATCCCACGGAAATATGGGATGTCCATACACTTTTGCGTGTCGATCATCTTTCCCTGTCCTCCAGACAGTTCATCACAACTTTTACCATCATTTCTTTCTCTTCCGGCTTCGACTCTGCAATCATGATCGTAAGAGCCGCAAGAGCATAATCATCGATCCTCTTTCTCCCATCTGCAAAAAGCGCATTATTTTTATCAAGGAAATACAGAAAGATCGTGGCAGCAATCCTCTTATTTCCATCCGAAAATGAGTGATTCTTCGTCAGAAAATAAAGCAGATTCGCAGCTTTTTCCTCCAGTGTAGGATAGACTTCTGACCCGCCGAATGTTTGGTAAATTGCCCCGATACTTCCTTTAAAAGAATCATCCTTTTCATTTCCGAAAAGTGTGCTTTCCTCTGCAAACTTCATGCTATCGATCACTTCTCTGCACTCTTCGTATGTGAGTACATATGCTGCTTTATTGCCCGCAGGTTTTTTCATGGTCTGATGATCATATTCGTCCAGCAGTTCAAGCGCAAGATTATACCGTTCGATCACCGTCAGCACCTGCTTCGCGTCCAGACGTTCTTCTACACGCTTCATGATCTTTATCACTTCTCCCAGTTGACTGATACGGTTATGGTTGACAGCATAGCCTTTTAATATGTAGTCTTTCAGGACTTTATTTGCCCATCGCCTGAACTCTATACCTCTTTTTGACTTGACACGATAACCTACAGAAATGATTACATCTAAACTGTAGAACTTGACAGGCTTATCTGAATTTGCAATGTGCAAAAAATGCACATTGCTTTTTTCGTCAAGCTCTTCATCCCGGAACACATTATTTACATGGCGCGTTATTACAGTTCTGTCAACAGAAAACAATCTTGTCATCTGTGCCTGTGTCAACCACACGGTTTCTTCTTCAATTGGCACTTTTAGAGATACAGCCTGATCCTCTGATTCAAAAATCACCAGTTCTTTTTGTTCCATCATGTTTCTCCCCTTTCTTTTCCCAGCTTCTCTACCTCGATCTTATACGCCATCAGACGCAGCAGATACTCCGGCACTCTTCTTCCGCCCAGCTCCCATTCCTGATACGTACGGTACGGAATCCCAAAATATCTGGCAAACTGCGCTTTATTCATCCCTGTACTCAATCTTAATTCGATCAATTCCTCTTTCAAATTCACTACTTCTCTCCCCTTTCTTTAACTTCACCTTCTAATATATACACATTGTGTATTTATGTTATCATATAGTTATATATCTTTCAACATATATTTTTTGATCCGGTAAATACCTTTTTCTGATCTGATAAATACCTTTTCTCCGCAAAGACAAAAGCAGCAGGCTCTTTCCAAGCCTGCTGCCCCGCAATATATTTTTAAATTTTACACTCCGGAATATTTTCCGGTCTCAGGTTCCCTAAATTTTCCTAGCGCACAAAATTTGTATGACAGGCCGGCTCTTTCTCCGGCAGACCATACTGTTCTTTCCCCAGTGCAATGCTCTTCATGAGAAATGCCATATTCCGCGCAAGAGTGCGCATCGTCTGAAGCCCCTCTGCATCCTGCTGAGCCTCACCCGGTTCTCTGCCGTGAATACTGTTCCAATACTGGCTTGACGCCACCGGCATACCGCAGATCGTGAAATATTTATTCAGCTCGTCAAATGTAGCGGAAAGTCCTCCTCTCCTCGCTGCCACTACGCTTGCCCCCACTTTCATTGTTTTATCAAAATGAGTGCTGTAGAACAGTCGGTCGAGGAAAGCGATCAATGTGGCATTTGCCGATGCATAGTAGACCGGACTTGCCACCACGAGGCCGTCGCACTCCTCGAATTTAGATGCGGTCTCATTCACAAGATCATCAAAAACACATCTTCCTTTTTCAAAACAGCTGTGGCAGGCGATGCATCCCCGAATATCTTTATTTCCTACCTGTACGATCTCTGTCTCAATTCCTTCTGTAGCAAAAACCTGTTCCATCTCATGCAGGGCAATAGATGTATTCCCTTTTGCATGAGGACTTCCGTTGATCATTAATACTTTCATCTTAGTGCCTCCTTCCGCATTTCATTATATCTCCGCGGCCGTCAGATCACAAGAATCCGGCATCTGCCGTCTGTTACAAGTTGTCTTTCTTGTTTATCAAGATAGATCCTCGTAGTAAATACAGTTTCTCCTCCGTTTACAAAAACTTCGGCAATGGAACTGTCAATGATCACGAGTATATCTTCTACCTGCTCCTCTACTCTTCCGGTGCGCACTGTCCTTCCTCCGCCGCATACAGACGGTTTCCCGTCACGGTTGAGAAAATTAAGTTCTACTCTATCACCCGACACGCGAATTGTCAGTCCGTTATCCTCCTGTCCGATCAGGTATTCTCTCTCTCCGCCGGCGATTTCGCCTTCCCTGATTTCTACCGTCTGATCCTCCCAGTGATATTTCCTGCTCACATCGTCCGCCGCGTCAGGATACATTTCTTTCCAGGGAAGCTCTTCCAGTTCCCTGACAGATCTCCGAAATATTTTTCCGCTATGATATACAAGCTCAGTGGGCAATGTCAGACAGTGCTGCCAGCCGTTTTCCACGGACAGATTGCGGTGTGCCTTTTCCGTATCCGGCACGCCTGCCCATCCGATCAAAATTCTTCTTCCTTCTTCATCCTCAAAACTCTGCGGTGCATAAAAGTCAAATCCCATATCCCATTCCTGAAATGTCTCTTCCGGATTCCACGCACACTCTGCAGTTCCGTTATTCTGTCGGGAGCTGTATTCATTGCATAAATCCGGTGAGGGCAGCACGGAATAACCTGACTGGTACAGATTCTGGAACTTCTCCGGTTCTGAGGGGAGTCCCTGAGGACAGAAAGACAGAATTCGCCTCTCATCCAGGCTGAAGATATCCGGACATTCCCACATATAGCCGAATTTCTGTTCCGGCACGATTTCGCGGTACAGACTCCATTTTTCCCTGTTATCGGAATCATAGATAAGGATGCCGCCCTTGTCGCTTCGTCTTCCTGCCGCATCCCATGCGCGGGCGCGGGCTCCCAGCACCATGTAATATTTTCCGCTCTCTTTCCACACTTTCGGGTCCCTCACGTGCTTGGTAATATTTTCCGGATAATCATCCATGCCGAGAAGCTTTATTTTTCCTGACATATGCTGCCCGTCACCGGATTCTGTCAGTATCTGAGTAGAAATCCTGCCGGAATCAATATAATCGTAATCTCCCGGCAGTTTCACATTGCCGGTATAGAACAAATACATACGGTCGCTCTCAATGAGAGCAGAGCCGGAATAGACTCCGCCCGCATCCTCCGGAGTATCTGTCGTAAGCACAGGTTCTTTATACTCCCAGTGAAGCAGATCTTTGCTTACACAGTGTCCCCAATATCCTCCGCCGCCGTGTACGCTTAAAGGTGAGTACTGGAAATAAGCATGGTAGACGCCCCTGAGCTGACAAAGGCCATTGGGGTCATTGAGCCATCCTACCGGCGGCATAATGTGATATCGGATGCGGAAAGGACAGTTGTTTACTGTCCTCGCCATTTTCTTTAATTGTTCCCGTTCCTGCCGGAATCTGTTTATCTGAATTTTATTTTCCATAGCTGTTCCTCTTACTTTGCGATCACTGCGATCTTATCTTTGTCAAAGTCCATGATCAGGTCACCCTTTCTAATGCTCTGACCATCGGTTACATGAACGTCAAAGTATTTGCCCTGAAGATTAACAGTATCGATACCCACATGGATCAGAATGCCGTTTCCCGCCGCTGTACGCAGCCCTACTGCGTGTTTCGTATCCATGACCATTTCTACCGAAGCATCACATGGTGCGTAAATCTTACCCTCGGACGGCACGATCGCAACACCGTCACCGAGTATCTTCTGTGCAAATGTAGGATCTTTTACTTTCTCAATCCCAATAAACTCTCCGGATGTAAATGCACCGATTTCTTCCGGCAGAACATCCTGCCCTGTCTGCACAGCACCTGCGGACGCATTTGTCTCTGCGATCTTCTGACTGCCTGCCGTTTCAGAAGGGATCTGTGCAGAATGTTTTCCGTTTCCTGCCGTCGTATTCGCCGCGGCGTCTGATGTTTTCTTCCGGTCAAATCCGATTCCCAGAATAAATGCAAAGAGGAATCCTGCCGCCAGGGCGATCACATGTGCGATAATATAGTTTACATATCCGTTATGCGCCGGATCTGCGAGTGCGATTCCCGGGACAACCGTAGTTCCGAATCCCAGTGCCGCCAGATCAGTAAAGTATACAACTGCACCTCCGATAGCGCCGCCGATACATCCCCCGATCAGCGGGTAACGGTACCGCAGGTTTACACCAAACAAAGCCGGTTCTGTAATTCCGAATAAAACCGAGATAAAACTGGGAATACACAACTCTTTCGCTTTCGCGTCTTTCATATTTCTCGCAAGGTAACCGGGCACTGCCCCGCCCTGCGCGATGATCGCTACAGACATCAGAGGATTCAGGAAATTCCGTCCCGTATCAACCAGAAGCTGTGACTCAATAGCTCCGAACACATGATGAAGTCCGGTAATGACGATAAGCTGCTGCACGCCTGAGAACGCCGCATAACCGATCACTCCCAGATGCTGTGTCATCCAGACAAGCACCGCTGTAATTCCGTTTGCAAGTCCTCTCCCCACCGGTCCGATGATCATAAACAGCAGGAAAGAGCTGACCAGAGTAGTAAGCAGCGGAGATACGAGCAGACGGATCACTTCCGGAACTTTCTTCTCGAAGAAGATATCCAGCTTTGCCGTCACAATACCGATCAGTAACGCCACAATGATGCCGCCCTGAAAGCCGATCAGATCCACCGGAATGCCGAAGATATGGAGCGTCGTTACTTCCACGGTTCCCTGTGCTGCCGCACTGGCATCGGCAAGAGTTGTCTAACTATACAGATTTGTTGGCACTTGGGAGAGAGATATGAAAGACTATATATTTTCCAATGATTTTTCCAGAAACTTAGACGCCATGATCTATACCTGCGGATACGAAACGTGTGAGCCGTCCCACAGCTACGGTCCTGTGGTCAGGAGCGGATATCTGATTCACTATATACTGGAAGGAAAAGGGATCTACAAGACGGACGGGCACATCTGGCAGCTCTCTATAGTGGTTCAGTTGTCAAGACAAAAATCTAAGATTTTTATA
>DWWO01000088.1 GCA_019119675.1 Candidatus Mediterraneibacter faecipullorum | reverse complement strand
CTTATGTTCCGTAACCGGAGCCGGAAGCATCCCCTCCCCGCCCATCCCGGATACGTGAGTCAATCCACTGTATCCGATTGATTTTCGGACACTTTACCAAGAAAATGTCTATCTGGCAAACGTGAATTTAACAGAGCGGATATTTCTCTGTCAGTTCTGCCGCCATCTTTCTTCCTGCTTCTACATTGTCCTCGCTCTCGATGACCATAGCGATGATCTCGGCAATCTTGTCCATATCCTCTTCTTTCATGCCGCGGGTTGTCACTGCAGGAGTACCGAGTCTCACGCCGCTTGTGACGAACGGGGAACGGGGATCATTGGGAATCGTGTTTTTGTTACAGGTGATGTGAGCGTCATCCAGACGTTTCTCCAGCTCTTTTCCACTGACGTTTTTCTCCGTCAGATCGACCAGCATCAGATGGTTATCCGTATCTCCGGATACAATCTTCACGCCGCGCTTTTTAAGGCCTTCACAGAGTGCTTTCGCGTTCTTTAAGATCTGAGCCTGATACTCTTTAAACTCCGGTTGAAGCGCTTCTTTAAAGCACACTGCTTTTGCAGCGATCACATGCATGAGCGGGCCGCCCTGAATGCCTGGGAATACAGCTTTGTTGAAATTGAATTTCTCATTCATCTCATTGCTGGAAAGTATCATACCGCCACGGGGACCTCTCAGCGTTTTGTGAGTCGTAGTCGTCGTTACGTGCGCATACGGGATCGGGCTCGGATGAAGACCTGCTGCCACGAGACCAGCAATGTGCGCCATATCCACCATCAGATATGCTCCGACTTCATCCGCGATCTCGCGAAACCTCTTGAAATCAATGGTGCGTGCATAGGCGCTGGCGCCGGCAACGATCATCTTCGGCTTACATTTCTTCGCGATCTCAAGAACTTTATCGTAATCGATCACGCCCTCATCGTTAACGCCGTATGGTACAACATTAAAATATTTTCCCGACATATTGACCGGTGAGCCGTGAGTCAGATGTCCGCCATGATCCAGATTCATGCCCATATAGGTATCTCCGGGCTGAAGAATGGCGAAAAACACTGCCATATTTGCCTGTGCTCCGGAATGAGGCTGCACGTTGGCATACTCGCAGCCGAAAAGCTCTTTTGCACGTTCTCTTGCAAGTTCTTCCACCACGTCTACACACTGGCAGCCGCCGTAATATCTCTTTCCCGGATATCCTTCCGCGTATTTGTTGGTCAGCGGGCTTCCCATAGCAGCCATCACGGCTTTGCTCACCCAGTTTTCGGATGCGATCAGCTCGATATGGGAGTTCTGTCTCTCCATCTCTGCTTTGATCGCATCGGCGATTTCAGGGTCTGTTGTCATGATCTCATCGAAGTCGTACATTTGCATATCCTCCACATAATCTATTTCACATTGTTACATTAACACATTGAAGTCATTATAGCACAGCGAAAGAACCGCGTCTATCTATTATTTTTCTGTTCTCTCGCACAGCAGGAATCTGCACTGCTGCAGATATCTGCCGGAAATTAAGCAAAATCAAACAGTGACAGCTGATTGCTCTGGGGCAAGTCTCCGAACAGTCCCAGCTCCTGCATCAGATCAATGACCGTCTTGCTGACTTTCGTCCTCTGGCGGAAATCATCCAGCGACAGATACGGTCCGTCTTTTCCGGCTTCTTCCACAGCCTCGGCTGCCTTATCTCCCATCCCCTCGATACTTGCAAAGGACGGCATGAGCTTTCCGTCAATGATCTGGAACATTTTTGCTTTAGCCTTATAGAGATCGATAGGCATAAACTCGAATCCGCGCGCATACATCTCCTGTACGATCTTCATATCCTTCATGACATCCTGTTCTTTCTTGCTCAGGGAGTCGCTGCGCTTCTTATAATCCTGCATGTAATAGTTCAGCTTGTCCTTGCCCTGACACATGATTTCATAGGTGAACGCATCTGCACGGATACTGAAATATGCTGCATAATATGCAAGCGGATAATTGATCTTGCAGTAAGCAATACGGTACGCCATCATAACGTATGCCGCCGCATGGGCTTTCGGGAACATGTAGCTGATCTTTTTGCACGACCAGATATACCAGTCCGGCACGCCCTGGGCTGTCATGGCTTCTTCCCACTCCGGCTTCAGTCCTTTACCTTTACGTACACTCTCCATGATCGTAAACGCCAGTGCACTTTCCACGCCTTTGTTGATCAGATAGATCATGATATCATCCCTGGTACAGATGGCAGTCGAGATCGTTGCTTTCCCTGTTTTTACAAGTTCCTGCGCATTTCCCAGCCACACGTTGGTTCCGTGGGACAGACCGGAAATACGGATAAGATCTGACAGAGTCTGGGGCTTCGTATCCTCTACCATCTGGATGACAAAATCTGTTCCGAACTCCGGAATGCCCAGACAGCCGAGTTTACATCCGTCAATATCCTCAGGTTTGATACCGAGCACGTCCGTTCCATGGAACAACTCGATCACCTGCTTGTCGTCCAGCGGGATTTCCGTCGCAATAAACGGGTGTTCTTCATTATATTCATTGTCCATGGCATCAGAAGTTATATAGTCCTCAAGGGTACGGATCATAGTCGGATCATCGTGGCCGAGTATATCCAGTTTCAGCAGGTTGTGGTCAATGGAATGGTAGTCAAAATGTGTTGTGATGATCCCGCACTCCATATCGTTAGCCGGATGCTGTACCGGAGTAAATTCATTGATGTCATGTCCGTGAGGAAGTACGACAATACCTCCCGGATGCTGCCCGGTACTGCGCCGGATCCCGGTGCAGCCTACCGTGATCCGCTCAATCTCACAGCGGCGTTTCCTCTGCTCACGTTCCTCATAATAATTCTTTACAAATCCATAAGCCGTCTTGTCAGCCAGCGTGCCGATCGTTCCCGCCTTAAAAGTATGTCCTTCACCGAACAATACCTCTGTGTATTTATGGGCCTTTGCCTGATAATCTCCGGAAAAGTTCAGGTCGATATCAGGCTCCTTGTCTCCCTTGAAACCGAGGAATGTCTCAAAAGGAATATCAAAGCCGGCCTTAACAAGCGGCTCGCCGCACACCGGGCAGTTCTTATCCGGCATGTCAAATCCGCAGCCTCCGGCAAATGTCCTTACCTCTTCCGACTCAAAGTCACTGTAATGGCACTTTTTGCAGTAATAGTGAGGGCTCAACGGATTTACCTCCGTGATTCCCGACATAGTGGCAACGAAAGAGGAACCTACCGATCCCCTGGATCCCACGAGATAACCGTCCGCATTGGATTTCCATACCAGTTTCTGTGCAATGATATACATAACTGCATAGCCATTGGAAATAATGGAGTTAAGCTCTTTCTCCAGGCGCTCAGACACCTGGACCGGAAGATCCTCACCGTACATTTCATGAGCCTTCCGGTAACATATATCTCTTAATTCCTGATCGGAATTTTCGATCACCGGGGGACATTTATTCGGATTTACAGGCGAGATCTTCTCGATCATCCCTGCGATCTTCACCGGATTATCCACAACGATCTCTCTTGCTTTGGCAGCTCCCAGATAGGCAAACTCATCCAGCATCTCCTCGGTCGTTCGCAGAAAAAGAGGAGCCTGGTCATCTGCATCGTCAAATCCCTTTCCCGCCATGATGATCCTGCGGTAGACTTCATCATCCGGATCAAGAAAGTGCACGTCGCAGGTTGCAACTACCGGTTTGCCGAATTTCTCCCCAAGCTCCACGATCTCCCGGTTGATATTCTTCAGATCTTCGTCTGAATTGACATCCGGGATACGGTCACTCTCTATCATGAAGCGATTGTTCCCAAGAGGCTGGATCTCATAATAGTCGTAAAATTCCGCCAGTTTTGCAATCTGCCGGGCAGAACGTTTCTCGAGCACAGCCTGATACAGTTCTCCCGCCTCGCAGGCACTTCCGACCAGCAAGCCTTCCCTGTGCTCGTTCAAAAGACTCTTCGGGATCCTCGGGCGTCTCGCATAATAGGTGAGATGAGATTCTGTGATCAGTTGATAAAGGTTATATCTGCCGATATCATTCTTGGCTAAGATTATAATATGGTGCGTCGGCATCTTTCGGATCGCATTGACATTACGGTCGCCGTAATGATTGACTTCCTTTAACGTACTGATACTGTCTTTCTTCAGCATCTCCACAAATTTCACAAAGATCTCAGCCGTTGCGCCTGCATCGTCCACCGCACGGTGATGATTCTCAAGAGAGATGTTCAGCGCTTTCGCCACCACATTCAGTTTATATTTCGACAATGTCGGAAGGAGCACGCGGGCAAGGGCAACCGTATCCAGGTAAACAAAATGATCATTTAACCCCAGATTTCTGCAGTTCTGCTCGATAAATCCCACATCAAATCCAGCATTGTGCGCTACAAGAACGCCGTCCCCGATAAATTCAAGGAACTGTGGAAGTATCACATCAATAGCCGGAGAACCCATGACCATCTCATCGGTGATGCTTGTCAGGTTCGTGATCTCAAACGGGATCGGCCTCCGCGGATTTACAAAAGTACTGAACCGGTCCACGATCCTGCCGTTTATGACTTTTACAGCGCCGATCTCTATGATCCGGTCGCGGATCGAACTAAATCCGGTTGTCTCAATGTCAAAGACAATGTATGTATCATCCAGTGTCTGATTCCCGGCATTCACTGCGATCTCTGTCAGGTCATCCACTACATATCCTTCTACCCCATAGAGTACTTTGAAAGGATCGTCCTTATCGAGAGTCTCAATATAATGGTTCGCGTCAGGGAATGCCTGTGTCACACCGTGATCCGTGATAGCGATCGCGGGATGGCCCCAGTCATGGGCGCGCTTTACGATATCCTTCACCTCGGAGACTCCGTCCATATCGCTCATCTTTGTATGGCAGTGAAGCTCCACACGTTTGATCGGACTCAGATCCTCTCTTGAGACGGTAAAGTCGCCGATCTTTTTGATCCCTGTGACGGAACCGATCGTCAGTTCTCCGTCAAATTTATCAATAGTCGTAATACCTTTGATCTTTATGAAAGCGCCTTTTTTCAGTTCGCCTAGCAGCTCCGGAAGCTGATCGTTACGAGTGAACATCTTTACTGTGATCGTATCGGTAAAGTCTGTCACTGCAAACATGATGATCGTCTTTTCATTTCGTATCTCTCTTGTATCGAAGTTGATGATCTTACCATGGATCGTTACTTCTCCCATCTCTGTCACGACCTGGTCCAGGGTGATCGGCTCATCGTCAAAACTCTTTCCATAGATGAGATTCGGATCATCCCCCTGCTTAATAGGACGGTAGAAATCTTTCTTTTTAAAATCGCCTTTTCTCCCCGTCCTTCTTCCTCCGGATCCACCGGAAGCATTATGTCCCGGGGCATTTCCTGATACAGCATTGCCCTTCGCCACGTGCTTTCCTCCGGAAGCCACACCGGCCGGAGTTCCCTGGCCGCTGCCTTGATCCGCTCCGTCGTGATGATCAGGATCTTTACTCTTGTTTGACGGCGCCACATACTCGCCCCGCTGTCTCGCACGTCTCTCAAATATTGCATTGATCTCCTGCTGCAGCCTCTGTTCATCGTACTCCCGTGTCCCCGCTCCGTCCGGCTCACGATAAGTAATGCGGATATCTGCCGATATATGGAATCTTTTTTCGAAAATATTCTCAAGAAGAGCAAGTATTTCCTCTTTTCTGCCTTCCGACACGATCGTATCAAGCAGTTCAAGACTGACCACATTACTTTCTTCAAAACGGATCTTCGCCTGCGAAAACATACTTGACGCAAGCACGCTCTGTTCTTTCAGCTCCAATATAATGCTCTCCCGGTACTCATTAATGAGCGCTTCCGGTGTATACTGTCCTGACAGTGCATATTCTTCTTCAATGCGTACTTCGACATGCACATTACCAAAGAGCTGGTCTTTGATCCGCCGCTCCATCTGCCAGATCTGTTTCTTCTGGATCAGGTGACGGCTGAATATATGCACATGAAGAAAATCACGCCGTGAATTCGTCGTGATCTTCTTTACCTCCACATCTGCAAAAAGGATCTGGATGTCCTCCTCAACCTTAAGTGTGGGGAACACATAGAAAAATGACTTGTCGTTTCTGGTCTTTTCCAAAATTAAACACTCCTGTTTTATTCTTTCCAGTTCAACAGCTCCTGCCGGAGAGTCTCAAGAAGTTCCTCTTCTTTTACTTTTTTTACGATCTCGCCTTTTTTGATCAGGAGACCTTCCCCGATACCTCCTGCGATTCCGATATCCGCTTCTTTCGCCTCACCGGGACCGTTGACGACACATCCCATGACAGCCACTTTGATATCAAGCGGTATATCGGCTACCATCTTCTCCACCTCGTTGGCAAGTCCGATCAGATCGATCTTCGTCCTGCCGCATGTCGGACAGGATACGACCTCGATACCGCCTTTTCTGAGCCCCAGTGTCTTCAGGATGAGCTTAGCCGTGCGGATTTCCTCTGCCGGATCTCCGGTCAGCGAAACGCGGATCGTATTTCCGATCCCTTCGTGAAGGATGATTCCCAGACCGACAGACGACTTCACGTTACCCGAGTATACAGTTCCTGATTCTGTAATGCCGACATGAAGGGGATAAGGGCACTCTTTTGCGATCAGCTCATGGGCTTTCACACACATGAGTACATCTGAAGATTTGATGCTGACCACAAGATTGTCGTATCCCATACCCTCGATCATCCGGACCTTATCAAGGGCACTTTCAACAATCCCCTCAGCGGTAACGCCGCCGTATTTTTCCAGAAGATGCTTCTCGAGAGAGCCGCTGTTCACGCCCACGCGAATCGGAACGCCATATTCTTTCGCCTTGTCCACAACAGCCTTTACCCTGTCTTCTGAACCGATGTTTCCCGGATTGATACGTATTTTGTCCGCTCCGTTTTCAATGGCGGCAATAGCCAGCCGGTAATCAAAATGAATATCTGCCACAAGCGGAATATGGATCTGTTTTTTTATTTCCTTTAATGCTTCTGCAGCCTCCATCGTGGGCACGGCACAGCGGATGATCTCACATCCTGACGCCTCCAGTTTTAAAATCTGCGCCACTGTAGCTTCAACATCCTCTGTTTTTGTGTTTGTCATTGACTGGATCGCCACAGGGTTGCTCCCGCCGATCTTCACGCCGCCGATGCGGATTTCTTTCGTCTGCTCTCTTAACATTTCTTTTCTCCCTTACTCCGTTCATTTTGTTTCCGGCATGATCCGCCGGTTTCATGTCCAGTTACAACAGGAGAGTCCCGCATGCGGAACTCTCCGTGATCTTTACTCCTGCTCACGTACAAACACGAGCTGTTCTCCATATTCGCGTTCTGTCAGTGTCAGCGTATCCTGTTCTATATTGTAATTATAAGTTCCCGGCTGAATGATATCAGAGTCCGGAGATCCCTCGGCTACAGTGAGTATTTTCGACTTAGTGTCAACATTGCATCCGATCTCTGTAAACTGGTCTCCTTCCTCCGGCCGGATAATCATCTGATCATCATCGGTGATCTCTATCTTATCGCCGGAACCCTCGCTGACCCAGGTTCCTTCAAGCGGGTTTCCTGTAAAGAGTTTCACAATAAAAAATATGGCGATGATAATGATAACGACAGAAGATACGGTCAGGATCGTACGCCAGATCGTGCTTCTTTTTTCTTCATTATTTTCGTAAATCATAAAATCCACCCCTTTTACTTCTGTTTTCATTATACGGAATCAATCCGGGGCTGTCAACGTCTCTGAAAGAGCCTCGCTTACGGGTGTATTTTTCTTTTTAAAGAGTCGATGAGTATCTTCATCTCATCATCTGTTCCGACAGTAATACGCAGATATCTTTCAATCCGCTCGTCGTTCCAGTGGCGCACATAAATCCGCTCTCCTTTCAGCTCTTCAAAAAGCTTCCCTGCGTCGTATTCCGGATGCATTGCAAAGATAAAATTCGCCTTAGAATCCGTCAAGACAAATCCAAGCTTCTTCAGCTCCTCTTTTGTCCACTCTCTTGTCTTTACTATCTTACGGATACTTTCCTCAAAATATTCTGTATCCCTCACCGCGGCGGCCCCGCAGACGAGTGCGGCCCGGCTCATGGTATAAGAATTAAATGAATATTTCACATCGTTCAGACAGCGAATCAGTTCCGGACATGCGATCGCATATCCTATCCTCATGCCCGCCATGCTGCGCGACTTGGAAAATGTCTGCGTGACGATCAGATTATCATAGCGTTCGATTAGTTCAATGGCGGAACGCCCGGCAAAATCCACATATGCCTCGTCAACGATCACGACAGAATTCCGGTTATGTTCCAGAATATCTTCGATAAAATCCAGTTCTTCATAGATTGCTGTCGGCGCATTCGGATTCGGAAAGATTATGCCCCCGTTCTCACGGTAATAGTCTTCTTTCACGATACGGAAATCTTCATCCAGTTCCGGACACTCACAGGGTATCCGGTATAGCTGTGCCCATACCTTGTAAAAAGAGTAAGTGATATCAGGAAATAAAACCGGCTTATCTGAATTAAAAAAAGTCAGAAAGCACAACGAAAGCACATCGTCTGAGCCGACGCCGGCAAACACCTGATCCTCCCCCACATGATACTGCTCTGCGAGCGCCTTTACGAGCACACTGGACGCCGGATCCGGATACAGACGGAATGCATCCGTATCCAGAGAATCCAGAGCCTTTTTCACCTCCGGCGAAGGCGGATACGGATTCTCGTTTGTGTTCAGTTTGACGACCTGCTCCTGAGGCTGTTCCCCCGGAACATATGGATCGACCTGTCGTATATTTTTCAGAAGTTCTTCTCTGATTTTCATAACTGTCCCACCTATTTATATTCTTCTGCCAGCTTTGCGAATTTCGGCAGTGAGTTGACTATCGTCTCGTATGCCACGCAGTATGCGATCCTTACATATCCCGGACATGCAAAGGAGCTTCCCGGAACAACAAGGATGTTGTATTTCTTCGCTGCCGCGCAGAATTCCTTCTCATCCTCAACCGGTGATTTTACAAACAGATAAAAAGCCCCTTCCGGTTTGATACATTCAAATCCCAGCTCTTTTAATCCGTTGTAAAGTGTCTCTCTGTTCCTGTCATAGAAAGAGATATCGGTCTTCTCGTCCAGGCAGGCTTTTACCACTTTCTGCTGAAGTGTCGGAGCATTGACAAATCCGAGGATACGTGTCGCCACATTTGCCGCAGCGATCAGATTCTCACTGTCAGCAGCTTCGTCCGGGATCACGAGATAGCCGATACGCTCGCCCGGCAGGGAAAGTGATTTGCTGTACGAATATCCTACAATTGTATTTGCATAATATTTTGTGAGATATGGTACTTCTACTCCGTCATAAGCCAGCTCTCTGTAAGGTTCATCGGAGATCAGATAAATGTCTGTGCCATATTCTTTCTGCTTTTTCTCCATGACAGCAGCCATCTTTTTGATCGTGTCTTCAGAATACACGACACCTGTCGGATTATTCGGTGTATTAACGATCACGGCACGGGTCTTTGGAGTGAGCTTTGCCTCAAACTCATCCAGTTTCGGCTGGAAATCTATCGTATTCGGAGACACTTCAACCAGAACGCCGTCATAATTGTTGACATAACTTCTGTACTCACCGAAATACGGGGCGAATACGACCACCTCATCGCCCGGATTCAGCAGTGCTTTCAGGATAACGTTAAGCCCGCCCGCAGCTCCTACGGTCATTGTGATATTCTTTGCAGAAAACGACGTGCCGAAACGTTTATTCAGCGACTCCGCCACGGCCTGGCGCACATCTTCATACCCCGCATTACTGTTCGTATAACCGTGCAGCACAACCGGATTTTCTTCATCGAGAAGCTCTATGATCGCCTTTTTGACCGCTTCGGGTGCAGGCACGTTCGGATTACCGAGACTGAAGTCAAACACATTCTCAGCGCCATAGATCTTTGCCAGCCTGTTTCCTTCCTCGAACATTGCGCGGATCGCAGAACTGTTTGCCACCATGTTTTCCATTTTCTTAGATATCATTGATCTCACTCCGTTTCTTTTACTATTCCTTTTTCTTCGAGAAATGCCGGTCTGTAGGACAATTTTGCTTTTCTAAGTCCCTCCGCGCCGGTGTCTTCCTCCCTGTTAACATATTTATAGTCCATACATTCATGCTGTACAAACTGCTGGTTGATCATAGGATATGCACCTTCCACATCCGGAAACGCTTTTTCGATATGAACGACGAACGTGTCTTCACATAGCGGTTCTCCTACCGTAAATGCTACGATCTTGCCATCGATCTTCAGCACCCCTCCGGTCAGCTCCAGTTCTTTATAGAGCCGGAGAGAATTGAGAGTAACGCACATCTCTGCGTTTTTCTCGGGATCCTCCTCGCAGCCGTTCTGGTTTCTCCATTTGAGGGCCATCTGGAAGCAGTCCTCCACATTATCATCAGAGAGCGATTCGTAACTCCACTCCGGATAAAGGCTCTTAAACTTATTGATATGGTTGCGCTTGCCGTGGAGCTTTTTTCCTGCAAGTGTGGCAAGCTTCTCCGTCTCATAGAGATAATCTGCGATATCCCGGTCATACTCAACCGTGAATCTGCCCGGATACCATTTCTCAAGCTGGGCGAACATCTCCGGCGTCACATTATAAAACACGAGGGGACATTCCTTTTCTCTGCAATATTCTGTCAGATAATCCACCGCCTTTTTGATATTCCCTGCTTCTCCTGCCGGGTAGGAAAAAGCCAGTCCGTTGTCATCACTTCGGAATACGAGGGCGTCTTCTATCACGGCATATTTAACTTTATAATGTCTGGACCAGAGGTATACATTCACAAACGTACGCTCACAACTCCTGCTCGGTGATTTTTCAAAGTACGATGTAATGATTTCTTTATCCTCCAGTTCCGGACGCTTAAATACTGGTTCTGTCATATATGCAGCCAACCTCCTTAGTCTTCCATCTTTGCAAGTTTCGCCGTCTGGTCTGCTGCGATCAGGCTGTCGATCACTTCATCCAGGTCTCCGTTTAGAATTGAGTCCAGCTTGTGAAGGGTAAGTTTGATCCTGTGGTCTGTCACACGGCCCTGAGGGAAGTTGTAAGTACGGATCTTCTCCGATCTGTCTCCTGTACCGATCTGGCTTCTTCTTGCTTCAGCCTCGGAGGCCTGCTGTTTCTCCAGCTCCAGATCATACAGCTTGGACCTGAGCAGACGGAACGCCTTCTCCTTATTCTGAAGCTGTGACTTTTCTGTCTGGCTGTAGATCACGATCCCTGTCGGGAAGTGGGTCAGACGCACCGCTGAGTCCGTGGTGTTGACACACTGGCCGCCGTTTCCGGAAGCACGCATAACGTCGATGCGGATATCCTTCTCATCGATCACCACATCGACTTCCTCTGCCTCCGGCATGATCGCCACAGTCACGGTAGAGGTGTGGATCCTTCCGCCGCTCTCCGTCTCCGGAACTCTCTGCACACGGTGCACGCCGCTCTCATACTTCAGTCTGGAATATGCGCCCTGTCCTGTGATCATAAACACACATTCTTTGAAACCGCCGATCCCGTTCTCATTTAACGAGATCATCTCCGTACGCCAGCCTCTGCTGTCTGCATAATGCACATACATTCTGTAGATTTCCGCCGCGAACAGGGCCGCTTCATCACCACCGGCCCCGGCACGGATTTCAACGATAACGTTCTTGTCATCATTCGGGTCTTTCGGGAGAAGCAGGATCTTCAATTCCTGCTCCAGCTCTTCGATCCGCCTCTTTGACTCGTTCAGCTCTTCTTTCGCCATCTCGCGCATCTCTTCATCGTCCTCTTCTTCAAGCATGGCGAGACTGTCATCAACATTCTGTTTACAATTCTTATATTCCTGATACGCTTCAACGATAGGAGCCAGATCACTCTGCTCTTTCATCAGCTTCCGGAAGCGTCCCTGATCGTCCGCCACGCCCGGCTCCTGGAGCTCTCCCATCACTTCCTGATATCGGATCAGCAAATCGTCTAATCTGTCAAACATTTCTCATACGTCCTTTTCTAAAATTCTTACATAAACTACATTATCTAATATATCGTCCATACACGACACGGTCAAGCCCCGCCAGATCCTTTTTCACACTGACGTCCGAAAAGCCCTGCGCGCGCATCATCCCGGTCACATCGCAGGCCTGGTCATGTCCGATCTCAAAGATCAGGTATCCCCCGTCTTCCAGATAGGTCGGGCTCTGTGAGATGATCTTCCGGTAAAAGTACAGCCCGTCCTCTTTTCCGTCCAGTGCCCCGGCCGGATCGTACAGCCTGACTTCATCCTGAAGTTCTGCAATCTCAGCGCTCCTTATATAGGGCGGATTGGAGAGGATCATCGTAAACTTTCCCTCGATCTTTTCAAACAGGTCGCTCTCAATAAATCCGGCTGTCATGCCAAGCCGCCTCGCATTCTCTGAGGCAACCTTCAGGGCTTTCGCCGAAATATCACTTCCGATGCCCTCTGTCCTGCATTTTGCATAATGGAGCATGCTCAACAGGATACATCCGGATCCGGTACACATATCGAGCAGTCGTACAATCCTTTCTTCTGTCCGTTTTGCACTTTTCCCGCAGTCCAAAAGATCAAGGGCTGTCTCCACAAGAGTCTCCGTATCCTGCCTCGGGATAAGGACATCACCATTCACATGAAAAGTCAGGCCCATGAATTCCTGCTCGCCGGTAATATGCTGCAAGGGGATGCGCCTGCTGCGCGCCTCAATGCATCTGTCATATTCCGCTTTCCGGCTCTCTGCCATTTCCCGGTCAGGATCCGCATAATAGGAAGCCCGGCCGATCCCGGTCACGTACTCAAGAAGGTACCACGCATCAAGTTCAGGTTCCGGGACCCCGGAAGTCCTGAGCCTTTCGGTCCCGTTCCGGTATGCATTCTTCAGATTCATAAGTTCTCCTTCTGCCATGTCCGCCAGTCAAAAACTTCCTCCACAGCGCGGATACCCACTTCGATCATACTGTCGTCCGGCTCTTTCGTCGTCATATTCTGGACCCACATTCCCGGACGGCTTAACAGATTAACAAATACATTGTCACTGTTTCCGGCAAGCCGGATGATCTCGTAGGAGACTCCCGCGATAAACGGAAACAGGGCAATCCTGATCAGGATACGCGCTGCCTGTGATTCTGCCGTGATAAAAAAGCAGAAAATGATACTCACGATCATAACGAAAAACAGGAAACTCGTGCCGCATCTCTTGTGCTGCTTGGAGCTCTTCCGCACATTCTCTACATTGAGCTCGAGGCCGTGTTCGATACAGTTGATGCATTTGTGCTCCGCACCGTGATACATAAATGTCCTTTTAATATCTTTTGTCCTTGAGATCAGGAAAATATAGATCAGAAAGATCACAACCCGGATCACGCCTTCAAATATCGTCATCGCTGCCCTTGAAGAAGTATATTTTTCTACAAAACTGCTCAGGAAATACGGCAGGACCATAAAAAGAGCGATAGCGATTACCACTGCGATCACCACAGTCAGATTCATAAAGATCTTTTCCTGCTTCTCCTGCTTTGCGGCCTCTTCCTCTGTCAGCACTTCCCCATCTTCTTCCTCAAAGAAGCTGGCGGAATACATGAGCGTCTTCATGCCGAGCACAAGGGAATCGATGAAACTGAAGATACCACGGATAAACGGGATCTTCAAAGGCGTCTTCCAGGGGATCACGCTGTGATAATTCTGGACATCGACCGCGATCCCGCCGTCTGACTTGCGGACTGCGACAGAATATTTCCCTCCGTTTCGCATCATGATGCCTTCTAAGACTGCCTGCCCGCCTATGTTTGATGATTTCATTTTTCCTCCTGTAGATAGACTTATTTATCAGATGGATTTCTCTATCTGATAAAACAAAGAGGCTGAGATGCTTCCACCTCAGCCTGCTGTGTCTGTTTCCTATTTAATACCGTATTTCTTGTTGAACTTATCAACACGGCCACGTGCCTGAGCCGCTTTCTGCTGTCCTGTATAGAACGGATGGCACTTGGAGCAGATCTCAACGTGGATATTCTCCTTAGTAGAACCTGTCACAAATGTATTTCCACAGTTGCAGGTTACTGTAGCCTGATGATACTCCGGATGGATTCCTTCGCGCATGATATTCACCTCTCTATTTTAAAATTATTTATTATAATCTCTAAACAGCTTTCTAATTGTAGCATAAGATAATTTCTTTTGCAACTGTTTTTTAGATAAACTTCTGACGCTGTTTTTTAGATAAACTTCTGACGGATGACCTGACGGACCAGTTCGCTGTTTGTTTTCGTCCGTGAAAACATATTTAAGAGATTATCTGCAGCCTCTTCTGCTTTCATTCCGTTTAAGCCTCTGCGCATGATATAGACTGCCTCCTGCTCCTCTTTCGTAAGGAGCAGATCCTCCCGTCTTGTCCCTGATTTTGCAATATCAATAGCAGGGAACACTCTCCGCTCCTGAAGCCTGCGGTCAAGAATGAGCTCCATATTGCCGGTTCCCTTAAACTCCTCGTACACAACATCATCCATCTTGCTGCCCGTGTCCACAAGCGCAGTTGCGAGGATTGTAAGGCTTCCTCCCTCCCGCATATTTCTTGCTGCGCCGAAGAAACGCTTCGGGCTGTACAGCGCTGCCGGGTCAAGACCTCCGGAGAGGGTTCTTCCCGACGGCGGAACGATCAGGTTATAGGCACGGGAAAGTCTTGTGATGCTGTCAAGAAGTATCATAACATCCTTGCCGTGTTCTACAAGCCGTTTCGCCCTGGAGATCACCATTTCAGACACCCTCTTGTGATGTTCTGGGAGTTCATCAAAGGTGGAATGGATCACTTCCACATTCGGTCCGGATATCGCTTCCTTAATATCCGTCACCTCCTCCGGTCTCTCATCTATCAGCAGGATCAGAAGATGCATATGAGGCTCGGACTTCTGTACGGAAAGCGCCACCTCTTTTAACAGAGTCGTTTTACCCGCCTTCGGAGGTGATACGATCATGCCTCTCTGCCCTTTGCCGATCGGTGACATCAGATCCATGATCCTCATGGCAGTACTGCTCCCTGCCTGCTCCAGACGTATCCTCTTATTCGGGAATACAGGGGTAAGATCTTCAAAATTCTTCCGCTTCATCGCCTCGGCCGGGCGAAGCCCGTTGATCGTAGATACATAGAGGAGCGCGCTGAACTTCTCACCCTGTGTCTTGACCCTTGTGTTTCCGGTCAGGATGTCCCCTGTCTTGAGACCGAATCTCCTGATCTGTGCCGGCGATACATATACATCATTTTCTCCCGGCAGATAATTGTCACTCCTGATAAATCCGAAACCGTCCTGCATAACCTCCAGAATTCCGTCAGCAGTATGTCCGCTGTCAAGCTGTTCGATATCCGTCTCGGCTTTCTTCTCTTTGAGCTCCTCACGCACCTCTTCTTTAGCTTCTGTTGCGGCTTCCCTCTGCTCTTCCTGCTCATCCAGAGCAAGCATGGCATCAATGAGATCACTTTTCTTGAGTGTAGAGACCCCTCTCATCTTTCTTGCTTTCGCCAGCTCTTTCAAAGTTGCGAGTGGCAGTGATTCATATTTTTCTCTCGTCATAAAACATTTTCCTTTCTATTAAAGAAATATTTCAAAAATATCTGTTTAAAATCTTCAAAACTCTTCGGGAATTATCGTCTGAATTGACATAAAATCGATAAGCTTTATTAAATCTTTTCCTATTATACAATCCGTGCTTACCCTTGTCAAGTCGGGTCCAAAGTGCTATGATATATCACACCAGTTCAGCCATACATTCGTCCGTTTATGAGCAAAACAGCAGCGCAGCCGCAGTAAGTACACAGTACGGTTTTGCGAATGGCGCGGGCTGAACGGACATTGGCGCGGCTGAACGGACAATTTATTTAATAAGAAAGAAATACTCAGGTTACAGAATTTATGTCAGACAGAACAGTATCATATGCCCGGCCCATGCGCTGGGGTGAAAAACGGTATCACTCTCTCGACTTTCATCTGCGGAGCCGGTTCGGAGAAAAAGTTTACCGTATCGCACTAAACGGAGGTATGACCTGTCCGAACCGGGACGGACATATCGGCACAGGCGGCTGCATCTTCTGCAGCGCAGAAGGGTCGGGCGATTTTGCAGGAAAGCCGACCCTTACGATCCGGCAGCAGCTCGACTCAGGCAAGAAGAAGCTGCTCTCAAAACGCCCCGTCACGTCTTATATTGCATATTTTCAGGCTTTTACAAACACATATGCACCGGTCGGATATCTGGAATCCATATTTACGGAAGCAATCGACGATCCCGATGTAAGGGTACTCTCCATTGCCACCCGGCCTGACTGTCTGGATGACGATGTGATCGCTCTGCTCGGGAAGCTGAATCAGATCAAACCTGTCTGGGTGGAACTGGGCCTGCAGACGATCCATCCTGAGACGACAAGGTTTATACGTCGCGGATACAATATGGAAGTATTTGATCATGCAGTAAAACGTCTCCGTGGCGCGGGGGTTGAAGTGATCGTACACATCATCCTGTATCTTCCGGGAGAGACTGAAGATATGATGCTTCAGACCATCGACTATCTGAACCATTCGGATATTCAGGGCATCAAGCTTCAGCTTCTGCATGTTCTCGAGGGAACCGACCTTGCCGGCATTTACAGACAAAAACCATTCTATGTACCTGATATGGAAACATATATCTGTATGCTCGGGCGCTGCATCTCACATCTGCGTCCGGACATTGTGATCCACAGGCTGACCGGAGACGGACCAAAAGATCTGCTCATCGCGCCGCTGTGGACCAGCGCAAAGCGCACCGTGCTGAACCGTTTCCATCAATATTTAAAAGAAAATGATATATGGCAGGGAAAGGAGTACCATGGCTGAGACATTTACACTATATAAACTGATCATACTATACATGCTGAATAAAGTGGATTTCCCGCTGACGACTTCCCAGATATCGGAATTTGTGCTGGACAAAGGATACACTTCTTATTTCAGGCTTCAGGAAGCACTCTCCGATCTTACACAGTCGGATCTTATACGGCCTGAAACTACGCACAACCGGACCCTTTATCATCTGACAGAAAATGGAGCGGAGACGATCCTTTATTTCAGCAACAAGATCTCTCCTGCCATCCGGAAAGATATCGATGATTTTCTGAAGGAAAAGCAGTATGATCTGAAAGAAGAAGCGGCTGTAAAATCCGATTATTACTTAAACACAAACAGAGAATATGAAGTTCGCTGCCAGATCGAAGAAAACGGCTCCAGCCTGATCGATCTGAAACTCACGGTCCCGACCGAAAAAGAGGCTGAAGCCATTGTAAGCCACTGGAATACAAAGAGTCAGGAGATCTACACATTACTCCTCTCGAATCTTCTTTAAATATTCACCCATTGTTTTTTCATATCCGAGATCGCCGGGTTCATAGAACCTGGCGTCTTTTATTTCGTCCGGAAGGTACTGCTGCTTTACATAATGGTTCGGATAGTCATGGGCATACTTATACCCCGTCCCGTGTCCGAGCTTCGCAGCACCCTTGTAATGCGCATCCTGCAGATGTACCGGTACTGTCGTCCTGTATTTTTTCACAGCGTCGTTCGCTGCAAATATGGCGTTGCACGCCGCGTTACTCTTCGGAGCACAGGCAACATATGTTACCGCCTGGGACAAAATAATCTGGGATTCCGGCATACCGATCCGCTCCGCTGCCTGCGCCGCCGAGACTGCAACTGTCAGAGCCATAGGATCTGCGTTTCCCACATCCTCTGCCGCGCAGATCATGATCCTGCGGGCGATAAACTTGATATCCTCCCCTGCATAAAGCATTTTCGCTAAATAATAGACCGCTGCGTCCGGATCTGAACCTCTCATACTCTTGATAAAGGCGGAAATAATGTCATAATGATTGTCGCCGCGTTTATCATAATTTACCACCCGCTTCTGGATGCATTCGGAGGCAACATCCACTGTAATATGGATAATGCCGTCTTTACTCCGATCCGTCGTCAGAATGCCGAGCTCTATGGCATTGAGCGCATTTCTGGCATCGCCGCCCGCCATATCTGCCAGAAAATCCAGTGCATCCTCATCAATCTGAGCATGAAAGCTGCCCATGCCTTTCTGTGTATCTTCCACAGCTCTTCTCAGAAGGACTTTTATATCTTCTTTCTCCAGCGGTTTCAGCTCAAAGATGCCGGATCTGGAAATCAGAGCACTGTTTACCTCAAAATAAGGATTCTCCGTAGTCGCTCCGATCAGGATCACGGTCCCATCCTCCACAAAGGGGAGAAGGTAATCCTGCTGTCCTTTGTTGAACCTGTGGATTTCGTCGATAAAGAGGATCGTCTTCCTGCCGTACATCCCCTGCAGATCTTTTGCTTCCTTTACGACCTCTTCCATATCTTTTTTCCCGGCTACTGTCGCATTGATCTGCTTAAACTCCGCACTTGTCGTATTGGCGATCACCTTTGCCAGAGTCGTCTTTCCTGTTCCCGGAGGCCCGTAGAAGATGACAGAACTGAGTTTGTCCGCCTTGATCGCCCGGTAAAGCAGCTTATCTTTTCCTATGATATGCTGCTGTCCCACCACTTCATCCAGCGTAGACGGACGCATTCTCGATGCCAGCGGCGATTCTTTTTCCTTATTTGTCTCTCTCATATAATCAAACAGATCCATGATTACATCTTCCTTTCTTTACTCTGCTCCGGACAGCTCCCTGATGACCTGTCCTGCGATCATAAGTCCTGCCACCGGCGGAACAAATGAGATACTTCCGGGAATTGATCTTCTCGCGCCCGGATCTTCCCCTGTTTTTCTCCCACTGATATCGACCGGTTTCTCTTTCGAATACAATACCTTCAGATGAAAGATTCCCCTCTGTTTCAGTTCTCTGCGCATGACTCTGCAAAGCGGACATACGCTTGTCTTTGACAGATCATCGATCCCGAACAGCTCCGGGTGCAGTTTATTTCCCGTACCCATACTGCTGATCAGCCGTATTTCCCTTCTCTGCGCCTCTTCGGCAAGGGCAATTTTAGCGCTCACCGTGTCAATGGCATCCACAATATAATCGATCTTCCCACCTGTTTCCTCTTCCTTGTCCAGAAGATGCCCCAGATTTTCAGGCAGCACAAATGTCTCGTATGTCTTGACGGTGATCGACGGGTCAATATCCCGGATCCGCTCTGACATCACATCTGTTTTTGCTCTCCCGATCGTACTGTGGTAAGCAATGGACTGCCGGTTGATATTCGTCAATGATACTGTATCATTATCGATCAGGATCAGTCTCCCGACCCCGCTTCGCGCCAGTGCCTCTATACAGTGGGAACCTACACCGCCCACACCGAATACCATGACAGAAGACTCTTTCAGCCGATCCATCCCCTCTGCCCCGATCAAAAGTTCTGTCCTTGAATATTGATTTACCATTTCTGTCTCCTTCATTTTCCTTTCTTCGCCTGTCTGTATTCTGAAGGACTCATTCCCTTCTGTTTCCGGAATGCTTTTGAAAAGTACAGATTGTTCTCAAAGCCCACGGAATAAGCAATCGTTGATACAGAAAGGTCCGTCTCCCTCAAAAGACGGCATGCCTGCCGGATCCGGTATCCGGACAGATAGTCTTTGGGAGATTTACTCATATAATTCTGAAAAGACCGGAACAGATGGCTCCTGCTGATACCCACATAATGCGCAATATCCTCAACAGTAATTGGATAGGAATAGTTTGTCTCAATATAATTCATAGCCTTCTCCACATACATAACATGAGAATCTTTCTCCGCATCTTTCTTGTCTGCATAATGCATAAAAACAGCAAGAAGGCTGTACAGGCTTCCTGTCATGGCCACTGATGATTCATATGTATTTCCTTTGTTCTGATAAATTTCTTCCAGTCCGTTCCTTATTTCTTTCCCCGGGATCTTCCCTTTCAAAATATATGGTGTCTCCTTGCTGAAACCGGTATTTCTTATGATCGATGCGGCGTCCGTCCCCATAAATCCTGCCCAGCAGTATTCCCACGGTTCATCTTTATCCGCCTGATACTGAAGTTCGACCCCTGGGAACAGGATAAATGTGTCCCCGGCACTTAGACGGACTGATACTTTTCCCGTTGTATATACACCACTGCCTGAAAGAATATGATGGATACAGTAATGATCCCGGATGCCCGGTCCCCACTGATATTCCGGCTCACATTTCTGGTATCCCACATTATAGACAGACAGAGAATTCAGAAAATCCTCTCCCATTTTATAAGAATGTTTATATGAATCTGACATATCATTACCGCCTCTATGATTCATTATTTATTGATACAATGGATATTATAATATCACTCTCATTGTTCACGCAACATTTTTACATAAATTTGCACGTAATTTTTATGGACGCATGAGCACATATCTTATTATACTGATATCAGAATAACCTGATTCACATTTATTCAAGACTGAGGAGGATCATCAGAATGAAACAGAAACTTTTCGACAAATTTGCAGAACTTTTCGGGAATTCCGATGGGGCTCACTTCTATTTTTCACCGGGCCGTGTCAATCTGATCGGAGAACATACAGACTACAACGGCGGACACGTATTTCCCTGCGCGCTTACAATGGGTACATATGGCGCAGCAAGAAAACGTGATGACCGCATGTTACATTTTTATTCCATGAATCTTGACAAATTCGATGTAGTGGAGGCTTCTCTCGACGACCTGACAAATAAAAAAGAATATAACTGGGCCAACTATCCGCTTGGTGTTGTCTGGGCTTTTGCAGAAAAAGGCTGCAAACTGGATACCGGTTTTGACATGGTCATCTGGGGCAATATCCCGAACGGTTCCGGGCTCTCCTCTTCCGCTTCTCTGGAAGTCCTTACAGGAGTTATCCTGACGGATCTGTATCAGATCACGGATCTGACCATGACAGACCTGGCACTGATCGGGCAGTATTCAGAAAATAATTTCAATGGCTGCAACTGCGGTATCATGGATCAGTTTGCCGTTGCCATGGGTAAAAAGGATAATGCGATCTTCCTTGATACAAACACGATGAAGTATGAGTATGCTCCCATTCATCTGGAAGACGCAAAGATCGTGATCACCAACAGCAAGGTAAAACACAGTCTTGTGGATTCCGCATACAATGACAGACGTCAGGAATGCACGGACGCGCTTGCTGCGCTGAAAACAGAACTGGATATCAATGCCCTTGGCGATCTCACTCCTGAAGAATTTGAGGCAAATAAAGAGCTCATCACAGATCCTGTACAGCTGAAACGCGCGAAACACGCGGTATACGAAAACCAGCGAACGATCGACGCTGTAGCTGCTTTAAGGGACGGGGATATCAATAAATTCGGCCAGCTCATGAACCAGTCCCACATCTCTCTTCGTGATGACTACGAGGTGTCCTGCGAGGAAATCGATATTCTCGTTGATCTTGCATGGAAGATCCCTGGAGTAATCGGCTCCCGTATTACCGGAGGCGGATTCGGCGGATGTACAGTGAGCATTGTGAAAAATGACGCTGTTGATACCTTCATTAACGACATCGGAAAAGCATATAAAGAGAAAGTCGGGCATGAGGCAGAATTCTATACCGTAGATATCGGAGACGGCGCTTCACGGATCGATTAAGAGATGAATATATAAAAATCCACATGGTTTTCTGAAAGGAGAATTCTTCCATGATTTACGAATCAATAAAAAAACTGGTACAATACGGAATCAATTCAGGACTGACGCCTGAAAGCGAACGGATCTATACGACTAATCTCCTGCTCGATCTTATGAAGGAGGATGATTACGAGGATGTCCCCTGTGACATGGATGATATCGTACTGGAGGATGTCTTAAAAGATCTTCTCGACGAGGCTGTAAAACGCGGCATCATCGAAGACAGCGTTACATACCGTGATCTGTTCGACACAAAACTCATGAACTGTCTCGTGCCGCGTCCGGCACAGATCCAGGAGCGGTTCTGGAAAGAATATGAAAAATCACCGGAAGCTGCGACTGCATATTATTACAAGCTGAGCCAGGACAGCGACTATATCCGCCGCTACCGCATCAGCCGCGACCGTAAATGGACAGTAGACACACAGTACGGCACTCTGGATATCACGATCAATCTCTCCAAACCCGAGAAGGATCCAAAGGCTATCGCTGCTGCAGGCGCGGCTAAATCTTCTTCCTATCCGAAATGCCAGCTCTGCATGGAGAACGAGGGCTATGCCGGACGTGTGAACCATCCGGCGCGGGAGAATCACCGTATCATCCCGATCACGATCCAGGGAAAGAAATGGGGATTCCAGTACTCCCCTTATGTATATTACAATGAGCACTGCATCGTGTTTAACGGAGAGCATATTCCGATGAAGATAGACCGCAGTGCATTTGCCAAGCTGTTTGATTTCATCAAACTGTTTCCGCATTACTTCCTGGGTTCCAATGCAGATCTGCCGATTGTAGGCGGTTCGATCCTAAGCCACGACCACTTCCAGGGAGGCCACTATACTTTTGCCATGGCAAAGGCTCCGGTCATCGAAAACTTTACAGTAGCCGGTTATGAAGATATAGAGGCAGGCATCGTAAAATGGCCTCTGTCAGTTATCCGTCTGCGCGGCAAAGACACGGAGCGGATCATTGACCTTGCGGACCATATTCTCGGCAAATGGCGTTCCTACACCGATGAGGATGCATTTATCTACGCCGAGACAGACGGCACACCGCACAACACGATCACCCCGATCGCACGTATGAAAGACGGTTTGTACGAGCTGGATCTGACTCTCAGGAACAACATTACCACAGAGGAGCATCCGCTTGGCGTATACCATCCGCACGCAAATCTGCATCATATCAAGAAAGAAAATATCGGTCTGATCGAGGTCATGGGTCTTGCCGTTCTTCCGGCACGCCTGAAAGGCGAGATGGAAATGCTGAAAGAATATATACTCGAGGGCAAAGATATCCGCAGTAACGAACAGATTGCAAAACACGCAGACTGGGTAGACGAATTCCTGCCGTCCTATGCAGATATCAACGAAGAAAATATCATGCATATTCTTGAGCAGGAAGTCGGCAAAGTTTTCTGTCAGGTACTTGAGGATGCCGGTGTATACAAATGTACCGAGGAAGGATTGAAAGCGTTCCGACGCTTTATTGACACATTATAAGAAAAATATACAAAAACACCCGGGAGAGACATGCCTGGACGCATTTCACATCATTTCCCGGGTGTTCTGTTATTTTCTTACTCTTTTCCTTTAATCTTTAGTCCATCTTCTATACCTGCCAAATGCCCATCCTCCCAGGCAGCTTCTCTCTCCTGACGCATATGCTTCTCCTGATCATATTCGAATATACTCATCGCTTTCGCTTCCGTTCTGTGCCTCTCCAGAAAATCTTTCAAAACGAAATACTTTTTTGAACATATAGTAGTACAGATATCCTCAAACTACCAGTGAAACTTTTTCACCATAATATTCCCAGAAACAAAAAGACAGCCGGAACACAAGCGACACTTGTGTTCCGGCGGATTATTTGTATCTCCGTCAATTATTTTTTAGAATCAAGATAAGCCTTTCTTCCTTCTTCATAGAGGTTATTTCCCTCGCTGTCAATAATGACAACAACCGGCATATCCTCTACATAGAGTTTTCTGAGAGCCTCTGCCCCGAGATCTTCGAAAGCGATAAGCTCTGCTTTCTTGATACATTTTGCGAGCAGTGCGCCTGCACCTCCGATAGCACCAAAGTACACGCCGCTGTATTTCTTCATGGCGTCAACCACTTCCGGAAGGCGTGCACCTTTTCCGATCATGCCGCGCGCACCCACTGACATCATTGTCGGTGCGTATGCATCCATACGTCCGCTTGTTGTCGGTCCTGCGCTTCCGATGACCTGTCCCGGTTTCGCCGGAGTCGGCCCTACATAGTAGATCGTCGCATCTTTCGGATCGAACGGAATATCCTCACCCTTGGCAAGTGCCTCGCACATTCTCTTGTGTCCGGCATCACGGGATGTATAGATCGTTCCCGTAAGAAGCACCTGATCTCCTGCATGGAGTGTTTTAGCAAGTTCCTCTGTGAGTGGTAATGTAATCTTTCTTGCC
>DWWO01000087.1 GCA_019119675.1 Candidatus Mediterraneibacter faecipullorum | reverse complement strand
GCCTTGAAAAATCAATGGTTTTTGAGGATTAGATAGTTAAATACGAATTTAACAATTTTCTCAATTCTGCCATATTATCCTGAATCTCTTTTTCAAGTTCATCAATCCGATCCAGTATCACTTCCGGCGGATCATACTCTACCGGCTCGTACACAATCTCTTTATACTTATTAATGGACAGGTCAAAATCATTTTCCCTGATCTCATCTGCGTCAACGAAAAAGCTCTGCTCCGTCCTTTTTCTTTCCGTCTCATGCGCTCTGTCATGAAAGCGTCTGATAATATCTTCCACATCGCTTTCCTGCACCGGTTGGCGTTTATCATCAAGGGAATATCCGTCCGCTTTCATGTCATAAAACCACACCTTGTCCGTTCCACCCGCCCCGGTCTTAGTAAATATAAGGATTGCGGTTGATACGCCTGCATATGGCTTAAACACTCCCGACGGCATGGAGATCACCGCTTCCAGTTTATGGTTATCTATGATCTCCCTGCGTATCTGCCTGTGAGCCTTACTGCTTCCAAACAATACTCCGTCCGGAACGATAACTGCTGCCCGCCCGCCCTTTTTCAACATTCTGATAAACAATGCAAGAAATAACAGCTCTGTCTTTTTTGTCTTGCATACTTTCAGGAGATCAGCCGATACACTCTCATAGTCAAGGCTTCCTTTAAACGGTGGATTGGCAAGTACAAGCGTATATTTCTCTGTGTCCGTATTATTTTCCGACAGACTGTCACGGTATTCGATCTTCGGATTGTCAACGCCGTGGAGCAACATATTCATAGCGCCGATCCTGAGCATCGTCCGGTCCATGTCGAATCCATAAAACATCTTATTATTAAAATGTTCTCGTTGTTTTTCATTCAAAAACAGATCCGCCTCGTGTTTTCTGAGATATTCTTCCGCTTCTACAAGGAATCCTGCCGATCCCATCGCAGGATCGCAGATGATATCCGACGGATTGGGTCTGACCAGCTCCACCATCATTTTGATGATATGCCTCGGTGTGCGAAACTGCCCGTTTGTTCCCGCAGTAGCAACCTTGGAAAGCAGGTATTCATACAGATCGCCCTTGCTGTCTGCATCGCCCAATTCCAGCCCGTCTATTCCGTCAATCAATTTTGTCAGCATAGCCGGCGTCGGGATTTTAAATATAGCGTCTCCCATATATTTGCTGTACGCGGACTCCCCGTCTCCGTGAAGATTCTTGATAAACGGGAATACGCCGTCCGAAACGATCCGATATATTTCCTGTGCGTCGCCCAGATTTTTAAACTTGCTCCACCTGTATTCCTGACATTCTTCCGGGAAAATCCCCTGATAATCCACTCCAAGGAAACTTGCCTCATTTTCTTTTGTTGTCTCCACATCATCCAATTGTTTTATAAAAAGAAGATATGTAAACTGTTCGATCACTTCCAACGGGTTCGTAATCCCGCCTGTCCAGAATATTTCCCATATTTTATCTACTTTGTTCCTTAATTCTCCTGTAATCATGATTCCATCCTCATCTCCGGCTTTTTCTCATTTATTCTATCATAAAACAATTCTTCATGCTACAATAGAGAATATTGAAAAGTAACAATGCAGCCGCAATAAACACGAAATGTGGTTTTACGAATGGAGCGTGTTGAACTGTTACGTTGAAAATACAAACCAGTAGGAGGAATCACCATTGAAATTACATTTTTTAGGCGGCGCCATGGAAATTGGCGGGAGCTGCATCTATATGGAACTATCCGGGAAGCGGATCCTGATGGACTGCGGGATCCGTCAGTCCGGATCAAAGGATCCCATTCCCGACTTTGCCACCATCCAGTCTCAGGGCGGTCTGGATGCGATCCTTATCAGCCACGCGCACATGGATCACATAGGGACGCTCCCCATTATCAGCAAAGCCTATCCGAACGCCCGAATCTATATGACCGCCATGACTGCAGACCTGACAAGAGTCCTGCTGTATGACAGCCTGAAGATCATGAAGAACCGGGAAGACGAGATCCCACACTATACGGAAAAGGATGTTCTCTCCATGCTGGACCGCATTACTCCCGTGAGATACCAGACGCCCATGCGTATATTTGACGGCTTTACCGTCACTTTTTATCCTGCGGGCCATATTGCCGGAGCCGCATGTATTTATATCACATCAGAGGAGGGATCTGTCTTTTATTCCGGAGATTTTTCATCCTTTTCCCAGCGTACCATCGAGGGGATCCGGATCCCGAAGCTCCGACCTGACGTCTCGATCGTAGAGACGACTTACGGCAACAGGCTCCATTCCAACCGCCAGACAGAGGAACGCCGGCTGGTCTCTCTTGTCAATGAATGTATTGCCGCAGGTCAGAAGATCCTGATCCCCTGCTTCGCTCTCGGACGGGCGCAGGAAGTTCTCCTGATCCTGCGCACAGCATTGCAGAACGGAGAGATTCCCGCCGTACCGGTATTTGTAGACGGCATGGTCCGCGATATCAACACAATGTATACCCGCAATCCCACTTATCTGAAGAATGCTCTTGCCAGAAGGATCATAAAAGGGAACGAGCCGTTCTACACAAAGGAGATTCAGGCCGTAGCACCGAACCAGAAGCGCGACGAACTTCTGACATCCAAAGATCCGGTGATCATCGTTTCCAGTTCCGGCATGCTCACAGGCGGTCCCAGCACCCAGTATGCCAGGCAACTTGTTTCCTCTGAAAATGCCTGTATTATCATAACCGGTTATCAGGACGAAGAATCCCCCGGCAGACAGCTTCTTTCGCTCCTGACGCCCTCTTCCGGTTCCGGCGGCGAAGCGTCTCCGGAAGAACACGCAGACAATCCGGAGCGTAGGATCACGCTGGACGGAACCTCTTACCCTGTCCGGTGCCGTATCGAGCAGGTGGGGCTTTCAGCGCATGGCGACAAATCGGAGATCACGGCTCTTCTGGAGCGTCTCTCCTCCCGCCGGATCTTCCTTGTGCATGGAAATACAGATGTGATCCATGAGATCGGAAGCGAAGTTGCCTCCGAGGATTTCCGCCGTCAGGTATATCTGCCGGAATGCGGTATGGAATATAACCTCACGATACGCACAAAGCGGAAACAGCTTTCATTTGTTCCTGCATTCACCATGCAGAAAGCAGCTCCTTTTACAGCAGATGACGGGAAACTTTTATGGGACTACTGGCAGGATCACTACCCGGGAAAGCATTTTCCGGTCTCACAGATCGCATATATCTGGTATGGCAGGAGGATTACTGAAGAGCCGGTACTCCAAGAAATGCAGGATACTTTAATGACCAGTCCGTATTTTTCACAGAACACACGCCAGATGTACCTCTTTGAGGCGAACACGGAAGAAGATGTAGAACAGGCGCTCATGCCGAAAGAGCCAACCATTCAGGATATCGAAAACCTCGCAAAGAAAGTATTCGCAGGATATGCTTACCGGAAGCTTGGATATCATACAGATACAAAGGAGCTCATTTTATCTTTCGACTATCCGGACAGTCAGCACATGGAACAATTCGACCAAAATGCAGAACAATTCTTCCAGGAGACCGGATGGGCTGCGAAGATCAGCCCGTCCATGAACCACAATGCCGCAGGAAGTCTTCTCCACACACTTTTTGCAGACAGGCTTCTGAAAACATCTTATTATCTTGACAGAAAATGCTACGCCGTCACACTGTCTTCCGCCTCTGATACGGATCAGGAGGCTGCTGCTTCATTCCTGCGCGAAACCGGCTGGCAGCTTACGATAAACGGGAATTTATACCCCGGCGGCACAGACTCCGGGTCTGATCCTCTGGCTGACGGCGATCAGACGGACAAAAATACAAATGAATACGCAGATATGGAATTCATCCCGAGCCGCGCGGAGGCAGAACCGATCGAGCAGAACCTTGCTTTGTCCTGCATTGACCACGAGTTTTCTTCCGCGGCTTTCCTGCCGGAAAAGAAGAGTCTGAAGCAAGATCAAAGGGGCAGATATATTGAACTGAGTTTTATCTCGCCTGCTGCCGGCATGAAAGTCAGAGATGCCATCCAGAGAGCAGCGGACCAGACCGGATGGCGCATCCGGATCGCGGATAAGGTAAATCAGAACGCCCTCATGCAGAACATCTGCAGTCTCTGTTCAGAACACGGGGTGGCTCTTAAGAAGAATCCTTCTTATATGCCTCTGACAAGGTCTCTCGTACTGAAAGTATCTTCTGACACAGATAGTCAGGTACTCTCACTGATCCGGGAAGAATTCCAGAAAAGGACCTGCTGTTCCTTTGAATACACAAAAGAGTGCTGATCTCTCAGCACTCTTCTGCAATCTTATAGATAAGCCTCTTGGTATCTTCCCACCCCAGACACGGATCGGTAATGGACTTTCCATATACCCGGTTCTCATCGATCTTCTGGCATCCTTCCTCGAGATAGCTCTCGATCATAACTCCCTTGACCAGCTTTTTGAGTTCCGGATTGTAGTTCCTGCTGTGGAGGACTTCGCTCACGATACGGATCTGCTCACGGAACTGCTTATTGGAATTGGAATGGTTCGCATCCACGATAGCTGCAGGGTTCTTCAGATCCCGCTTCTGGTAAGCTTCGAGCAGGCGCACCAGATCCTCGTAATGGTAGTTCGGGATGCAGGTACCGTATTTGTCCACGCCGCCTCTTAAGATCACATGGGCAAGATCGTTTCCGCTCGTCGTTACATCCATGCCGCGGTAAATAAAAGTATGGGAACTCTGGGCAGCCACAACGGAATTGAGCATCACGGAGAAATCTCCACTGGTAGGATTTTTCATTCCCACCGGTATATCCATACCACTTGCTGTCAGGCGGTGCTGCTGGTTCTCTACCGACCGGGCTCCGATCGCCTCGTAGGAAAGGATATCGTCAAGGTAACTCCTGTTCTCCGGATAGAGCATCTCATCCGCCGCGGTCAGTCCACTCTCTTCGATAGCACGGGTATGCATTTTCCGGATGGCAATGATACCTGCCAGAAGATCCGGCGCCTGATCCGGCTCCGGCTGATGCAGCATTCCCTTATACCCCTCTCCTGTTGTCCGCGGTTTATTCGTATAGATCCTGGGAATGATCATGAGCCTGTCAGAAACCTTCTCATTTACTTTGGCAAGGCGATTCACATACTCGCAGACAGAATCTTCATTATCTGCCGAACACGGTCCTACAATTACAACAAATTTATCTGATTTTCCCGTAAAGATATCCCTGATCTCCCGATCTCTTTTCTCTTTGATCTTAACAATATTTTCCGAGAGCGGATACTCTGCTTTCAGATCTGCCGGAAGAGGCAGCTCCGCATTTACCTTCATTCCCATTTTCTCCATCTCTTTCATACAATATTATAAAAATAGTGCCAAGCAAGACGATAAGCCGGGTTATGTCGTTGGACGATCATCTGTCTAGGCGCAGCGTCGCCGCTGCGCTCAAGCGACCTACCTGAAACGTGACGGGCAGCCACATAGTTTCTATCCGGTCTTGCTTCGGATGGGGTTTACATGTGCCCCTGCTGTTACCAGCAGGGCGGTAGTCTCTTACACTGCCTTTCCACCCTTACCGGGAAGATCCCGGCGGTTTATTTCTGTTGCACTGGCCTTGGAGTCACCTCCACCGGACGTTATCCGGCATCCTGCCCTGTGAAGCCCGGACTTTCCTCTCCTTAAGCCTTTCGGCGTCAAAAGGAGCGACCATTTATCCGACTCTGAATCTTTCCCATTCTAGCAAAGAGCGCGTCAAAAGTCAAGGTAAGAAGTTCTTAAGGACTTTGACGGTGAAAATGTGGTAAACTATTCAAAAAGCCGACGGCTGTCATGGCAGACTCTGAGAGAAGCAGAGCTGTCGGAACCGGTGCCGGATGCACGGCGCCGGAGACGGGGTGGTGCGGCTTTTAAGAAGAAATGTACGGAGGAGAGCACATGGATAAGAATGCAAGTATTTTAGTAGTGGATGATGATAAAGAGATCGCGGACCTGGTGGAGATTTATCTGGTCAACGACGGGTACAAGGTGTTGAAGGCGTCAGACGGAGAGCAGTGCCTTTCCATGCTCGCCGAGCATCCGGAGATCCGGATGCTGA
>DWWO01000086.1 GCA_019119675.1 Candidatus Mediterraneibacter faecipullorum | reverse complement strand
AGATGCAAACTTAAAAGAGATACGCAGCATGATGCAGGTACAGACGATTGGACACGACAAGGTGAATCAGCTGCGCCATGTGCGCTTCTTCAAAGATGTGCACGGAATCGTAGAGCATATGAAGAAACACGCAGATATTCTCAGACCGAAGTTCGAGGCTGTTATCGATATTTTCGAGAAAGAACTTGGCGGGCTGGAAATCGGTTCATGGACAAAACCGCTGGGAGGATATTTCATTTCGTTTGATTCCATGGACGGCTGCGCGAAAGCGATCGTTGCAAAAGCGAAAGAGGCAGGGGTAGTACTTACAGGCGCCGGCGCTACTTTCCCGTACGGCAAAGATCCGCACGACAGCAATATCCGTATTGCGCCGTCTTATCCGACGCCGGAAGAACTGTCTCTGGCGACAGACATTTTTGTGCTGAGTGTAAAACTGGTCAGCATTGATAAACTGCTCGGCAATCTGTAAATATATCGGATGAAATATAGCAGATAATGAAGAAAGTCGAAATAACCCCAATGATATAATATCGGGAGTATTTCGGCTTTCTTTTATAAAATTTATGGTATAATATTTTCATTTGCTGCCGGTATCGGGAAAAATATGCCGCAGCTGTTTTGCTCATATACTGGCGCTCAGCTCATCTGATGGCTGAACTGTTACGAAAGAAAAATTATAAAAAGTGGATACAGGGAGGAAATACATGGACTTTCATTCGATATTCAGATCGCGATGCCTGATCATGGACGGAGCGATGGGAACATACTACAGTGAGAAATACGGAAAGGAATCAGGCTCACCCGAGAATGACAATCTGACAGCCCCGCAGAAGATTGAAGAGATACACAGGGAATATATTGAAGCAGGAGCCGATATCCTGAGGACGAACAGTTTCGCCTCCAATATCCGGACTCTTTGTGCAGGCAATGCAGGGAGGACGACGAGGGAAGAGCAGCTGCGGACTGTCTATGAAAACGTCGCTGCATCCTGCCGTATCGCACGGTCGGCGGTAGAACAGGAATGCAGCCGTGCAAAAGAAGAAGGGCGGGAAAAAAAGGAAATCTATATTGCCGGCGATATCGGACCTGTTTCCGGAAAGCGCGGGGGCGAGGAGCAGGATGAGGAACTGGCCGAAGAATATAAGACCATGGCAAAGGCACATCTGGACGCCGGGCTGAAACTGATCTGGTTTGAGACGTTCCCGGATTTCGAGTATATCCTGCCGGTGGCGGAATGGATCAAATCTGTCAGCGATGCCTTTGTCATGGCGAGCTTTTCTGTCAATGTATTCGGCTATACGAAGACAGGGACAGGAATGCGGGAACTGCTCAAAACAGCGAAAGAAAGTGACCTGATCGACGGGATCGGATTTAACTGCGGCATCGGGCCTTCTCATCTGGGAAAACTTCTGAAGCGGCAGGACCTGGGAGAACTGATCGTTGCGGCAGTGCCAAACGCCGGATATGCGGACCGGATCGAGAACCGGATGGTCTACAGGGACAATTCCGGTTATTTCAGTGAGGCCATGGAGGAGATTGCCGGGCAGGGGGTCAACATCATAGGAGGATGCTGCGGGACGAACCCGGGATATATCCGGAAACTTTCTCAGGCAGCAGGCGGCAGACCGCTTGCAAAAAGGCTTTCCGACCGGCCGGAGCAGCGGGCGGAGTCGGAGATACGTTATGACAACAATCCGTTTATCCGCAAACTGTATTCCGGAGAAAAGGTAGTGATCGCAGAGTTAGATCCTCCCTTTGACGGAAATGACAGAAAGATGATGGATGCTGCGGCTGTCCTGAAGCGGGCGGGCGTGGAGATGATCACATTTTCTGATTCTCCAATGGGAAAGATGCGGGCGTCGGCGTCCATGTCTGCGGTCAAGATCGCTGATCAGCTCCAGATCGAGACAATGCCCCACATCGCGTGCCGTGACAGGAACGCGATCGGGATCGGCTCGGAAATATTAGGAGCCTACATGAACGGAATCCGCAATTTCCTGATCGTGACAGGAGATCCGGTGCCGTCGGGCGACAGGGGAAGCATCACTTCTGTTTACGATTATCATTCTGTTACCCTGATGAATTACGTGCGGCAGCTGAACAGGGAACATTTCGCCGAAGATCCGATTGCCTACGGCGGAGCACTGAATTACGGGAGAAGCAATATTGATGCCGAAATCAGGCGGATGCAGAAGAAGTGCGAGGCGGGAGCGTCATTTTTCCTGACCCAGCCTATTTACTCCGATGAAGATATCGAGAGGATCCGGTACATAAAGAGCAGGATAGATACAAAGATCATCTGCGGGATCATGCCTCTTGTCAGCTACCGCAATGCGCTGTTTATGAAAAATGAGATTACCGGGATCCACGTGCCGGATGAGATCATCGCACAGTATGACAAAGATATGAGCAGGGAAGAAGCGCAGGCCGTGGGCGTGAAGATTGCCGTTGATATAGTGGAGAAACTCAGGGATGTTGCGGACGGATATTATTTCATGGTGCCGTTTAACCGGGCAGAGATGATCGCCGAGATCTGTTTTCACACAACAGACAGACCTTTTTCATCATCTATTCACGAAAATAACATATGATTCAGCTAAACTGACCGGAAAATGTAACAGTCCGGCTCACGGGACTGTTATCAAAAGAGTATGAAAGGTCAAACCGCGCTGAATAAATATGAAAGAATCTATAAAAGTCAGGCTGAAACAATTACAGAGGATATTGGGACACATTTTCAAATCAAGGCTCCTTGTCCTCATGGGTGTTTTATGCCTGACTTCTTCTATATTAATCTGTCGCTGCTTCTGTCTCCAGATCATAAGGGGAGAGGAATATGCCGACAATACCATACTGGAACAGGTGCTTGAGATCGTGGAGGAAAACGGGTATTCATCGACGGATGATCTCACGGACGAACAGAAGAATCAGACGGCAGAGGATATCATCAAATATCTGTGTACAGATGAAATATATGTCCACAACCATTGCCACGGGAGTCAGTACGGAAACGGCGGCTGCGATCATGGAGAATAAAGATGTCCTCACAGGGGTGGACATTGCGGAGGATCCGGTCAGAAAATATACGGATTCAGAAGTTTTTTCTTCAATTATCGGATATACGGGACAGATTTCGGAGGAGGAGTACAGCGTCTTGAGTGAAGAAGAGCAGGAGAACCGTTCCCGGACAGACATTGTCGGAAAGAGCGGCATAGAGAAAGCATTTGACGATATCCTCAGAGGGACGAACGGGGAGACGACATTTTATGTGGATATGATATTGTCAGGGAGCTGTTTTGCAGACAGCATCAGGATGGGAAGATCGAAGCGGCAGTCGCGCAGAAGCGATGTGAATTCATATCCGTCCATGCCGGGCATCATGATGTCAAGGAGCAGAAGATAGTGACAGAATTGTTTTCAAGACCGGGAGTTCACAGATATTTCAGAAAGTAACAGATGTCCTGGACTTATGGGCTGAAAAAAATCAGGAACAAGAGTATAATAGGTGTTGGTTATAAATTAAGAGAACAGGAGAAACGAGCTATGGGAAGACTGATGGATTTTACAACCGAGACACCTGATTGCTGCGAGATAGGAGATATATTGCAGGTGGAAGAAAATAAACTTCCGACATCATATTGGTATATGATCGAACATGCATATGGTGCAAGCGGTAATTTTAAAAATCGTGAACGCCTAAAAACCAGATCCGGAAAGGTCGTAAAAAAATGGAATGATGAACGTTTCAAGTATTTGACACTAGAATTTGATGAGTAGGCCGGACTAAATAATCATACCTCCCGGACATACTCAGCCATGTAAACCAAGCATTTGCCTATGATCTCAGCCGCAGTACTTTATCGGACAGGGCTGCTTAAAGATGCTTACTACAGAAAGAGCAGGGGTTGGTAACGTGACATTCGAGCCAGGCTGCCGTAAAATGTACTAAGATTTTGAGTGTGTATCTTTAATCCGCAGAGGGGAATTTAGAATTTCATTTTAGGTCAAGTTGAAGAATATTCTTTCCGATAGATAAGAAGGCGGTTGTATGGTATACTATGCAAAGAAGAATCAAAAAAAGCAAGGGTGTCCCTTTTAGCAGAGACCGCTCAATTTATTTTATATTGGGAGGCAGATATCATGCCATTATTTGACAACGAAAATCGGATCTTACAGATTGAAACAGAAAAAGAAGAAATTTTTCAGCATTTGGAAAACCCTCTGATTATTCAGCCGTTCACAGAAGACTTTGCCAGGAGGTTTTCATGGAGTACGAACGCAATTGAAGGGAATACACTGTCACTGGAAGAAACGATCGCAGTAATTGATTACGATGAAGTAAGATCGAACCATACCTATTCTGAATATACAGATGCGAAAAATGTCTACTATGCAATTCAGAAAATGCTGCTCCCATTTGCGAAAAAAGCTATTGATGAAGAGTGGATTAAGCAGGCGAATGGCTATATTAGACATATGCAGGGAGAATATAGAGAGACCACAGTTTATATTGGAAATCTGTCGGAAGCCGTATACTACCCGCCGGATCCGCAGGATGTTCCGGCGTTTATGAAAGATTGGATCAGGGAGACAAATATAGAGGCGGCAACAGTGAAAGAGATTTTTGAAAAGATTGCAGCCAGTCATGTCCGGTTTGAACGGATCCATCCTTTTTCAGATGGGAATGGAAGGACCGGGAGGATGATCATAAATCAGCAGTTGATCAATAGCGGTTTCCTGCCTGTCTCAATCCCGCCGACTGGGAAGTACAGAGAAGCATTCAGAAGGTATGACAAAAGGGAAGACCTCTCAGAAATGGTCTATGTTTTGCTGAAAAGCGAACAGGAATCTTTTGACAGAGTCCGCAGTCTGGCTTTGAAACTTTCCAAAGACCGGGAGAAACAGAAAAAAGAAAAGAAACATATGCAAAACAGATAGAATAGGAATCACAGAAATATGAGGACGTGTCCAAAAGCGGAGATATGGGTGTTCCGCCTGCTGGAGCAAAACGGAATGGAGCAGGAGAAAAAGCAGGTCGTACAGATGGCGGAATATATCGATACGATGGAAGAAAATATAGTAAAAAACCTTTTGATTATAGATAGAATGATGTTGGGGGCAAAAGCCCCCAACTATGATGCCTACGGA
>DWWO01000085.1 GCA_019119675.1 Candidatus Mediterraneibacter faecipullorum | reverse complement strand
TTTGTCGGAGTGTCTGCCGAATTCGATGAAGCAGAAAAAGGATTGTTTGAGCCAAAGGCGAGTTGTCCATTTTGCGGCTTCGTTTTTAATCAGATTCCAGACCCTTTAGTTTTTCTTAGATTATGGAGCGGAGCCTGAAGCACATGCCGGTCATCTCAAAAAAAGTATTTCAGTGCCTCATCTCCGGCCGTTTTCGAACCTTATATTATCGGCATTCAGTCCGATAAAGATAAATTTACTTAAAGTTCCCTTCAGATGGATTTTTGTTTCTATCTGTATTATAATGATTGCATCTGGCAGGCTGATCATGCAGGCTATATAGAAAGATCAGGACGGGAGACAGAGATGGCTATGGATATCAAGCTTTACTATACAGAAGAGGGTTCAGGCACACCTCTTATTCTCCTCCACGGTAACGGGGAGGACGGCAGCTATTTTGTACACCAGATTAAATATTTTAAGAACAGGTATCGGGTGATCGCTCTGGACACCCGGGGACACGGTCAGTCACCCCGAGGGGAGAAGCCGTTCACAATCCGGCAGTTCGCTGAGGATCTGCATGATTTTATGGATGAAAAAGGAATTGGAAAAGCGCATATTCTGGGCTTTTCAGACGGTGGCAATATCGCGCTTGTTTTTGCTCTGAAATATCCGGAACGTGTGGATCATCTTGTCTTAAATGGGGCGAATCTGGATGCGTCGGGTGTGAAGCCATCCACCCAGATTCCCATCGTTATCGGATACTGGATAGCGTCTGCTTTCGCCTCTTTTGGGAAAAATCTGTCCGTCAAAAATGCCGGGAAGAAAGGCGACGGAAGCTCATTTGCCGAAAAGGCGCGGAGAAATGCAGAGATGCTGGGCCTGATGGTAAATGATCCGAATATCCGGCCGGAAGAGCTTTCTGAAAATAAAAATCCGTATTTTATAAAAATGAAAAAGCTGGTCATTGCCGGGGATAAGGATATGATAAAGGATGAGCATACAAGGCTGATCTATGCGAGCCTTCCGAATGCACAGATCCGGATACTGCATGGCACGCATTTTATAGCGAAAGAGAAGTATCGGGAGTTCAACCATGCGGTGGAAGAATTCCTTGAGAGAAAGCTTTAAAACTGGAGATACGAAAATAGACCTGGTGGTGCGATTCGACAATGGGGAGTTGTTGGAGAGCGGATATACGGAAAGGAGAAAATGCTTTATGTACAGTATCTGTCATTACAATTCGCCTCTGGGCGGGATTACACTTGCATCTGATGAAGAGGGCCTGACCGGACTTTGGTTTGACGGGCAGAAGTATTTCGGAAGCGGAATACTGAAAGATGATCCCATGCCAGAGAAAGCAGAGACGAAAAAGCCGCCTGTACTGGAACAGACGGTAAAGTGGCTGGATCTTTATTTTTCGGGGCAGAAACCGGATTTTACACCGCCGCTGCATTTAATAGGAAGTGAGTTCCGGCTTGCTGTCTGGAAGATACTGCTTGAGATTCCATATGGACAGATGACTACATACAAGGAGCTCGCCGGCAGGATCGCAGAACAGCGGGGGATAAAGAGTATGTCTGCCCAGGCGGTTGGCGGAGCGGTAGGGCACAATCCCATATCTATTATCGTGCCATGCCACCGGGTGCTGGGAACAGACGGCAGCCTGACCGGTTATGCAGGCGGGATTGATAAAAAAATCAGCCTCCTCACATTGGAGAAGGCTGCGTTCACAAAGTAACAGAAAGCGGATCTTGAGGATCCGCTTTATCTATATCCGTATGTATGCTGATAAGCAGGTGTATTATAATTTCCCTGTGAACAATGTGCCGGCTTTTCCGCCCCTGACAATGTCATAGAGTGCTTCCGGGCGCTTTCCGTTTGTTACGATCGTATCGATCCCGTTGGATGTGGCAAGCTGGGCAGCCTGGAGCTTTGTACGCATACCTCCGGTACCCCTTCTGGAACCGGCGCCTCCTGCGAGAGAATAGACACTTTCATCAATGGTATCGATCTGTTCGATAAGCTTTGCGTTCGGGTGCAGACGGGGATCGCTGTCGTAGAATCCGTCGATGTCGGATAAAATGACAAGACGTTTTGCCCGGCACAGGACCGCTACGACGGAGGAGAGCATATCATTGTCGCCGAACAGCCTGTCTTCGGATTCAATTTCCGTATAGCTGACGGAATCATTTTCGTTTACAATGGGGATAACACCCATTTCAAGAAGCGCGTTAAATGTGTTTGTCAGGTTCTCCTTTTTTTCTTCCTGCTCGATATCCTCTGCGTTCAGGAGAATCTGAGCCACTGTCTTATCATAATCGCCAAAGAATTTATCATAGAGATACATGAGACTGCACTGTCCTACAGCGGCTGCCGCCTGTTTCATGCGCATAGTGCTGCTGTCCGGTCTGCTCTGCATGTTCAGTTTGTTCCTGCCAACGGCGATAGCACCGGAAGAGACGAGAATAACTTCATATCCCATATTCTGGATATCTGCCAGTGTGCAGACGAGCCGGTCTGTCGCGCGAAGATCACTCTTCCCGGAGTCGTTGGTCAGTGTTGACGTTCCTACTTTTACTACGATTCTGTTATTATATAGTGCCATTATATTACTCCTTTAGAACTGATCTGCCCGCAGTTCATGTGCGGACACTTACTGTCATATCGTAACACAGATATGACTTTTGTCAAGCAACAGTTCGGCAATGGTACGGACTGGTCTGTTAAAGTTATATGGAAATAATATCTATTGCCAGAGGAGCTCTTATCGATTATAATAGGACAACGCATTAATGATGTCGGGGACAAAAGCCCCCGGCTATGATGCGAATAGAAATGATAAGAGAGGATTTTAAATGAAGAAAGTATTCACCAGCCTTCCGTTTAAGCTGCTCGTGGGAGTGGTGCTCGGAATTATCGCCGGACAGCTTGCAGGAATGGAATCCATGAAAGCTGCAGGCGATGCTTTGATGAATGTTGTAGTAACTGTCAGATTTATACTGTCGGAGCTGATCAATTTCTGTGTGCCGCTGATCGTCATCGGATTTATCGCACCGTCGATCACCAGGCTTGGAAAGAGTGCCTCACAGATGCTCGGCGTAGCGCTTTTCTGTGCGTATATGTCCTCCATTCTGGCTGCGCTTCTTTCCATGGCAGCAGGATACGGGATCATTCCGCATCTGTCTATCGTCTCGGAAGTAGAAGGGCTTAAAGAGCTCCCGGAGGTTGTGTTCCAACTCGAGATCCCGCAGATCATGTCGGTAATGAGTGCACTTGTACTGTCCGTGCTTTTAGGGCTGGCATGTACGTGGACCAATGCTGTTACGATGACGAACCTTCTGGAGGAATTTCAGAAGATCGTCCTGGAAGTAGTGACCAGAGTTGTCATACCGGTCCTTCCGGTATTTATCGGCTTTACATTCTGCGGACTTTCCTATGAGGGAACGATCACAAAGCAGCTCCCCGTGTTTATCCAGGTGGTGCTGATCGTTATGGCAGGCCATTTTATCTGGATGGCAGTGCTCTACATTGCGGCGGGGATCTATTCGGGAAGCAATCCGCTGAAAGTTATCAGAAATTACGGTCCGGCATATATCACGGCTGTCGGGACAATGTCTTCCGCAGCGACACTGGCAGTTGCGCTTCGCTGCGCCAAGAAATCCGAGCCGGTGCTCAGGGCTGACATGGTGGACTTTGGGATTCCGCTGTTTGCTAATATCCACCTCTGCGGTTCTGTACTGACCGAGGTATTCTTCGTCATGACGGTATCCCAGATCTTATACGGGAAGATACCGGATGCCGGCACGATGATCCTGTTCTGTGTCCTGCTCGGTGTATTTGCCATCGGTGCTCCGGGAGTGCCTGGAGGAACGGTCATGGCATCCCTTGGCCTGATCACAGGCGTACTCGGATTTGACGAGACAGGAACAGCCCTGATGCTCACTATTTTTGCTCTCCAGGACAGCTTTGGCACAGCATGCAACATTACGGGTGACGGTGCGTTGACCATGATTCTTTCAGGGTACGCCAGACGGCATAATATAGAAGAGCAGAATCTCAGTGTTAAACTGTAGGCAGGATGAGTTTATGAGGTAAATAAGTTTATCTCTGTTTCGCATTTGGATAGATCTGCTTCATTCTGCTGTCGTCAAAGTTTTCGTCGATGACCTGTTCCCATCCGCTTGAAGCAGCCGGTCCTCCGCTGCGCTGGTCATAGCGTACCAGCGCGGCAGAGGAAACAAGGATATCCGCCGTCATAAATACGACAAGGAGCCATGTCGCTATGTAGCCTGCGATCTTTGGGATGCGTTCGATCCATCCGGAAATCCTGGGATACAGCAGCTTGATCCAGATAACTGCGGCAATTCCCCAGAAGAAACAGTATAGGAGATTGATCCTTCCGCCAAGGTTAAACGGGATGTCGCTGTAATCCCAGAATACCTGTCCGAATACGAGTTCCGTAAATATGCTGCATACATATTCATATGCTCCGCCGAGCAGGGCGCCGATCAGAAAAATGTGCCGGTCCGGTTTGTCTTTGTCCTTGTATAGAAGTGATGTGGCAAGGGCGATGGCGAGTCCCCATACAATGCTGAAAGGGCCCCACACAAGACTGCTCCTGCTCATCCAGACGCCCGCCGTCAGACGGCAGAAGATTGTCTCTGTGATATCTCCAAGGAACGCCCCGATGAGGAAAAGCCAGAACAGTTTGTAAAATCCGCAGCCTTCTGCAAATTTTCCTTCTTTTAAGATTTCTTCAGATTTCTCTTCGATGACCGGATAAGCCTTTGCCATACGGCGCTCTACATATCTGATGACCGCGAGGGCGGCTTTGTACATTTTTGAAGACAGACTGCTGTCAGGAGCGCCCGTCTTTTTTTTGCTTCTGCGCAGATGAAATACGGCGGCAAGGGAAACCATAGAATCAAGTGCCACATAACCTGCGAGTATCCATGCAAGGACGGCAGGAACCGGTTCGGGAATGAATTTGTACAAAAACAGAAAAAATGTATTCCCGTACTTTACGCTGACAAATCCGAGGATACCCCAGAGCAGTGTATATTCCAGACAGATATACCCGTCAAAATTCCATTTATTATTTGAATAATCCCACCATTTGCGCCGGTTTACCAGCTCCAGTAATTTCCCTGTAAACCATTCGATAAATGTGGCCTGTATCCCGCACCCGATAAAAAGAAAGACGGGATTATTCATCAGGTCTGCAAGCGTGACCTGCATTGTGACAGCTGCAATGCCGTACACAATACAGAATGGTCCTGTAGAGAATCCGCGGTTCGTAAATCTTTTGTTTTTTATTGTCCCGACAACTGCCTCAAATATCCATCCGAGAAAAGAGTAGATGAGAAAGAGCCAGAGCAGTTCTGTAAATGTGAAGTCCATAAAATAAGTTTCCTCTCTTTTGTAATGAAGTAAATCCCGATATTTATAGTCGGTATGATATCACATTTCCTGCGGGAAAGGCAACATGGTGCCGCGTTTAAAGCTGCCGTGCTTAGTTACAGTGGAGAATATGGCAGAAAAAAGCAGGAACCATCACGAATGAGATGCAGAGCAGACCCGGCAGCAGGCTTAACAGGACGCCTTTACTTACATTTAACATTTTTATCATCCCAACGTTCAGGACTTTATTATAAAATAGACTACATATAAAAATTAAAAAATGAAAACTTGAGAGGAAACTGTATGGTAAAAATTTATGTAGCAGACACAAATATTCTCCTGCAGGCGCCTTATGCGATCGACAGCTTTGAAGACAATCTTGTCGTGCTTCCCATGGTCGTATTGGAGGAGCTGGATCACTTTAAGAAAGCGGAAGGAGAAACGGGAGCCAATGCCCGCAAGGTGATCCGTTATCTGGAACAGCTCCGCCAGAAAGGAGATCTGCTGAAAGGAGTGCCACTGGATGGCGGCGGGACACTCTGCGTGGAGAAGAATTTTGTCAATGTAAAACTTCCGGAAGATCTGTCAGATGAAGTGGCAGACAACAGGATCCTGAGAGTCTGCATGGGGTTGTCTGAATCCCGTGACGAGCAGGTCATCCTTGTGACAAAAGATCTGCTCCTGCGGATCAAGGCACAGATCCTGGGCATCTGTGCGGAAGATTTTACTACAGATCAGGTGCTGGAGCATGAGAATCAGTACAGCGGCAGGTGCGAGCTGTATGTGCCGGAAGAAATATTTAAGGACTTCAAGAAAAAAGGAGTGCCGGTCGATCAGACGTATGTGCTCGGCGAAGACGGGGAAAGCTATGTACCGAAGCTGGAGGAAAATCAGTTCGTCATCCTAAAGGCGGATCAGTCAGCAAAAAAGACACAGCTCGGACGTGTGGTGAACGGGGTGATCCGCAAGCTTGAGTTCCGTAAAAGCGCTCCTTACGGCATCTCTCCGAGAAATGCAGGGCAGTATTTCCTGCAGGAAGCCCTGATGCAGCCGGCAGAGAAAGCACCTCTTGTCATCGTAAAGGGAATGGCAGGCACCAGCAAGACGTTTTATTCCCTTGCGGTAGGACTTGAGAAACTGCTGAATCATCCGACCGGCGAATACCGGCGTATTCTGGTCTGCCGTCCAAATGCTCAGTTTGACGATGATATCGGATTCCTCCCGGGAGATGAGCAGGAAAAGATATCGCCTCTGATGCGCCCCATCATAGACAATCTGGAGCAGCTGATTGATTCCAGTGAAGAGGAGCGGTATCAGGACGAGGAGGAACTGAAAGGAAAGGTCGATGAAATTTTCGGCCGGGGCATTATCCAGGCTGAGGCGCTCAACTACATAAGGGGACGCTCCATCGTGAAAACATACCTGATCATTGATGAGGCTCAGAATACAACGCCGGATCAGATCAAAGGGATCATTACGCGGGCAGGGAAGGACACAAAGATCATCCTGCTCGGAGACCCCAACCAGATCGACCGTCCGTTTCTTGACGAACGGACGAACGGGCTGAGCTATGCGTCTGAACATATGAAAGGAAGCCCTCTGTGCTGGCAGATCACCATGACCGCACAGGAATGTGAGAGATCAGCCCTTGCGATGGAGGCGGTGAGGAGACTGTGATGAAGACGGATTACAAGCAGATCAGGATGAACGAGGAGATCAATCTCCTGATCGAGAAGGGAAACGCCACGCTCAACGAGCTGGGGTATACGGAACATTCGAAAAAGCATGCGTCGAAAACCGCTGAAACTGCAGGAAAGATATTAAAGGAACTGGGATATGGAAAGCATAAGACAGAGCTTGCAAAGATTGCCGGATACATGCATGACATAGGCAACAGCATCAACCGGCACGACCATGCGCACAGCGGCGCGATCCTTGCCTATCAGATCCTGAAAGATACAGATATGCCCCTCAAGGATATCCTCGTTGTGACGACAGCCATCGGCCATCATGATGAGGCCACAGGGGCAGCAGTGGACGGCGTGTCTGCGGCGCTGATCCTGGCAGATAAGACGGATGTGCGGCGCAACAGGGTGCAGAACAGGAATAAAGCTACATTTGATATTCATGACAGAGTAAATTACGCGGCGTTATCTTCGAAGTTGATTATTCAGAAAGAAAAGCGTATTATACAAATGGAGCTTGAATTAGATGATTCCATCTGTACAGTGATGGATTATTTTGAAATATTTTTGAAGCGCATGATGATGTGCAGGAGAGCTGCAGAACGGCTGAACTGCAAATTTAAGCTGGTGGCAAATGGAAACAAGTTGTGTTAGTTACAAAGGAGGAAAAAATGGAAAATATTTATATGAACAGGGAACTGTCCTGGCTGAAATTTAATGAAAGAGTACTGGAAGAGGCGGAAAATAACGAAGTGCCGCTCTGTGAACGCATGAATTTTGTCTCGATCTATCAGAGCAATCTGGATGAGTTTTTCAGAGTCAGGGTAGGATCTCTTCAGGATCAGATGCTGGTCAATAAAAAGATCAGGGATAATAAGACGAAAATGACGTCAGAGGAGCAGATCAAGGTTATTCTGAAAGTGGTGAAAAAGCTCAACAAGAGAAAAGACGCCGCATATAAGAGCCTGATGGATAAAGTGGCAGAATATGGCATCACACTGATCGACTTTACAACAGCAAAACCTGAGGAAAAGAAATATCTCGAGCAGTATTTCAATCATGAGATCGTACCATTAAGTTCTCCGACTATAGTGGGAAAGAGACAGCCGTTCCCGTTCCTGAGAAATCAGGAGATCTACGCTGTAGTCGTCCTTCAGACAAGGAGCGGAAAAGAGAGGATCGGTATTATTCCGTGTACGAATAACATGGTAGAGCGCCTGATCGAACTTCCGGGAGGAAAGGGAAGATATATACTTTCCGAGAATATCGTGCTCCATTATATCGGAAAAGTATTTAAGGGATACAAGGTGATCGGCAAGTCCCTGATCCGTGTCGTGAGAAATGCGGATATCGATGCAGATGCGCTGTATGATGAAGATCTGGATTATCGCGAATTCATGGCCGACCTGATGAAAGAGAGAAAGAAACTCTCACCGGTGCGTCTTGATATGTCCCGTGAGATCGACGGCTCGGTCGTGGAATCTCTGTGCCGGTATCTGGACGTTTCACCGGAGCGTGTGTTCCGCAGTGAAGCTCCTCTGGATCTCTCTTTCGTCTTCACGATCCAGGATCATCTCCGCATGAATCCTGAATTGTTCTACGAGAGGAGAGTACCGCAGAAATCCGCGTCCTTCCGCGATGGAGAGAGTATTTTAAAACAGATCGAAGAAGAAGACAAACTTCTGTCCTACCCGTACGAGTCGATCCGTCCGTTCCTGCGCATGCTTAATGAAGCTGCGGAGGATGACAATGTTATTTCTATTAAGATGACATTGTACCGCCTGGCAAAACAGAGCAAGATCGTTGAGGCTCTCTGTGAAGCGGCAGAAAATGGAAAGGAAGTTGTTGTCCTTGTGGAACTTCGCGCCCGCTTTGATGAGGAAAATAATATCCGCTGGTCCCGTATGCTGGAGAAAGCGGGCTGCCAGATCATCTATGGACTCGAAGGATTCAAAGTGCATTCCAAGCTTTGCCTGATCACGAAAAAAGGGAAAGACGGGATCGAATATATCACACAGATCGGAACCGGAAACTACAACGAAAAGACGGCAAGACTCTATACGGATCTGTCTCTGATGACGGCTGATGAACAGATTGGTATGGACGCGGCAAGAGTGTTCCAGGCGCTCACCAAGGGAGAGACAGTGGAAGAATCCGACCATCTGCTCGTAGCGCCGAAATGCCTGCAAAACCGCATTATCGATATGATCGGGGAAGAGATTGAACATAAAAAGAACGGGGAGGAAGCTTATATCGGACTGAAACTGAATTCTCTGACTGATAAGAAGATCATCGATAAGCTTGTAGAGGCATCTCAGGCAGGAGTTCATATTGATATGATCATCCGGGGAATCAGCTGCCTGATCCCGGGTGTGGAAGGACAGACAGAGAATATCCGCATTATCAGTATTGTGGGACGCTTCCTCGAACATTCCAGGATCTATATCTTTGGCTGCGGCGAAAGAAGGAAATACTATATCTCCTCTGCCGACTTTATGACAAGAAATACAGTGAAACGTGTGGAGGTTGCTGCTCCGGTCTGCGCTCCGGCGATCAAGGAGAGGATACAGGGTATTTTTGACCTGATGCTCAGCGATAATAAAAAAGCAAGAGAGGAAGACCCGGAAGGAAATTATACTCTTGTAAAATGCGAGGGAGAACCGGTCAATTCTCAGGAGGCTCTTTATCAGGAAGCGTATGATAAGGCTGCCCAGAGGAATGCAGGTCAGACAGCGGACGAAGAGTAATAAGGAGAAGAATAAAAGCGAACAGGTGATAGGATGATTTACAGATTTGGCGAGCAGCTTGTTCCGGTGACGGAGGAAGAGTGGGAGACGGACCAGGCGCCGGCAGTCTTTGTCACAGATTCAAGACATGCTGACGCAATCCTCGCAAAAGCGGGAATCATATACGAAAATGAAATCCAGGTGGCAAAGATCGGATTCTGCAGGCTTGAGAACCAGCAGGACTGTGTAGTGGGAACACTTTGTATACCGAAGCTCCTTGATGTGCTCGGGAGCAGATACAGGATGTATTTTTTTGTAAACCGCAGTAACGTGGTGATCGTGGATGACGAGGACTTTTCCGAACGGCTGATCCGCCGCATCCAGCAGAAAAAGACACATCAGGGGGAGACAAAAGAACGCTTTCTTTATAATTATATCTCGGAGTTCATAAGCAGGGATCTGGAAATGCTTGTGGCATATGAACGAAGGCTCCTGAGGATGGAAGAGGATGTGAGTCAGGAACATATCGCTAATTTTCAGACAAAACTGATGCCGCTTCGACGTGAACTGCTAAATCTTCGAAGTTACTATGATGAGATCATGGATCTGACAAAAGAGATGGAAGAGAATGAAAACGGCTTCTTCCTGAAAAAGCATTTGAAATATTTTGGAACGCTCACCGACCGTGCAGACCGGCTCATGAGCCGGACAAGCCACCTGCTCGAATACGCCCAGCAGGTAAAGGAGGCATATCAGGCACAGATTGATGCCAGGCAGAACAGCAATATGCAGTTCCTGACCGTGATATCCACGATTTTCTTCCCGCTGACATTGATCACCGGGTGGTACGGGATGAACTTTAAGGATATGCCGGGTCTGGATGACGGATTCCCGTTTGTTGTCGTGCTGAGTATAGTGGTCATTGTCGGATGTATCATTATCTTCAAAAAGAAGCATATATTGTAAATTCGTGTTTGCCTGAGATAAACTTCGCGATAAAACATGAAACATCCGAAAATCAATCGGATACAGTGGATTGTCTCACGTATCCGGGACGGGCGGGGAGAGGATGCTGCCGGCTCCGGTTACGGAATATAAGATGATAAAGTAACAAACCTGTGATACAGCTAAAAGCAATCGGGAAAATGAACAACTCGTTTCACTCAGACAATTTCATTTTCCCGATTAACGCTGCATCCCAGGTTTTAACTTTATCTAATATTCCTCCACAGTCACCGTCAGCATCTTCTCCCCGCCCGGTTCCGGAAGGTGCATCAACAGGGCTGTATCCGACTGATTTTCTGCATTCATCCAATCAGAAGTATCTCCCCCGGCAATCACGAAGTTTACTATAAAACGGGGCGAAATGGTGAACTTTGTCGACTAAGTTCCGTTTCCGTCCGCTTTGTATGAGTGTTTGTTGGAAGACGACGCTGCAGTGGAAGAAAAGATTACCGACCGGATGAGACAGCAGAAAA
>DWWO01000018.1 GCA_019119675.1 Candidatus Mediterraneibacter faecipullorum | reverse complement strand
ATGCGCGATTAGCTCAGCTGGCAGAGCACCTGACTCTTAATCAGGGTGTCCAGGGTTCGAACCCCTGATCGCGCACTTAGAAATCGCTGTTTTTGCGGACATTGCGAGCCGCGGGGACGGCGGTTTTTTACGTTAAGCATTGAGCAACGCGTGGAAAAAAAGAGGAAAGGGCTGAGGAATGCTTGCATTCCAGAAGACCTTTCCTCTTTTTTGCACATGTGGCGAAAGCCACGACCGAGATGGAGCGAAGCGGAATCGAGGTACGCGCTGCTCGATGCGGCTGGAGCCGGTACGTGCATGTGGCGAAAGCCACGTTACATAATAATCGACTGAACAATATGCACGACCATAAGTACACATACTGCTGCTCCGAGTGCAATATGTATCCTGCGCCAGAGAACCTGCTTTGTTTTTTTCTTCAACGGTGTGAGAAGTGTAAGGATCAGGAGCAGCATCCATCCGAGCTTTCCGGTCATCATTGCGGGCCCGCTCCCCGCGAGGATGCCGTGTGCCAGCCCCGTGGCGAGCAGGATAACCCCGTAAACTGCGTGAAATCCTGTGACGTGCCTGATCCACGGATGTTTCTGTGCCAGTTCTGCTCGCTTCAGCGGGGCGAGCATACAGAGAATCAGCAGCAGTACGGATATGAGTGCAAGTATTTTTTCTAAAATGTTCAAAATAATACCCTCCGGTTCAAATAAACTATCATGAGTTATACACAACTAACCCGCATGATTATACCAGAAAAAACGGATTTGTAAAGAGGATATTATTTCCGATGGACAGAGCTATGCCTGTCTGAAGAATTCTCTTATATGAGCTGCAACGATCTTCATCAGTCTCTGTCGTGCCTCAACCGCTGCCCATGCAACATGGGGCGTGATGAAGAGCCGGCTTTTATCTTGTACTCCGAAGAGCGGATTATCCTTTGTCATAGGCTCAACAGAGAGCACGTCCAGCCCGGCAGCTCTGATCTCCCCGGAGTTAAGTGCTTCTGTGAGATCTGCTTCATTTACGATCGGTCCCCTGCCCAGATTCAGCAGGATGGCGTCCTGCTTCATTTTGTGGAATGCTTCGGCGTTCATGAGATTTTCTGTATATTCGTTGAGCGGGGCGTGGATGGAGAGGATATCCGATTCGGTCAGGAGTGTGTCAAAGTCCACCTGCCGGTATCCCTTCTGTGCCGGGGCTCCTGACGCAGAATAGTAGATGACCTTCGCGCCGAACAGTTTTGCGATATCGGCAACTCTCCGGCCGATTGTTCCGAGACCGAGGATTCCCCATGTAACACTGCCCAGCTCATGGAAGGGAGTGCCGAAATGAGTAAAGAGAGAGGAAGCCGCGTATCCGCCTGTTCTGACATAATCATCATAATACCTCAAATTTTCCATCAGATAGAAGAGCATGGCAAATGTATGCTGTGCCACGGATTCGGTGGAATACCCGGCCGCATTGCGCCACTCGATCCCGCGCCGTGCAAGATATTCTTTGTCCAGATTGTTTGTCCCTGTCGCACTGACACAGACAAGTTTTAGGTTTCGGGCGGATGCGATAGTGGCTTCGCTGACCGGAACTTTGTTTACTACGATCACATCCGCGTCTTCAATGCGCTCCGGAACTTCTTCAGGGGAAGTGCGCGGGTATTTTACGGTTACGCCGAGCTGTTCAAATTCGGAAAAATCAACGTCGCTGCCGAGTGACTCGGCATCCAGGAATACAATCTTCATAATATAAATACCTCCAGATTAAATTATTTATTATTTTTTCGGACAGATGAAGGAGTACAGCCATATATTTCTTTAAATGTACGGTTAAACAGTTTCTGATTGGAAAAGCCGTTCTGTTCTGCCAGTTCACTGACCGGTGCGTCAGTCCGGATCAGATCCTGATAGATACGGGAGACCCGCACTTCGTTTACATATTGCAGAAAGGATATTCCCATATTTTTTTTGAAGAAACGGCAGAAATACTCTTTACCCAGCCCGAGGTGCCCTGCAATGTCATGAAGAGAAACCGGCTCCCGGAAATGATCTTCTACATAAGTAATGACATTTCTGATGCGTTCCAGAGTCAGTTTATCTGCCGAGTTGTCATTCGATACAACCCTGACAGAGAAAAAGCGGATCAGATGTGCAAGAATCTGCAAGATGATCCCTTCAGCTTCCATAAGATACGCAGAGACATCCTCGATATAGAGCCTGGTAAGCTGTTCCATCTGTTTGCAAACGGAAAGATATTCAGGAAACTGTTCATCGGTGATCTTGTCCGGAATGCAGTGTATCTGATACATATCAAGATCCGGAAGATACTTTTCCATATATTTTCTTGAGATATGGATACAGATAAACATGGATGTATCACTGTAGGTGTATGTGCTGTGTACCTGACGAGAATCGATCACAGTAAGATGTTTGTTCGAAATCTGATATTTCTGCCCTTCGATCTGGATCGTGGATTCACCGTTGAGAGGGTACAGCAGTTCGATCTCTTCGTGCCAGTGCAGAGGGTGATAACCGCCGGGCGTTGTGTAATATGCCAGTTGGATGCCAAGTTCATTTATCTCCTGAAATGTTTCGTAATATGGCTGCTCCATGCCAGATAACCTCCAGTCGTCCAATCTATGGAAAGAATAAATGATAGACAGTAAAAAGTCAATATCGACTTAAAACAGGTCAATAAACAGACTGTTCTGCATGCATTTCAGGAGCTATTATAATAGGCGTAGACAGAAAACAGCAACAAGAAAAGGAGAGATAAATAATGAGTACAATTGCAGTAAACAAAAGCAGATATGCAGTAAAAGAAAATAATGCAAAAAAAGTTTCCCTGAAAGAAAGACTGAGAAAATATTTCGAAGAGAATGCAGAAACAATTACGGCAGGACTTCTCTTTATGAGCGGAAGCGCAAGCGCCTACAATCTGTACCGTTCAATGAGATAATGGGCAGAGGTACGGCGTAAGATGGAAGAACTAAATACACAAGAGCAGAAGAGCTGACAGAGTGGTAATGGAAAGAAAATCACTCTGCCGGCTCTTTTTTTGCATTTAACATCCTTTATCATAAATTTAATTTTTATTTTACCTGATACTTCGGCCTCATTTAACACAACAACATTAAAATATTTATCCGAATATAAGGATGCCAGGGTCAAAAGGTCTAAA
>DWWO01000084.1 GCA_019119675.1 Candidatus Mediterraneibacter faecipullorum | reverse complement strand
GTTGCTACAGGTAGAGTAGAGCGTGGTACACTTCACATCTCTGATGAAGTTGAGATCATCGGTATCCATGAGGATGTTAAGAAGACAGTTGTAACTGGTATCGAGATGTTCCGTAAACTGCTCGACGAGGCTCGTGCAGGTGATAACATCGGTGCTCTGCTCCGTGGTATCCAGAGAACAGAGATCGAAAGAGGACAGTGTCTGATCAAACCGGGTACTGTTACATGCCATACAAAATTCACTGCTCAGGTTTACGTCCTGACAAAAGATGAGGGTGGCCGTCATACACCGTTCTTCAACAACTATCGTCCGCAGTTCTACTTCAGAACAACAGACGTAACAGGTGTTTGCGAGCTTCCGGAAGGCACAGAGATGTGCATGCCTGGAGATCACGTTACAATGACAGTTGAACTGATCCACCCGGTACCGATGGAGGAAGGTCTGAGATTCGCTATCCGTGAGGGTGGTCGTACAGTAGGATCAGGTACAGTTGCTTCCATCGTAGAGTAAGGATATACGCGTAAGGCTGTAAGCCGTGCGACAAAATAAAGAGGAGCCACAGGAAAGTGCTTGCATTTTCCTGTGGCCCCTCTTTTATTGTGGCATAGGGCACCAGCACGCGAGCGATATATCCCAAAATCCAAAATCATAATTTGGGTCTTTTAACTTTAAGGAGAATATTGTATGGGAGAACAAAAAATACATCAGCCTCCTATGCCGATTGAAGAACAGGTAGAAAAATTAAACGACATATCCTATTTTAGATTAATTAAAGCTTATAGTCTAAACTTAAAGCCCAGGAATGGAAATTATTACACAGGGGTAACTTTTGAACATATCGTAGAATTATATCTTCTTAATTCAAATTTCCGTCAATTGATATTTCCAGAAATAGAAAAAGTAGAGATTAATGTAAGATGCCGTATTTCAAATTTTTTTGCAGAAAACTACGGTGTTTTAGGTTACTATGATTCGGATAAATTTATAAATCCGGAATATCATAAAAGTTTTCTAAAGGATATAGAGGCAGAAATATACAGAAACTCAAAAGCTCCGTTTGTAAAAAATTTTCGAGAAAATTATGAAGGCGGACAATTGCCAATTTATGCACTGGTTGAAGTGTTCAGTTTCGGAACATTATCAAAATTTTATAAGAATATGAAAAATGGAGATAAAAAGATAGTGGCGAAATTATTTTGCGTTGGATATACATATCTCGAAAGCTGGCTGGAGAGCATTGCGTATGTCCGAAATATATGTGCACATTATGGGCGTTTATATAATGCAAAATTAGCAAAGACACCAATATTATATAAAGAATATTCAAAGGCTGGGATCAGAAATATGAGGGTGTCGAAATAAAAACGATGGGTTTTTTTCAAAACTGGAAGGAGCTGCTGCAACATGATGCTTGAATGCTACGAGTATGCTGACATAATATCTTATGATAATACAGCGCCGGCTTTTTTAGAAACCGGCAGGAAAGGAAGTACTGATAAATGAATGCAAATATTTTCAAGCCAGTGAATATATGCAGATGAGCTGTTAAACCGCGGATATGATGTATGCGTAGGGAAGATACCGAACGGGGAAGTCGATTTCGTGGCGCTAAAGGACGGAAAAATACATGCTTTCTCCTTTACAGTTTTGGCACTGCTGATTATAATGAAAATACAGGAGGCAGATATTCGTTAAAATGACACGAGAATGAACAGGAAAGGGGGGAGCTCAATGGAGAAGAAAATAATTTGTGCGATATTACTCGTAAGTAGTATCGTTGTTTTATCAGCATGCGAGAGCCAGGATCAAAATGCGGAAAAAGTAAGTGATACGGAAACACAGTCTTCAAACGACAGCGTTCCGGAATGGCTGGAAAGTTTTTACAACAGCAGCTATGAATACCGGAAGAGTACAATTGTTTTAGAAAATGACATTGAGGATACCATTGCTGTTGTAGAGGGAAAAGTTGAAGCTTCTCCGTATAAAGAGTATATAAAAATCGTTGAGCCGGCTGAATCATCGTGGTCAGAAGCCTGGTTCTATGGTGATGGAGATGATGTTACTGCAATTTTGAATGTAGAAAATGATTATGTTCTGCAGAATACAAGACGTTCTTATCCTTACGGATATGGCAGTGATCTGTCACTGTCAAAGGACCGCACAGAAGAATACAACGGTATATCCTGCGATGTCTATACGGCGGAGTATACAGTCGACCTTACAGAACAGATAAATCAGGAAAGTGAAGAAGCGATAATAACAGAACCAATTACAGCGGTTGTATCACAGGAATACTATGTTGATCCGGAGCAGGATCAGCTTCTATGTATGATTACGGATGCATCAGACCGACAGGAAAAAACAGAAATCGCCAATAGGGTTATGAATGACAATATCACGGTGGAAGAGGCGCAAAAGCTGGTTTCTGTCGATGAAGTGACGAAAGAAAAGATGGAGATTCTTTCTTATGACGATTCGATTTCAATAGATATTCCGGAGATTTAGAAGAATAATGAATTTACAAAAAAGTAAAGCTATTTTTGTGTTTCCAAATAGCTTTACTTTTTTGAAATTATTCCGTTATCTTTTATATATTTTCCCATAACGTATACCGGGAGCTGAACAAGCGGGACGATGCGCTGGAAGCATTGGCGGATGCCTATGATAAAGTAAAGATACTTACAGCAGAAGAGATGAAAGAGAATGAAGAGAACGGGATGAACAGGGGGATATATACGACATGTACAGCAACGGATTTTATGAGTTCTATACTATGCTTGCAGATTCGGAGTATCAGGAAACTGCAGATCAATCGGCACTTATGGATTTTGTACCGGAAGATGAATGATTTTTCCGAGACTGAACATACTATACCTGTATCCGTCATATATCGGGCAGTGATGCAGAGCGGCAGGTGTGTATGTAAAATGAACAAAAAGAAAACACTTTTTAATTTAAAAGGGAAATTTGATTATAAGATGCTTCTATGGGATCTTCTCTATGATATTGCCGGCAGTATCCTCTATGCTGCCGGCATTTATACATTTGCAGGCAATGCGGGGTTTGCTCCGGGCGGAGTGTCGGGACTGGCGCTGATCCTCAATCATCTTCTGGGGCTTCCGGTCGGTATGGTTACGCTTCTGTTTAATATTCCGCTTGTTGTCATCAGCTATAAAGCCGTTGGAAAAGCGCTTCTGATCAAAAGCGCGAAGACAATGGTCATTTCTTCATTGTTTCTCGATGTAATATTTCCCTATATACCTATGTATACGGGCAGCCGCCTGATGGCTGCCATCTGTTCCGGCGTCTTCATGGGAGCCGGGATGGCGCTGTTCTATATACGAGGTTCATCCTCGGGCGGCATAGATTTTCTGGCTCTGACGATCAAGAAGAAAAAGCCGCATATGACGATTGGAGTGATCACTCTCCTCATTGATCTGGTGGTAATCCTGCTCGGATGGCCGGTATTCGGAGATGTAGATGCGGTTCTGTACGGCGTGGCATCTACGGTAGTATCCACAATCGTGATTGATAAGATATTATATGGAACCGGAGCGGGGACGCTTGCGATCATCATAACGGAAAAGGGCAGTCAGATCGGGGTGAAGATCGGAGAGAATGTAAGGCGCGGAGTTACCATGATCCCTGCGGAGGGAGGATATACAGGAAGGCGAAGAGATGTGATCTTATGCGCGTGCTCAAAGGCGGAAGCATATCTGGTTAAAAGCGCCGTGCAGGAAGCAGACGAAAAGGCGTTTGTAATGTTTACCGAGACCAGCGAAGTGTTTGGGGAAGGTTTTAAAACAGAGATTAAATAAAAATGAAATAGTTAAAATATATAAAAATAGAAATAAAAACGCAAATCAATTGATAAATATATACAAATATGATAGTATAACTATCAGAAACGTGATGCGAAAGGAGCAGGCAGAATGAAAGAATCCGCAGCCAGAATGCGCAGAACGCAGCAACGCGAGCAGAAGATACTGGAGGCGGCAATGGCGCTGTTCTGTGAGAAAGGTCTGGAAGAGACGTCCATTGATGAGATTGCCGGGCGCGCAGGGGTTGGCAGCGCTACGATCTACCGCTACTATGAGACGAAAGCGCAGCTTGCGATCCAGAGCGGTGTCGAATACTGGAAGAAGATCGCGCAGCAGTATCTGAATCTTACGGAGATAAAAGGATATTCGGACATGACCGGCCTGAAACAGCTTGAGTGTATCATGGATGCGCTGGTCATGATATTTGAGAAGGAAAGAGGATTTCTCAAATACCTGCAGGAGTTTGAAGTGTTTGTACGCAGGTATGAGATTGATATGGAACGCCTGGCAGCGTATGAGGAGAGTATCATGAGTCTGAAGCCGAGGGTGACGGATGCGCTGGAAAAAGGGCTGCAGGACGGCACGCTTTCGTTCGAGTGGTCGCCCAATGAAGTGTGCTACTCTCTTGCACATACTGCGTTCGGGGTGATGAAGCGGTTTGCGTGGAACGGGAGCATGCTGGAACTGGACAGTCAGGTGGAACTGATCCTGCAGGTAAAGATCGCCATAAAGCTGCTGATCAGGGGACTGACAGCCGGGACAGCATAAGATTCTGTAATAACAGAAGTTATTACGACAGAAGAGGAGCAGAACAATGTACAAAGTATATGAGATCAAGAAAAGAATTTTTGACGACAATGACCAGGAGGCGGAGAAAGTAAGAAAAGAGTTAAAAGAGGACGGAACATTTCTTATAAACCTTATGTCATCGCCCGGCGGTGGTAAGACAACCACTCTTAAGAGGACCATTGATACGTTAAAGGATGAGATGCGGATCGGCGTTATGGAAGCGGACATCGACAGTGCGGTAGATGCAGACGCCATCAGTGAAACCGGAGCGAAAGTTATTCAGTTACATACCGGCGGCATGTGCCATCTGGATGCGGATATGACGAGACAGGGTCTCGAGGAACTTGGAACGGACGATATAGACCTTGCCATACTGGAAAATGTGGGCAATCTCGTATGTCCGGCGGAGTTCGACACAGGAGCGGTGAAGAATGTCATGATCCTAAGTGTTCCTGAAGGAGATGACAAACCGCTGAAATATCCGCTCATGTTCCAGGTGTCCCATTGTCTGCTGATCAACAAGATCGATGCACTCTCCTGTTTTGATTTTGACTTTGAGGCATGCAGGGAACGTGTACTGCGGCTGAACCCGGATATGAAGATCATTCCGGTCTCGGCAAAGACCGGAGAGGGAATGGAGGAATGGTACGACTGGATCAGAGAACAGGTGAGAGACTGGAAGGAGGGAGATAAATGAGTGAAGAGAGAAAACTGATCCTGAAACTGGGGCAGATGATCACGGACCGCATCGGGCACAAAGTGACAGTGGACGACCCTGAATACTGGGGACTCGCGGAAGTGCTGACCGATGAGATGGCGGAAGTGTGTCTGTCCATGAAAGTAAGGAAACCGATGACGCTCGAGGAGATCGCGAAAAAGTCGGGCAAAGACAAAGACCGGGTCCAGAAGTTACTGGACGAGATGTCAGTCATCGGCATGATCGAGTACAACTGGGAAAATGAAGACCGGCACAAACAGTATGTGCTTCCGATGTTCGTACCCGGCTGTGCAGAGTTCATGATGATGAACAAGAAGCAGACGGAGGAACATCCGGTCATTGCAGACTTTTTTGAGAATATGTCAAGGCTTCCGCTCGAGAAAGTGACACCTATGGTGCCGCCCGGAGGCTCCGGTATCGGCATGCATGTGATCCCCGTGGAGAAAGCGATCCCGGCACATCAGGAGTCTGCGAGTGTAGAACACATTTCCCACTGGCTGAAAAAATATAAGGACAAATATGCAGTGGGCGCCTGTTCCTGCCGCCGCCAGCAGCGGATGCGCGGTGAGGGATGCGGCGAGATAGAAGGAGATCTGTGCATCGGTGTGGGCGATATGGCGGATTATCTCGTGGAGACGGGAAAGGGCCGCTATATTGACCTTGATGAGGTGATGGAGATACTGGAGCGTGCCGAGCGGAATGGATTCGTGCACCAGATAACGAACATCGACGGTGAGGATAAGATCTTTGCGATCTGTAACTGTGCGCCCGGCGTGTGCAACGGACTGAGGACATCGCAGCTCTTCAATACGCCGAACATGTCCCGCTCTGCATACAGGGCACATGTAGAGAAAGAGAAATGCGTGGCGTGCGGAAAATGCGTCGAAGTCTGTCCTGTAGGCGCGGCGAAACTGGGGCAGAAACTGTGTACAAAGTACGGTGAGATCAAGTACCCGAAAGCGCTGCTTCCGGACACTGAGAAGTGGGGCAGGGACAAATGGGATCCGGATTACAGGGACCACGCCAAGATTAACTGCTATGAGACCGGAACATCGCCGTGCAAGACTGCCTGCCCGGCACATCTTGCGGTACAGGGCTATGTTAAGATGGCTGCAGAAGGCAGATATATGGATGCCCTGAAGCTCATCAAGCAGGACAATCCGTTCCCGGCTGTGTGCGGCGCCATCTGTAACCGCCGCTGTGAGGATGCGTGTACGCGGGGAACTGTCGATAAAGCGGTGGCAATCGATGAGATCAAGAAGTTTATTGCAGAGAAAGAGCTTCACGAGGAGCACCGTTATGTTCCGCTCTGCGAGAACCATGAAGGAAAACAGTTTGAACAGAAAATCGCAGTTATCGGCGCGGGACCGGCAGGTATGTCTGCTGCATATTATCTGAGGACAAAAGGATATCCGGTGACGGTATTTGAGAAAGAGAAACGGCCGGGCGGAATGCTGCTGAACGGAATCCCGTCTTTCCGACTGGAGAAATCCGTGATCGAGGCGGAAATTGATGTGCTCCGGCAGATGAATGTAGAATTCAGATGCGGTGTGGAAGTCGGGAAAGATATTACGATCCCGGAGCTCAGAACAGAAGGATATAAGGCGTTCTACGTGGCAGTCGGCGCTCAGGGCGGACGACTGGCGGGAGTTCCGGGAGAAGATGCGGCCGGCGTGCAGACCGGTGTGGATTTCCTGCGAAAGATCAATCTTGCAGAAGAAGTTGAAATGCTTCCTGACGATATAAGACTTTCCGGTCGGACTGTTGTGATCGGCGGCGGAAACGTGGCGATCGATGTGGCGAGAACAGCTCTTCGCGCCGGATCAGAGAGTGTGGGCATGTACTGTCTGGAGTCTCTGGCTGAGATGCCGGCGGCAGCAGATGAAGTGGCGGAAGCGCGTGAAGAAGGCATTGTGGTATGGAATGGCTGGGGACCGAAAGAGATTCTTGCGGACAACGGTAAAGTAAAAGGTATTGTTCTGAAAAAGTGTGTTTCCGTATTTGACGGAAACGGCAGATTCCATCCTGTTTACGATGAAAATGAATGTATCACGGTGGAATGTGAGAATATACTCCTCTCTATCGGCCAGTCTGTTGAGTGGGGAGAACTTCTGAAAGATACGGTAGTAGAATTTAATCCGAATGGTACGGCGAAGGCGGACCCGGTGACATATCAGACAAAAGAGCCGGATATTTTCGTAGGCGGAGACGTCTATACAGGTCCAAAGTTTGCTATCGATGCGATCGCGGCGGGAAAACAGGGCTGCGAGTCTATTCATCGTTTTGTGCACGAGGGACATTCCCTGACTCTGGGACGTGACCTCAGGCAGTTCGTGGAGCTTGACAAGGACGATGTCGTGATCGAAGAGTTTGACAATGCGAAGAGACAGATCCCCGGAAGAAAGGCGGGCATTGCGAAAGACAGTTTCCGCGATCTGCGTTCGGTGTTTACGGAAGAACAGGTTAAGGCGGAAGCGGCGAGGTGTCTCGGCTGCGGAGCTACAGTGGTGGATGAGAACAAATGTATCGGCTGCGGGCTGTGTACGACGAAATGTGAATTCGACGCCATCCATCTGAGCCGTGACCTCCCGGAGATGAGCACGATGAGAAAGGCGGAAGACAAGCTCAAGGGCATCCTGCCATATGCATTGAAACGCGCGATCAAAATAAAAATGAAAAAATAAGGTCACTGTGAAAGAACAGATAAAATAATGCATGAATTAGGAATTATCGTACATATTACAAAGACTCTGCAGAGCGTTGCAAAGGAAAACAATTTAAAAGAGATCGCTTCCGTCACACTGGAAGTGGGAGAAGTAAGCTCCATTGTTCCGGATTATCTTACAGACTGCTGGGAGTACTACAGGAAGAAATTTCCGCTGATCGAGCACGCGGAGATGAGGATCGAGATGATGCCGGCAGTGACATACTGTGAATCCTGCGAGAAGACATATCCTACCGTAGAGTACGGCCGGCAGTGTCCTTGCTGCGGGAGCTGGGAGACGTATCTGCTGACAGGAGACGAATGTAATATCCGGGAGATTGAGGCGCAGTGACAGGCAGTTCTGATGCTGCCGGAGAGAAAAGGGGGTAATATTTATGTTATTTCATGTTTACGGTTCAGAAGCCATACCGCAGTGGATCGCCATGCTCGGTGTACTGGCGGCGCTGATCCTGTTAAATGAATTTGCAAGGAGGACGAAAACGGGCGGTATCATTATGTTTTTCATCATCCCGGCTGTGCTGACGGTGTACTTCATCGCTATCGCCGTGGGCGCGGGGATGGGAGCAGAGTGGGCGCTCAACAATCAGACCCATGTCTATATGAACGGGTGGTTTCATTACGCAAAACTGTATGCATCACTGGCAGGCTGTATCGGATTTATGATGATCAAATACGAATGGGGAATCGGAAAAACGCACTGGTTCAAGGCGTATCCCTTCGTGATCGTAGCCATCAACATCCTGATCGCCGTGGCAAGTGATTTCGAATCTGCCATCAACGGCTGGTATTCGTGGTGGCTGTCTTCCGAGGATGTGTGGCTGTACGGAGGATGGCATAATGTTTTCAACGGCATAGCCGGTATCATCAACATTTTCTGTATGACAGGCTGGTGGGCCGTTTATTCCTCCAAAGATAAGAAAGATATGATATGGCCGGATATGATATGGGTATATATCATCGTGTATGATATCTGGAATTTTGCGTATACATATAACTGTCTGCCGACGCACGCATGGTTCTGCGGTATCGCCCTTCTGCTGGCGCCAACGATCGCAGCGCTTTTGTGGAACAAGGGCGGATGGATCATGAACCGGGCAAACACCCTCTGTATCTGGTGTATGTTTGCCCAGGTATTCCCGCTTTTCCAGGAGACTCTCTCCGACGGGACGCAGCTCTTCCCGTGGGCGACTCTGCCAAAGCTTTATGCGGACGGCACGTTGAACGGTATCGCTGCGGGCGGAAATGCGAATGCGGATCCGACGATGATGACTGTTGTGAGTGTGCTCGCGCTTGTGACAAATATCATCGCACTGGCATACATCATCTATGTATCCGTGAAGAGAAAGAAGAACCCGTACAAGAACGAAGTGTTTACAGAGTTCAAATATTACAAAGATGCAGCGGCGAGAGCTGAGATAAAATAAATAATACACAGTATGACTAAGCGGGAGAAAGTGATATAATGAGTAAGAGATATCTGGACTGTACAGCATCGGAAATACAGAAGATGACAGGAAGAGAACTGACAGAAGCGATTGCCGGAAGCGAGGGAAGGATCCTCGTGTGTGAGACGATCGGAGCAGTGCGGCCCATGCTGGGGGATGTGACCAATGCAGAGTTTGTTTCTGCCATGGGAGCGGACATGATCATCCTGAATCTGTTCGATGTAAATGCGCCTGTTATACAGGGGCTGCCTGATGTGCCGCAGGAAGATATGATCCGCGAGGTGAAACGCCTGACCGGAAGAGCGGTCGGTATCAATCTGGAGCCGTTGGAGGCAGACTCGGTAAGTGCCGTAGAGACTAACGGGGAATGGAATCTGATATCCGGCCGTGCCGCGACTGTGGAAAATGCCCGTAAAGCTATAGAGATGGGGATTGATTTCATTGTGCTTACGGGAAATCCGGGAGTCGGCGTTACAAACAGCGCGATCATTCATACGCTGAGAAGGTACAGGGAAGAATTCGGCGACCGGATCATGCTGATCGCAGGCAAGATGCATGCAGCAGGAATTTTAGCCGAGAGCGGTGAAAATATAATTACGGAGGAAGACGCAAGGGCATTTGCAGGAGCAGGGGCGGATGTGATCCTCATGCCGGCTCCGGGCACCGTTCCGGGGATTACCATGGAGTATATCCGCGGACTGGTATCCAGTGTGCATAAGCTTGGCAGGCTGACACTCACTGCTGTCGGCACGTCTCAGGAAGGTGCGGATGCGGCAACAATCCGTGAGATCGCGCTGATGTGCAAGATGACAGGGACGGATCTGCATCATCTGGGGGATTCCGGGTATGTGGGAATGGCTCTTCCGGAAAATATCCTCGAGTACGGTAAGGTGATCCGGGGAGTGCGGCACACGTATCACCGGATGGCGTCTTCGATCAACCGGTGACAGCGGCACCAGTATGAAAGACCTGAAAATCAGAGAAAACAAAGGTATATAAAAAGCAGTGAGCCCTCTCCCGGGGCGGACAGGAGTGTTTCTATGGAAAGTTCTGTCCGCTCCGGGGGATTTTTTGCGCGATACGCCCGGCAGGCAGATGCCGTGCCTGCACGATCAGTATTGCAAAATATCCTGTGATGCCGTACAATAAAGTGCAATAAGTCTTAGAGAGGAACGGAGGATGGCGCATGCCGACAGAGATGATACATGCCGAAAAACTGATCTATGAATATGACAAGCGCGACGAAGAGGGCAACATAATCGGCGCGGAGCGTGCTATCGACGGCGTCAATATCGATGTGCCGCAGGGCTCTTTTGTGGCAATCCTCGGGCACAACGGTTCAGGAAAGTCTACCCTTGCAAAGCATATGAACGCGATCCTTGTGCCCACGGGCGGAACGATGTGGGTGGACGGGAGAGATACGAAAGACCCTGATGAATTGTGGAACGTGCGTCAGACAGCGGGAATGGTGTTCCAGAATCCGGACAATCAGATCATCGGTACGGTGGTAGAGGAAGACGTGGGATTCGGCCCGGAGAATCTGGGAGTGCCGACGGATGAGATCTGGCAGCGCGTGGAAGAGAGTCTGAAAGCTGTGGGAATGCTTGACCGCAGGAAAGATTCTCCGAACAAGCTCTCCGGCGGACAGAAGCAGAGAGTAGCCATTGCGGGAGTCCTTGCCATGGAGCCGAAGTGCATCGTTCTGGACGAGCCCACTGCCATGCTTGATCCGAACGGAAGGAAAGAAGTGATCCGTGCGGTAGAAGAACTGCGCAGGAAAAAGAATGTTACTGTCATCCTCATTACACATTATATGGAAGAAGTCATTGATGCAGACAAGGTGTTTGTCATGGATGGCGGGCATATCGTGATGCATGGGACCCCGAGAGAGATATTCAGCCGTGTGGATGAACTGAAGAGTTACCGGATGGATGTGCCGCAGGTGACGATGCTTGCGGAAGCACTGAGGAAACAGGGCCTGGATATCCCGAGAGGGATCTTAAGAAGAGATGAGTTGGTGGAGGCATTATGTCGATTGCGTTAGAACATGTAAGTTATGTATACAGTCCGGGAACGGCCTATGAGAAACATGCTCTCAAAGATGTGAGCTTTGAAATCCCGCAGGGGCAGTTTGTCGGGATCATCGGGCATACCGGCTCGGGAAAGTCCACGCTGATCCAGCATCTGAACGGGCTGGTGAAGGCTACGTCCGGAAAAGTCATTTATGAGGGGCAGAATATTTATGATGAAGGATATAATATGCGTGCGCTCCGCAGTCAGGTGGGGCTCGTATTCCAGTATCCGGAGTATCAGCTGTTCGAGGTTGATGTGATAAGTGACGTCTGCTTCGGTCCGAAGAATCAGGGGCTCTCACAGGAAGAGTGCGAGAAGAATGCAAAGGAGGCACTGGAGCTGGTCGGCTTTCCGGAGAAATATTATAGACAGTCACCATTCGAATTGTCCGGCGGGCAGAAAAGGCGTGTGGCGATCGCCGGTGTACTGGCAATGAAACCGAAAGTGCTGATCCTGGATGAACCGACCGCGGGACTGGATCCGAAAGGCCGTGACGAGATACTGGATCAGGTGGAAAAGCTGCATAAAGAGACGGGGATGACAGTTATTCTTGTATCCCACAGTATGGAGGATATCGCGCGCTATGTAGAGCGGATCATCGTGATGAACCACGGGGAGAAGATGCTGGACGGCGCGCCGGGGGAAGTGTTCCGCCACTATAAAGAGCTTGAGAAAGTAGGTCTGGCTGCTCCTCAGGTGACTTATGTGATGCATGATTTAAAAGAGCGGGGATTTGATGTCTCCCCGGATGCCACAACAATAGAAGAGGCTGCGGAGGAGATCATGAAGAGTCTCCGGCGCTGAGTGTGAGTTTACAGATACAGAGGAGTAATTATGATCAGAGATATAACAATCGGACAGTATTACCCGGCGGAAAGCCGGATACACAGACTGGATCCCAGGGTGAAGATTGTCTGCACCCTGCTTTTTCTCGTATCTCTCTTTATACAGAACAGTCTGCTGGGCTATGTGATCGCGACCCTGTTTCTTGGAACTGTGATCCGGCTGTCTAAAGTACCGCTGAAATATATTGTCAAAGGACTGAAGCCAATTGTGATCCTGCTTTTGTTCACTGTGGTGATGAATCTGTTCCTTACTCAGAGCGGGGAGACACTGGTGCATTTCTGGATTTTTACGATCACGGAGGGAGGCCTGAGGACTTCTGTGTTTATGGCGATCCGCCTGATGTATCTTGTGGCCGGATCGTCCATCATGACATTTACCACATCGCCGAACGGGCTGACCGACGGCATGGAGAAACTGCTCCATCCCCTGAACAGGCTCAATGTTCCGGTTCATGAAGTCGCAATGATGATGTCGATCGCGCTGCGGTTTATTCCGATCCTTCTGGAGGAGACGGACAAGATCATGAAGGCACAGCAGGCGAGAGGAGCAGATTTCGAGAGTGGAAATATCATACAGAGGGCGAAGGCGATGGTGCCGATCCTCGTGCCGCTGTTTGTCTCTGCGTTCCGCAGGGCTAACGATCTGGCAATGGCGATGGAGTCCCGGTGTTATCACGGGGGAGATGGCCGCACAAAGATGAAGCCGCTCCGGTATAAGAGCAGGGACAGGGCTGCATATATTCTGACCCTGATCTACATTGTTGTAATATTTGTAGTCGGAAGATTTGTTCCATTTAAATTGTGGATTTTTTAATCGAGGGTATTATGCGCAGGATTAAACTTACCGTCGCCTATGACGGCACTGATTATTGCGGCTGGCAGATCCAGCCTAATGGCATCACGGTTGAAGAAGTGCTGAACCGTGCACTCTCGCGCCTGACAGGAGAGGAGATACGGGTGATTGGTGCAAGCCGCACGGATGCAGGCGTACATGCGCGGGGGAATGTGGCTGTCTTTGACACGGCGTCGACAGTACCGCCGGAGCGTTTTGCCTATGCGGTGAATCCGCTTCTGCCGGAGGACATCGTGGTTGTGGGGGCAGAAGAGGTGCCGCAGGACTGGCACCCGAGATATCAGAATTCTGTTAAGACGTATGAATATCATATACTGAACAGGGAGATGCCGGATCCGCTCAGGAGGAGAGAAAGCTGGCATGTGTCATTTCCGCTCGACCTTGACAGTATGAGAGAGGCGGCTGCTTATCTGAGAGGAGAACACGACTTCCGGAGCTTCTGCAGCATCCATACCGGAGTGAAGACTACTGTGCGGACGATCTATACTCTGGATATTGACAGGTCGGGAAATCTGATCACGATCCGCATCAGCGGAAACGGATTCCTCTATAATATGGTGCGTATCATTGCCGGAACACTGGTTGAAGTGGGACGGGGCTTTCGCACGCCGGAAAATGTGAGGGATATCCTTAATGCAGAAGAGCGGGAGAAGGCGGGGGCTACGGCGCCGCCGCAGGGACTTGTGCTTGTATCAATTGCGTACCCGGAGCGGGGGGATGCTGAACAGGGAGTGAATTATAACGGATAAGTTTCCAAATCGTGGAAAAATTTTGTTTTGGTTGACAAAAGCAATCAGTGTTGCTACTATTAATTTATGAGAAGGCTGGATTGTTACTTCCAGGAGGCAAAACCAGATTTTCGGGATATGAAGTATGTTTTCGTGCCTGAAAATCTGGTTTTATTTGTCACTGAAGGAATCAGCTATTTTGTCTGCGGTAAGAAGGAGGAAGAAAGAATGAGAATCTATGAAACGGCAAATTATGAAGAGATGAGCAGAAAAGCGGCAAATATCCTGTCAGCACAGGTGATCTTAAAGCCGGACAGTGTTCTGGGACTGGCAACAGGTTCTACACCGATCGGAACTTATGATCAGCTTGTTGAATGGTATGAGAAAGGAGATCTTGATTTCTCGGAAGTAAAGACGGTGAATCTGGACGAGTATAAAGGGCTGACACGCGACAATGATCAGAGTTACTATTATTTCATGCATGAGCATCTGTTTGACCGCGTGAATATTGATCCTGCTAATACCAATGTACCGGACGGCACAGAACCGGATGCGCAGAAAGAATGTGCAAGATATGAGAAACTGATCGAGTCCATGGGCGGTGTTGATATCCAGCTTCTCGGTCTCGGACATAACGGACATATCGGTTTCAACGAGCCTGACAGCTCATTTGCCAAAGAAACACACTGTGTTGACCTGACGGAGAGCACGATCGAGGCGAACAAGAGATTCTTCGCATCTGCAGATGATGTGCCGCGTCAGGCGTACACGATGGGAATCGGCACGATCATGAAAGCGAAGAAGATCCTGCTTATTGTAAACGGAGAGGCAAAGGCGGACATAGTTGCCAAAGCTTTCTTCGGTCCTGTGACACCGGAAGTTCCTGCGTCTGTACTGCAGCTTCATAATGACGTTGTCATCGTAGCTGACAGTGCGGCTCTTTCTAAAATCCCGGGCCGCGCATAAATCCTACATATTTCGATCAGGGGGTACAGGTCATGATTATAAAGAACGTAAAAGTATATACAGAGGACAAAACGTTTGTCCCCGGAGAAGTAGCGGTTGCTGACGGTAAATTTGCTGCAGAGGCGGCAGCAGACAGTGAAGTCCTGGATGGTGAAGGGTGTTATATGATCCCGGGGCTTGTGGATATTCATTTCCACGGATGTATCGGGGATGATTTCTGCGATGCAAGTGAAGAGGCGATCGCTAATATGGCGAAATACGAGGCGTCGATCGGTGTTACATCGATCTGTCCGGCAACGATGACCCTGTCCGAGGAGGATCTGCATAACATTATGAAGACGGCAGGTTCTTACGGTGGAACGGAAGGGGCAAAATTAGTCGGAATTAATATGGAAGGTCCTTTCATAAGCGAGAAGAAGAAAGGTGCACAGGCTGCAGACCATATCAGAAAATGTGATGTGGAGCTTTTCCGGAAGCTTCAGGAGGAGTCGGGCGGTCTGATCCGTCTGGTTGACATTGCTCCGGAGAATGACGGAGCAATGGAATTTATCCGCGAGGTGAAAGATGATGTTGTTATATCCATCGCCCACACGGTAGCGGATTATGATACGGCTGCCAAAGCGCTGGAAGAGGGAGCAAGCCATGTGACTCATCTCTATAACGCGATGCCGCCGCTCAACCACAGGGATCCCGGAGTGATCGGGGCTGCGCGTGATGATGAAAAATGCCACGTGGAGCTGATCTGTGACGGAGTTCATATCCATCCGTCGGTAGTGCGTGCGACTTTCGCTATGTTCGGCGCTGACAGAGTCATCCTGATCAGTGACAGCATGCGCGCGACCGGACTTACAGACGGACAGTATACACTGGGAGGGCAGGATGTATTTGTAAAAGGGCCGAAAGCGACTCTTGCAGACGGGACGATCGCCGGTTCAGCTACCGACCTTATGGGCTGTATGCGGGTAGCTGTACAGAAGATGGGAATTTCTCTGGAAGATGCCGTGGGATGCGCCACAATGAATCCTGCGAAAGAAATCGGGGTCTATGACCGCTGCGGCAGCATTACGCCGGGAAAAGACGCGGATTTCGTTCTGCTTGACTCGGAGCTGAATGTTAAGGCTGTGTATATAAACGGTAAAAAGCAATGATAAAAAAGATAAATAAAAAATAAATTATATAAACAAAAAATTAAAATCGCATTGACTTTTCCGGGTGCTTCTGGTATATTATAAATAATAAGTAAATACAGCAGGATTGTTACTGTGCGGCAGGCAAAACCAAATTTTGTAAACATAGCGTTTACTGCGGTTATGTTTATGGAATTTGGTTTTTTTGTCTCCTGAAAGGATCAATATGCGAATAGAAAAGGTAATAAATAATAATATCGTTTCTGCTTTTGATGACACAGGGAGAGAGCTAGTATTAATGGGCAGGGGACTGGGCTTCGGCGGACGCCCGGGACAGCCTGTCGACGAGAAAAAGGTAGAGAAAGTATTCAGGATCAAGAGCCGTGATACAGCGGACCAGCTCAAAGAACTTCTTGCAGATATGCCTCTTGAGAGGGCGCAGATTTCGGCGGATATTATTTCTTTCGCAAAAAGTAATCTTAACCTGAAACTGAACCAGAGTATTTATGTGACCCTGACAGATCATATTAATTTTGCGATCAAACGGTTTGAACAGGGGATCAACCTCCAGAATGCGCTGTTGTGGGAAATCAAAAGATTTTATCCTCATGAGTTTGACCTTGGACGTTATGCCCTGGAGCTGGTCAAAGAACGGATCGGCGTGGAACTGCCGGAGGATGAGGCGGGATTTATCGCACTTCATTTTGTAAATGCAGAATACGGGACGGACATACGGGATGCGTTCCGCTTCCCGAACCAGCTCAAAGACATCCTTGAGATTACAAGCGACGAACTGGGCATAGTTCTCGATGAGAGGACGCTTCACTATGAAAGGTTTGTGACCCATCTGAAATTCCTTCTTCAGAGGGTGTACCGCAGGGAACTGCTCCCCGATGAGGAAGATGAATTATCGGAACTGATGCGCACGAAGTATCCGAAAGAATACGCATGCAGCCGTAAGATAGCTGAGTACATTGAGAAGAATACGGACTGCAGGCTTTCCGGTGAAGAAGTGATGTATCTTGCGATCCATATAAGACGCGTAACTATGGCGGAAGACTGATACAGCGGAGCATGTAAACTGTATTTATTGAAGACAGGAGGAGAGAGATGTTCAATTTATTCAAAAAAAAGGAGAACAACAAAGTGATCGGATCTCCGGCGAAGGGGAGAGCTGTTGCCCTGAGCGAGGTGAATGACCCGACATTCGCTGAGGAGATGCTTGGAAAAGGGGCGGCTGTCATCCCTGAGGAGGGAAAGATATATGCGCCCGCTGACGGAGAGGTCGGGATGGTGTTTGACACACTCCATGCTGTCAGCATGACGACGGATTTCGGAGCCGAGATCCTGATCCATATCGGACTGGACACGGTGAAGATGAAAGGAGAAGGCTTTACCGGCCATGTCAAGGCTGGAGATCATGTGAAGAAGGGAGATCTTCTTCTGGAAGTTGATCTTGAAAAGGTAAAAGCCGCAGGATATGACACGATCACTCCTGTGATCGTCTGCAACACACCGGATTATTCATCTGTTGAAAATGTTGGGAAAGGCGCGGTGAATGCCGGTGATGATCTGATCATAGTATCATAACAAGGTCAACGGTCAGAACAGAAACAAAAATGATTTTAACCGGGAAGTCCGGTTGAAATAGAAAAAGGGATTATGACGAGAGTCAGAATAAGGAGGGAAATTCATGAAGTTTTTACAGAAATTAGGTAAAGCATTAATGCTGCCTGTTGCTGTGCTTCCGATCTGTGGTATTCTCATGGGTATCGGATATGCTCTTTGTCCGTCTACTATGCAGGGCGGTGACGTAACAGGTATTGTTCAGCAGATTGGTTATTATCTCGTGAAAGCGGGCGGAGCCCTGATCGACAATATGGCGATCCTGTTCGCAATCGGTATCGGTGTTGGTCTGGCAGACGAGAACGATGGTACAGGCGGAGTTGCAGCTCTGGTTTCCTGGCTGATGATCACAAACCTGCTGGCAACGGCAAACGTGACAGTTATCATGCCGTCGATCGCAGAGAACGCTGATGCTACACTCGCATTTGACAAGATTGCAAACCCGTTCATCGGTATCCTTGCCGGTGTGATCGGAGGTCTGTGCTACAATAAGTTTAAGAGCACAAAACTTCCGGACTGGCTGTCATTCTTCAGCGGCAAACGTTCTGTTGCTATTGTAGCCGGTGTTGTTTCTATTATTGTATCTGTAGTGCTGCTCTTTGTATGGCCGATTCTCTTCGGCGCACTTGTTGCACTGGGCGAAGGCATTGCAAAACTCGATGCAGTTGGAGCCGGACTGTATGCATTCTTCAACAGACTGCTCATTCCGTTCGGTCTGCACCATGCACTGAACAACGTATTCTGGTTTGACACGATCGGACTTGGTGACCTGACTCACTTCTGGGCAGGCGAGACATCAGCGGACGTAACATGGAGCCTTGGTATGTATATGTCAGGATTCTTCCCGTGTATGATGTTCGGTATCCCGGGTGCTGCTCTGGCTATGGTACATACAGCTAAGAGCAACAAGAAGAAAGTTGCTATCGGTCTTCTGAGTTCTGCAGCTATCGCAGCATTTGTCTGCGGTGTTACAGAGCCGTTCGAGTTCGGTTTCATGTTCCTTGCACCGGTTCTGTACCTCATCTACGCACTGCTTTACGCGATCTTCACAGTGATCACAGTGCTTGTGGGATTCCGTGCAGGATTCAGTTTCTCCGCCGGTCTGACCGACCTTGTATTTTCTGCTTCCCTTCCGGCAGCAGCAAATACATGGATGATCATTCCGCTTGGTGTTGCTGCATTCGTTGTATTCTACCTTGTATTCCGCTTCGCGATCGTGAAATTCGATCTGAAGACACCGGGACGTGAGGATGATGACGATACAGAGGCAGAGAAGAGCGCAGTTCTTGCAAACGATGACTTCACAGAAGTTGCTAAGATCGTGCTTGAAGGTGTCGGCGGAAAAGAAAACGTGACATCCATTGATAACTGTATTACAAGACTTCGCCTTGAAATCAAGGATTACACAAAGGTTGATGAGAAGAAGATCAAATCTGCGGGAGTTGCAGGTGTGATCCGTCCGGGCAAGAACTCGGTACAGGTTATTGTTGGAACAAAAGTTCAGTTCGTTGCAGACGAATTCAAGAAACTCTGCAAATAAATAAAATTAAATAAATAATCCCTTTTGAATCTGGTCGGGGACGCAGTAAAATCTGATTTTCTGCGTCCCCGATCGTGTTTTGGTCTGTCCCCGAATGTGCATTTTAAGAAATGATGCTTGACAAAGCCCTGAGGATACGCTAATATCACCATATGATTTATCATGACAACAGGCAGTGAAGAGAAGAAGTAGCAGCTATCGGAGAAAACAGAAAGCAGCCGGCAGATGAGAGGCGCGTGATACCGTATCTGTGAATACGTCTCGGAGTCCCGCACCGAAAACATCCGACAGATCAATAAGTCTGACGGCAGAGATGAGTAGACTGCGGCGGAGCGGCACACGTTACCGTGCCAGATGAGGCCGGGAGAAGGATATTCCCCGGTGAATTAAGGTGGTACCACGGTTTATATTCGTCCTTATTGCGAGAGCAGTAGGGACGTTTTTTATTACAGGCAGTCTTGCGGGGCAGCCCTGTAAAATAATCTAATCAGCGAGTCTGCCCGGAAAGGGAAGGGAAAAGGAGAAGAAAGATGGAAATTTATGAAGAACTTCAGGCGAGAGGACTGATCGCCCAGGTGACGGATGAGGAAGAAATCAGAGAACTGGTGAATAACGGGAAAGCGGTATTCTATATCGGATTTGATCCGACTGCTGACAGCCTTCATGTAGGGCATTTTATGGCGTTGTGTCTTATGAAACGCCTTCAGGAAGCGGGAAATAAGCCGATCGCCCTGATCGGAGGAGGAACAGGATATATCGGTGATCCGTCCGGAAGAACAGATATGAGAAGTATGATGACACCGGAACAGATCCAGCACAACTGTGACTGCTTTAAGAAGCAGATGAGCAAGTTTATCGATTTCTCTGAGGGAAAAGCGCTTATGGTGAACAATGCTGACTGGCTGCTTGATCTGAACTATATCGAGCTTCTTCGAGAAGTCGGGCCGCATTTCTCCGTAAACCGTATGCTGACGGCGGAGTGCTATAAGCAGAGGATGGAGAGAGGATTAAGCTTCCTTGAATTTAACTACATGATCATGCAGGCATATGACTTCTACGCACTGTTCCAGAAATACGGATGTAACCTGCAGTTCGGCGGGGATGACCAGTGGAGCAATATGCTGGCGGGAACAGAACTGATCCGCCGCAAGCTCGGCAAAGATGCAGGCGCTATGACGATCACGCTGCTTCTGAATTCTGAGGGCAAGAAGATGGGCAAGACACAGTCCGGCGCAGTCTGGCTTGATCCGGAGAAGACTTCTCCGTTTGAGTTCTACCAGTACTGGAGAAATGTAGCAGATGCCGACGTACTGAAATGCATCCGTATGCTGACATTCCTTCCGCTGGAGGAGATCGACAAGATGGATTCATGGGAAGGCGCACAGCTCAACACGGCGAAAGAGATCCTTGCTTACGAGCTGACGAAACTGGTGCACGGTGAGGAAGAAGCGGCCAAGGCACAGGAGAGTGCACGCGCCCTGTTCAGCAAAGGGAATGCGGCAGAGATGCCGACGACAGAACTGACAGAGAATGATTTTGCCGATGGAAATATCGATATCCTGACAATGCTTGTGAAAGCGGGACTTGTTCCCTCGAAGTCAGAGGCGAGACGCGCGGTACAGCAGGGCGGAACTTCTGTTGACGGAGAGAAGGTAACAGATATCAAAGCGCTGTTTGCAAAAGATGCATTTACAGGAGAGGGGCTGATCCTGAAAAAAGGAAAGAAGAACTTCCACAGATTGATCCTGAAATAACATTATTATAATGTGGTTACTGAAATAAAGTTTCACGAATGTACACGTGATGCAGCAACGGGGCGCATCTGCTTGTTAAAGCAGCGCTCCGTTTTCTGCAAAATATATATGAAATAAAAGAGTGTATGAGATGGAAAAAGCAGGAGGAAAATCAACATGAGTATGAATCAGACACCAATGTCCGAGCGGGTGCACATTGGTTTCTTTGGGAAACGGAATGCGGGAAAATCCAGTGTTATGAATGCAGTGACGGGACAGGAGCTGGCAGTAGTATCAGAGGTGAAAGGGACAACGACAGACCCGGTGTATAAATCTATGGAGCTTCTGCCGTTGGGACCGGTCGTTATGATGGATACACCGGGGATTGATGACGGGGGAGAGCTCGGGAATCTGCGTGTAAAGAAGAGTTATCAGGTGCTGAATAAGACAGATGCGGCAGTGCTTGTGATTGACGGCGCGGTTGGCACATCAGAAGAGGACAGAGCCCTGCTTGACCGGATCAGAAAAAAGAATATTCCGTTTGTGGTAGCTATTAATAAGAAAGAACTCGCAGACAAAGATGCAGAGAAAAGTGCGAAAGAAGAATTGTCGCTGGATGACAGTCAGATTGCTTTTGTGAGCGCTGCGACAGGGGAAGGTATTTATGAACTGAAAGAACAGATCGCTGCGATCGCTGCCACTGAAGAGCCTGAAAAATATCTTGTGAGAGACCTGCTTGAACCGTCAGATATCGTCGTGCTTGTTGTCCCGATCGATTCTGCCGCTCCAAAAGGAAGGCTGATCCTGCCTCAGCAGCAGACGATCCGCGATATTCTCGAGGCGGACGCGGTCTCAGTAGTTGTAAAAGAGACCGAACTTAAGACAACACTGGAACAATTCCGGAAGAGGCCTAAGATGGTCATAACGGACAGTCAGGTATTTGCGCAGGTATCAGAAGACACCCCTGAGGATATCCTGCTGACTTCCTTCTCTATATTAATGGCGCGCTATAAAGGGAATCTTGAGCAGGCAGTGCGCGGCGTAACCGCTCTGGACAGACTGGAGGACGGAGACACCGTGCTGATCAGTGAGGGGTGCACACACCACAGACAGTGCGATGATATCGGAACAGTAAAGATCCCGGGATGGATCAGAGAGTATACCGGCGGTAAAGAGATACGGATCGAGACGACATCGGGTACAGAGTTCCCTGATGATCTGACAAAATATAAGTTGATCATCCACTGCGGCGGATGTATGTTGAATGAGCGGGAAATGAAATACCGCTTGAGCTGCGCGGCAGACCAGGGAGTACCGATGACAAATTACGGGATCATGATCGCGTATGTGAAAGGAATATTGAAGAGGAGCGTGGAAGTATTTCCCGAAATATATAAGGTGCTGTGAGATCCGTGTTTGTCGGAGAGACATTCCCTCGGTAAAACGTCCGAAAATCAATTGGATGCAGTGGGTTGTGATAACGTATTCGCATATGGCGGGAGAATGAGACCGGCTCCGGTTACAGGACATAAATCAAAGTAACAAATCCGTGCTACAGCTAAAAGCAATCAATAAAATGAATAAACTCGCTTAAGCTCAGACATATTCATTTTATTGATTAACACTGTATCACGGATTTTAACTTTGACTAACATCCTTCCACAGTCACCGGTCTCATTCTCCCGCCATATGCGAAAGGTTCACCAGAGCAGTTGTATCCAATTGATTTTCTGCACTCTTCCTATTGGAGGTGCCTCTCCAACAATCACGAAATTTACAGAAGAGCGATCGAAAGGGTGGGATTTATCGACTACGTCCCCATTTCAACCGGTTTCTTTGATTTTCAGTTTTGTCGGAGTGACTGCTGAATTCGATGAAGCAGAAAATGGACGGAGATGAGGCGCAGGAATACTTAAAAAGAGATGAGCGGTATGTGAGGAAGGCGACTTCGAAGTAATTTGATGGAAAAAGTTAAGGATCAGAAAGATGATGTTAAGTCTGAAAATGAAGTGTTTGAGGCTAAGCCGAGTTCTTCATTTTCAGGCTTTGGTTTTAATCAGCTTTCTGATCCTTTAGTTTTTCCTGAATTACGGAGCGGAGCCTGAAGCACATGCCAGTCATCTCAAAAAAAGTATTTTCGTGCCTCGTCACCGTCCGTTTTCGAATCTTATATCATCGGCATTCAGTCTGAAAAACACGAAAATGAAATTGTACTAAAAAAAATACAATATTTCTCAAAAACCTCTTGAAATAAATCCCACCATCCGCTATACTGAAAAAGCTGTGACATGATAGCGATGAAGCGTGAGGTTGCTGCCAACGCAAAAACATAAGCAAGGGCAGGTTTTCCGTGGAGCGAATGTCAAGTTAAGAAACTGGCGACAAGTCACTGTACGAATCACAACAGTATCTCGTTTTTATGCGCAGAGACAGCACTGCGCAGGAGTTGAAAAAGCGAGAGGGCCGTGTATGTTTCTCACGACACACACGGGGGAGTGTACAGTCACCGCTTGTCGTACTGGGTTACAAGTACGAAAAGGAGGCGACTTTTTTTATGGCAAGTCA
>DWWO01000083.1 GCA_019119675.1 Candidatus Mediterraneibacter faecipullorum | reverse complement strand
AAACGGATTGTAGAAATTACCCAGACAGCCCTTGACGATATGGAAGAGATCTATGATTATATAGCAGATGTTCTTCTGACACCGGAGAATGCTATGGGTCAATATAACCGTATTGCAGATGCAATTCTCACTTTGGAAAGTAATCCTGAGAGATGTCCGGTTTTCGAGGCAGAGCCGGAACAATCTTGGAGAATGCGCAGAATGGTAATTGATAATTATCTTGTCTGTTACATTGTAGATCCGGATAAAGTGACAGTCACAGATGTGTTATACGGAGCTTCAAATGTGCATGCAAGACTGAAAGCAAGACATAAGGCAGACCCAGACATTTAAGTGAGCGTGATAACATCATCATGATAACGAATTGATAACACTAGCAGAGACAGACCATAGAAACATGACAGTTGGAAACAAATAAAATCAAATAGAACCAAATATTCTATACAAAACTGTATAGAATTAGATTTGATTTTACGAGTTTGAATAATACTTTCTAACATACTTAATACAGGTCTTAGAATTTTGGCAACGAGTCGGAATCCTAGGACCTTTTCTTTTAATTTGCTGATGAGGGGAAAAATACATGAGAATATGGATGGAAGAACACTACGGCGAAAAGGACCACTTCGCCCTTAAGATAACTTTATACCTGCTGCTGCTCCTTGCATTTGCGATCATGATGCCGGTTGGTGTGACCTGGCTGGCGCTGTATTTTAAATGGCCGATCACAGAAGTGACGTTGACAACATGCATTGTGGATGTGATACTGGTCGTATGGCTGGCAAGGGAGTGCGGGCACAGGGTGCACAGATACTGTACGGTTTTCTGCCAGGATGACAGAGGCGGTCTGTTTGCAGTAGATATCGGGAAATTTGCCGGATACAGCAGGGGACTGACCGGATACATTATCATGCTGCGCAATATGCAGCGAGTTGTAAAAAACATGAAAGAGAGACATGTTTTGGAACGGTATATGGCTGAAAATAAAAGTCTGAATGGATTGGAGACTGAAATCCTGTCTGTGTATAAGATGCGGCCGGTCCGTCTCGGATTTAAGGCTGTATGCCGGGTAAAATACCGGAACGGTCGGACAGGCAAGAAAAAATATCTGCTGGTCAGCGGATATGAAAATGAGGCAGAGTTGATTTCAGCATTTGAAAGAAAGATGAGCAGTAGCCGTGAGGAGTGAATGCGGCAATTCATATCAGGGAGGAAAGTTATATGAAGCTATTATTTAAACAGAGATTTTTTTCATGGCTGGACAGCTATGACATTTATGACGAATATGAAAATACCGTCTATACGGTAAAAGGTCAGCTGTCATGGGGGCATTGCCTCAAGATATTTGATCCCCATGACCGGGAACTGGGGACGGTGAAAGAACGCGTCCTTGCCTTCCTTCCAAAGTTTGAGGTGTATGAGGGAAATCAGATGATCGGATCTATCAGTAAAGAGCTGACTTTTCTGAAGCCGCGCTATAATATTGATTTTAACGGGTGGCATATCGAAGGTGACTGGACGGAATGGAATTATTCTATTACGGACGGCGCAGGGAGAACAGTTGCGGTCATATCGAAAGAGCTCTTCCATATGACAGATACCTATGTTCTGGATATCGTGAATCCGAAAGATGCGCTGCATGTTCTGATGTTCACACTGGCGATTGATGCGGAAAAATGCTCGAGACAATAAGAAAATACCGGGGATGACCGCTGGATTTGAAGAAAAGGGGGATTAAAATGATCGAAGCAGAAGTAAAACTCCCGGTCGCAGAACTTACTGAGATTAAGGAAAAACTTTTGAAGACAGGCTTTAAAGAGAGCGCAATTATTGAAGAACGTGATACATACTTTGACAATAAACAGGGAGACATAAGAACGAACGGAGAAGCGCTGCGGGTGCGTGAAACGATAGACCACCAAACAGGAAAGAGCCGTGCGCAGATTAATTTCAAAGGGAAGAAGCTGGATACATGTACGATGACCCGGCAAGAGCTGGAAACCGGTGTGGAGGATGGAGAAATCTGTAAAAATATTCTACGGGCGATCGGATATGCTCCGGCAGCTCCGGAGGTGATCAAGGACAGAACGATGCTGCAGAATGGCTCGGTGACAGCCTGTCTGGACTATGTGCATGGACTTGGAGAATTTCTGGAACTGGAGGTTTTGGTGAGCAGCGAAGAAGAGAAAGATGCCGCTCTCACTCAGATTGAAAACATTTTAAATAGTCTTGGGTATCAGATTTCCGATACGGTACGGACGTCTTATTTATCTATGCTTCAAAAAAGGTAAGATTCTTTTCCACAAACATTCTGAACCGGGTATCAACCGGGACTCCCCAAACTCCCGCCGCCAACATATATTATAAAGAACGCTAAACTAATAAGGTATACACAAATATGAAAGAATATGTTACCTCATCATTAGAAACACATTTATTTTTCGTGAGGATCATGAAGGAGCACGCTTTATTCCTTCAGGCGGGGTTTCCGGCGGGGGAGACAGCATACAGAAGCAGGGCGGACAGGTACCGCGAAGAATTTGAAAAAACACTGTGGCAGACCGTCCGTCTTGCTGACGGGATGGCAGACAGGATGGGATGGCAGATACGCCGGCTGAATCAGCGCGTCCTACAGTTACTGAACGGCCTGATCATGTTTAAAAAGCAGATATTGCGGGATGTTACTTCGTGCAGATTATACACGGCGAACTATCCTCTGCTGATCGAGCATATCATCCGGGAGGCGGAACTATATCGGAAGATCATCACAATGTTAGAGGAAGGCAAATGTTCTTCTCAGGAAAATATCGCTGAGACGGAGCGTTTCTGGAATCGGATCATGATGGAGCACGCGCTGTTTATACGCGGCCTGCTTGACCCGACTGAGGATGAACTCATAGAAACGGCAGATACATTTGCCGGAGATTACAGCAGGCTGTTGGAGGAAGCGAGGCAGCAGGATCGCAGGGCCATGAATGCTCTGACAAGGAAAACACTGGAAACTACAGAGCGGTATCGTGATTTTAAAGCAGCGGGGACAAAAGGGATCACTGGATGCAATATACGTTCTGTTATCCTTCCTCTGCTGGCGGATCACGTTCTCCGGGAGGCGAACCATTATCTCCGGATCCTGAAACAGGAAAGGGTATAAACCATGCAGTTGTGCCAATATCCCGATCAAAGCAGAATTCGCCGTTTTACACTGGAAGCGATACAGATTCCCATTGTATATAATCAGTACGGGGATTATGACCCGAACGGACTTTTATATGTACTGGAACAGGATTCGCAGAGGATACAGGAAGAGGCGCTCCGGAGATTTCGGCAGACGCCGCCTCAGCCTTACGAAGAAGTGCAGCCGTTAGTATTGCGGGTAAATCTCGGAGACTCCGTGAAAATATGTTTCCGCAACCGGCTGGGCCGCAGGCTGTCGATCCACGTACAAGGACTGTTATATGATGTTGCGGCTTCGGACGGGACAAGTACCGGATTCAATCAGGACAGCACGACAGACAACGAAATTGAATACACTTGGTATGCAGATACAGAGGGCGTTTTTCTCTTCCATGATATGGCAGATCCCAGGAGCAGCGAGGAAGCGACAAATATTCACGGCCTGTTCGGCGCGGTGATCGTAGAGCCGCCCGGTGCCAGATGGTTTCATCCGGAGACCGGCGAGGAAATGGAAAGCGGGCTGATGGCGGATCTTTACCAACCGGGGAAACCGGCCTTTCGGGAATACACGGTATTCTTCCATGATGAACTGGAGATTCTGGATAAGGACGGAAATCCGCCTGTTGATCATAGGACGGGGCTTCCATCTTCTACCACGGCAATCAGTTATCGTTCCGAACCGATGAGAAACCGGATGCCGCTGACACATGATCCGGCGGACTAGGGAGAGGATATCTCCATGAGCTCATGGGTATATGGAGACCCGGCACCGCCGATCCTCAGGGCCTATGTGGGGGATCCGGCGAAGATCCGTCTGGTCCACGGCGGGATCAAGGAAACCCATGTGTTCTATCTTCACAACCACCAGTGGAGGCTTGAAGCGGATCTGCTTCCGGAGTATCTGGAGGCAACTCCGTTCCAGCTCAGGACCAGAACAGATATCGTGGGACATCATGTGCATCTGGTCAAGTTTGATACGATCACATCCGATGGGGCGGCAAACGGCTGGAATAATATCGCGGGAGCCAGAAAATATGAAACTCTGGTGGAACGCTTTTTTGCGGATGAAGAATTGCGGTCCGGAACGAAAGCAGTGATCCGGAGAAGAGACGGAACGTCGTTCCGGGAATTTGCTCTTTTTGTCCATGACTTTGCAAATCTGTTTGACAAGGACGGAAACCCGCTGAATCCGCCGGCTGTTCCCGGAGGTCATGATGATCCGGCTGATAGACGGGGCGCATGAGGAGCAGCATGTATTTAATATAACAGGAATGTCGTGGAGAAAAGAGCCGGCGGACGAACGGTCTCCATTGGCCGCTTCGCAGACAACCGGTGTTTCGGAGGCATTTAATCTGAATATCAAAGAGCCGTATCAGCCGGGGGATTATCTGTACCGTTCGGGAAGTTTCGGATGGGATGTTGAATCAGGCATGTGGGGGATCTTCCGGGTGATGAAACAGTCTATCCGGTGCAGATGCAAAGAATTCTGCGGAAGAATATTAAAAGGCAGCAAATAAAGTGATGGCAGGCAGTCCGCAGGATTACCTGCCTTATTAGATTGGAAAATCACCCTGTCATTACCGGAAGAATTCCCTCGCCGCCCGGATCAGATATTCCGTATCTTTCACTCCGGCTGTCTCATAGGGCGAGTGCATGGCGAGCTGCGGAAGACCGATATCCACAGTGTTCAGCGCGACCTGAGTGTTCGATATATTTCCCAGTGTGGAGCCGCCCGCCATATCGGAGCGGTTGACAAAGGTCTGGACCGGCACGTCCGCTGTTTTGCAGATATCGCGGAACATGGCGGCAGACACCCCGTCTGTGCAATACTTCTGATTCGCGTTAAATTTGATAACGATGCCTCTGTTTAAGTAAGGGCGGTTTGACGGATCGGCCTTTTCTGTGTGGTTCGGGTGGACGGCATGGGCATTGTCCGCGGAGATCATCAGGCTGTCAGCAAGATGGATCAGGTAGCCTTCGCGGGTGAAGCCGAGGCAGTCATGGATCCGCGTTAATGTATCGTAGAGGAATGTGGAAGCGGCGCCCTGCTTTGTGCCGCTCCCCACTTCTTCGTTGTCAAGGACACAGTGTATCGCCATATATTCCTGCCTGTCTCCTGCGAGGAATCCTTTCAGCGAGGCAAATGCGCACTGCAGGTCATCCAGTCTGCCGCAGGAGATAAACTCTTCGGAAGCACCCCAGATGCTTGCTTTTTCTCTATTATAGAGGAAGAGGTCATGGCCCAGAATATCCTCTTCACTTACGCCGGCCGCTTCGGCGGCGGTCTTCATAAAAGTACCCTTGGCCGTCAGGTCGCCGTACAGGGGCAGCATATCTTTCTGTGCGTTGTACTTGTAACCGTTGTTTGCCTCACGGTTCATGTGGATGGCGAGATTCGGGATCAGTACAAGGTCACGGTCTATGTTCACCAGTCTGGATACGAAAGTTCCGGAATCCGGATCCTTGACGATCACGCGTCCTGCCACGGAGAGTGGGCGGTCAAACCAGGGAGCGCAGAGCATGCCGCCGTAACGTTCAACATTGAGACGGATATAGTGACTGTCTGTTTCAAGTTCGGGGTTCTCTTTTATCTTGAAAGTCGGAGAATCTCCGTGGCTTGCTATGATGCGCATCCCTTTAAATCCGTGTTCAGGTACGGTAAATGCGATGAGGGACGAGCTGTTGCGGGTGACGAAATATCTGCCGCCGGGCTGTACGTGCCATTTCCGGTTTTCCTGCAGCTGTTCAAAATGTTCCTCCGACAGGATATTTTTCATATTTTCTATTGCATGGAAGCAGGACGGGCTGCCTTCCAGAAATTGTGCAAGATCTTTTGAAACTGTATGATCCATGGTGATAAAATGCTCCTTTGTGTGAAATATTAACTCGTATTTTCAGAATATAATCTGCCTTCGGCCTTGTCAAGATAAAGCCGAACTGTTACTTTACAATCCCTGACGGCTTGCGTATACTGGAAACTATAAAGGAGCTGATCATATGAGGATATTGATAGCAGAGGATGAAAAGGATCTGAATCAGATCATAACGAACCGTCTGAAGTCAGAACATTACAGTGTGGATTCCTGTTTTGACGGGCAGGAGGCGCTGGAGTATCTGGAGAGCGCTGAGTATGACGCGGTGGTGCTGGATATCATGATGCCGGTGCTTGACGGACTGAGCGTATTGAAGAAAATGAGACGGAGAAACGACAGTACGCCGGTGATACTGCTGACGGCGAAAGACAGTATTGAAGACCGGGTGGCGGGACTTGACGCCGGGGCAAATGACTATCTGGTGAAGCCGTTTGCGTTCGAGGAGCTGCTGGCGCGGATACGGGTGCTCCTGCGAAAGCCGGCGGAGACTCCGAAGACCTGCTATAAAGTAGCTGACCTTGAGGTCCATATGGATACGCAGCAGGTAAGGCGGGGCGGTAAAGATATTAAACTGTCCGGCAAAGAATTTGCCCTGCTCCGGTATATGGTGCAGAATGAAGGAATCGTGCTCTCCAGAGACCGGCTTGAGCAGCATCTGTGGAACTTTGACTATGCGGGCGGATCGAATGTGATCGATGTCTATATCCGTTATCTTCGCAAGAAGATTGATGAAGGGCATGAACAGAAACTGATCCATACCGTGCGCGGCGCGGGATATGTACTCCGGGCGGAATCGTGACAGAGGGCAGCAGTACAGGATTATGAAAAAGATTTCACTGAAATTAAAACTTACACTATTATATACGTTTTTTATGGCGCTTCTGACATGCGCGTCACTGGCGATCCTTTTTTCGCTGAGTAATCGTGAGGTTCTGTCGTCTACACAGTCGAAGCTGGAGAACAGGGTGCAGGAGAGCGTGGAGTATATTGCGCTCAGAAACGGCGAGATCCGGATCGACTCGGACTTCTATTCGGTGGCCCGGGATGTATATTTGTCGCTATATGACAGCGACATGTATTTCCTGTACGGCAGAGTGCCTCATGGATTCAGTCAGCAGCCGGAACTGGCTGACGGCGAGATCCGGACGATACAGGACGGGAACCGGGAATGGTATGTGTATGATATGTCATACCGCCTGTCCGAGGAACGGACGGTCTATGTCAGGGGGATCACTTCGATCACCGATGCTGAAGAAAGCTTTACGGTCACTGTGCGGTTCGCGCTTATTATACTTCCTTTGATGGTACTGGCGACTGCCGTCATCGGTTATCGCTTTACAAGGCGGACGCTGGCTCCTGTGCGGCAGATCACGGATACCGTCCGGCAGATACGGGCGGACGCCGACCTCTCGCGCCGCATTGGTTTTGCAGATGAAGGCAATGACAAAGGAAAAGACCGTGATGAGATCTATGTCCTTGGAAAAACATTTGATGAAATGCTTGGAGAACTTGAGTCGGTATTCCGGAGGGAGCAGCAGTTTACATCAGATGCTTCCCATGAACTTAGGACACCGGTGAGCGTGATCCTCGCCCAGTGTGATGCGATGCTGGCAGAGGAAAACGCGTTTACGGAAGAACAGCGCAGCCAGCTTGTTCTTATTCAGCGGAAAGCGAAGGGGATGGCTGATATGATCTCGCAGCTTCTCTTCCTGTCGAGAGCAGATCAGGGCCGGCAGCCTCTCCATAAAGAACGGGTAAATGTGAGCGAGCTTACAGAGATGATTGCAGAAGAACAGCAGATACTGGCCGATGCAGACGGAAGAGGGATACAGGTGGAGACAGAGATCACTCCGGATATATGGATGGAAGTTGACGAGACATTTTATATAAGGATGCTCGTGAACCTCCTCTCCAATGCCCTGCGTTACAGCGACAGAAACGGGAAGATTGAAGTGATTCTTGGGAAAAACGGGGATGAGATCACAGGAAGCGTGCGGGATCACGGAAAAGGAATTCCCGCGGACGCCCTGGCCCATATATGGGAGAGATTTTATCAGGCGGATGATTCAAGGACAGAAGAAAGCCATGCGGGGCTCGGCCTTTCTATGGTGAAATGGATCGCGGAGGCTCATGGCGGCAGCGTGTCTGTGGAGAGTACGGAAGGGGAAGGAAGCGTATTTTCGTTCCGTTTTCCGGCGGGAGAAAATAGCCCTGAAAAAAAATAAAAAAAATGAGATACTTTAATCTTACTTTAATCTTTCTCATTTATAGTGGTATCAACAAAACAAATACAACAAAAAATAAATAAACCACTTTTGAAGGGAGAAAGAAAAATGAAGAGATTAACAGTAGCAGCAATTATTGCAGTAATGGCAGCGGGAGTATTTACAGGATGCGGAAACAGAGGGACAGCACAGATGAACAGTGCAACAGCAAACACAGCTGAAAGCCGGAACAGTGCCGCAGCAGACAGTGCGCAGAGTGATGACCATGATGACCAGAACGCAGCCGGAACGGCTGATCAGACTGGCAGCAATTCAGGCACTCAGGACATCGGAGAGGATGCAGCCCTTCAGGCAGCGCTTGAGGCGGCGGGCATCAGCGAAGCAGATGCTTCACGGGTCCGGGTATCCATGGACAGGGATGACGGAAGAGTTGTTTACGACGTAAGGTTCGATGTGGATCAGACAGAATATGATTACGAGGTTCTCGCATCTGACGGACAGATTGTTAGCTCTGATGTGGAACGGCGGGACGACGACGGCTATGACGATGATGACAGAAGCAGAGGAAGTAATGCGGATGTGGCGGTTAGCCGGGAGGAAGCAATCGATATCGCTCTGGCAAAAGTATCAGGGGCAACAGAGAATGATATCAGGATTGAACTGGATCACGACGACGGAAGATATAAATACGAAGGGGATATCATCTACGAGAGAGTAGAGTATGATTTTGAAATCGATGCGAATAGCGGAGATATCCTGGAGTGGAGTGAGGAGAGAGACTGACAAAAAATAAGCAGAAAAGGAGCCGGCATGATCGAAATGCCGGCTTTTTGCTTGACGAATAGGATGTACTCTGGTATAATTTTTTGAGTGCAGAAATAAAATAATAATATATGGCGCAGTAGCCAAGTGGTAAGGCGTGGGTCTGCAACACC
>DWWO01000082.1 GCA_019119675.1 Candidatus Mediterraneibacter faecipullorum | reverse complement strand
GGGACCTGCCTTACAATCCGGAACCGGCTTACTTTGAGAAAGAAGAAGACTTTGCTGATTTCGTGTACAACGGATTCTGCGGAGCAAACTTAAGCAAATATATGATCGAAGCTTCCAAACTGGAAGGTAAGACGCTTGTATGCTTAAAACCATGTGATACATACAGCTTCCAGGAGCTGATGAAAGAGCACCGTGTGGACAGAGATAAAGCGTATATCATCGGTGTAGGATGCAAAGGAAAGCTTGACATTGAGAAGATCAAAGCTATGGGCATCAAAGGTATCAAGAGTATCTCTGGTGCAGAGATCGAAGACGAGGCAGAGACGCTTACGATCGATACGATCTATGGAGCGAAGAGCTGTGCGTACACGGACGCTATGCTTGAGAGATGCCATGTGTGCAAGGGTAAAGACCACATGGTATTTGACGAGATCATCGGCGAGTCCAAAGAGACAAAAGACGCAGACAGATTTGCAGAAGTAGAAAGAATAGAGGCTATGAGCCCGGAGGAGAAATTCGCTTTCTTCCAGAAGGAACTGAGCAAATGTATCCGCTGTAATGCCTGCCGTAACGTATGCCCGGCATGCTCCTGCCGCAAGTGTGTGTTCGACAGCAACAAGTTCGACAGCGCGCAGAAGGCAAACGTTGATTCCTTCGAGGAAAAGATGTTCCATATCATCCGTGCTTTCCACGTTGCAGGAAGATGTACGGACTGCGGCGAGTGCAGCAGAGTCTGTCCTCAGGGAATCAGACTGCATCTGTTCAACCGCAAATTTATCAAAGATATCAACGAGCTCTACGGAGAGTATCAGGCAGGTGCTGATCTGGAGCCGAGAACTCCGCTCACCAACTATGAGTTTGACGACGCAGAGCCGGGAATTGTGGCAGAAAGGGGATAATGTATGTATAAGATAGCGAAAGAAAATCTGACGGCATTATTTCAGAAAATTGCCGCAGAACAGGAATTATATCTTCCGGTAAGAAACGAAGGACAGGTAAACTTCGCCGCATGGACGGAGGAAGCCGAAGTCGATATCGATACGTTAAAGACAGTAAAATCTCCGAAAGACGCCTTCTTCCCGCAGAGCGAGACGCTCTATACCTGCGTAAAGGACGGCAAGAAGATCACAGTAGAGCCCGAGGCGTTAAAAGAGCAGGATTTCGTCGTATTCGGCATGAGAGCCTGCGATGTGAGAGGCGTGGAAGTGCTGGATAAGGTATTCCTCGTAGATCCGCTGGATACATTCTATGCGGCAAGAAGAGACCACGGCACGATCGTTGCCCTGGCATGCCACGAGCCGGAGGAAACCTGCTTCTGCAAGGTGTTCGGCATTGATGCGGCTGATCCGGCTGCAGATGTTGCCACATGGATGATCGGAGAAGATCTGTACTGGAAACCGCTTACAGAAAAGGGCGAGGCGCTCACGAAGGCAGTTGCTGACCTTCTCACAGAGGATGCTGCTGCAGATGAGACTGTCGAAAAAGAGAAAGAGGCGATCCATAATATCATCGGGCAGCTTCCGTATACACATCTCTCTCTTGAGGGATGGAACGGAGATGTCCTCATGGAAAAATTCGAGGATCCGCTCTGGGATGAACTGTACAAACCGTGTCTTGCGTGCGGAACCTGTACATTTGTCTGCCCGACCTGCCAGTGCTATGACATCAAAGATTACGATGCAGGAAAGAACGGCGTGCAGAGATACCGCTGCTGGGATTCCTGTATGTACTCGGATTTCACGATGATGGCGCATGGCAATAACCGTAAATCACAGAAAGAGAGATTCCGCCAGAGATTCATGCACAAACTGGTATACTTCCCGGCAAACAACGATGGGATGTATTCCTGTGTAGGATGCGGAAGATGCGTGGAGAAATGTCCGGAATCCTTAAATATCGTAAAAGTTATCAAGGCATTTGCAAAACAGGGAGGTGAAAAGTAATGAGTGAATGTACATGTCACAAGAACTATACACTGGATACCCTGATCCCGAAAGTAGGCGTGATCACCGACATCCGCGAGGAGACGCCGGATGTTAAGACATTCCGCGTCAATGCTCCGGAGGGCGGAAAGCTCTTTGAGCATATGCCGGGACAGTGCGCGATGCTCTGCGCTCCGGGAATCAGCGAAGGTATGTTTTCGATTACTTCTTCGCCGACGAACAAAGAATATCAGGAATTCAGCATCAAGAAGTGCGGAGTGCTCACAGATTATCTCCACAGCCTTGAGGTGGGCGACGAGATCACGGTCAGAGGACCGTACGGCAATCATTTCCCGGTAGAGGATAAACTCAAAGGAAAAGACCTGCTGTTCATCGCCGGAGGTATCGGACTTGCACCGCTTCGTTCTGTTATCAATTACGTGCTGGACAACCGTGACGACTACGGTACAGTGGATATCGTTTACGGATCACGTTCCGCTGACGACCTGGTTCAGTTAAAAGAAATCCAGGAAGTATGGATGAACGCTCCGGATGTCCACGTTCACCTGACCATTGACCGCGAGCAGGAAGGCTGGGACGGCCATGTGGGATTTGTGCCGAATTATGTGAAAGAACTGGGATTCGACGTAAACAAGACGGCTCTGATCTGCGGACCACCGATCATGATCAAGTTCACACTGGCCGGTCTTGAGGAACTCGGCTTCTCCAGAGAACAGGTCTATACGACATTGGAGCTTCGCATGAAATGCGGAATCGGAAAATGCGGAAGATGTAACATCGGTTCAAAATATGTATGTAAAGACGGTCCGGTATTTCGGTGCGATGAAATCGATGAGATGCCGAATGAATACTAGGGAAAGGAAGAAATATCATGGAAAATATGGTAAATGTATATTTTTTCGGTAAGAAATACAGTGTGCCGGCTGACCTGACGATCATGACAGCTATGGAATATGCTGGTTATACACTGAAAAGAGGATGCGGCTGCCGTCACGGCTTCTGCGGCGCCTGTGCTACGATCTACAGGATCAAGGGCAAAAACGAGCTGAAGACCTGCCTTGCCTGTCAGACACAGGTAGAAGAGGGCATGTATGTGGCAACTGTTCCGTTCTTCCCGACAGACAAGAGAACATATGACATTGAAGACATCAAACCGGAGCAGAGGATCATGATGGATCTCTATCCGGAAATCTACAGCTGCATCGGCTGTAACGCCTGCACAAAGGCCTGCACTCAGGACCTTAACGTTATGCAGTATATTGCATACGCACAGCGCGGCGAGTTCGAGAAATGTGCGGAAGAGTCGTTCGACTGTATCGGATGCGGATGCTGTTCCGTAAGATGTCCGGCAGAGATTTCCCACCCGATGGTAGGAGTCCTTGCAAGAAGACTTACAGGAAAATACATTGCACCGGAATCCAAGCACCTGACAGAGCGTGTGGAAGAGATCCATCACGGCGACTATGATCAGCTGATCGAGCAGATCATGCAGAAGCCGATCGAAGAGATGCAGGAACTTTACAACAACAGAGAGATCGAGAAATAAGGAGGGAAGATCATGTTTACACCGGAAATGATGGAATCCGTAAAGAAAGTGGAGGCCACCAGAGCACAGCGTCTGGGTGTAGAGCCGAGACGAATGACGGCGGATGAGAAAGATGCTCTCCTTAAGGAATTCCATCCTGATTACAGGGAAGAGGCATTTGCAGAGATCAAGGTAGGACCGAACAAGGGACAGAAAGCACCGAAAGAGCTGGTGCATCTGCTCCATTCTAACAGCCGCCTTCTTGCTGAGAAAGTTGATATTAACAAAGTAGACTACGATGTTGACGTGCTCGTTATCGGAGGCGGCGGCGCAGGCGCGTCTGCAGCGATCGAGGCAAACGAGGCGGGAGCTAATGTCATGATCGTGACAAAACTCCGTATCGGTGATGCCAACACGATGATGGCAGAGGGCGGTATCCAGGCTGCCGACAAAGAGAATGATTCTCCGGTACAGCATTATCTGGATGCATTCGGAGGCGGACACTTTGCCGCGAGACCGGAACTCTTAAGACGTCTTGTTATGGAAGCTCCGGACGCTATTAAATGGCTGAATGAGCTGGGCGTTATGTTCGATAAAGATGAGACGGGCCGTATGATCACTACACACGGCGGCGGAACATCCAGAAAGAGAATGCACGCCTGCAAGGACTACTCCGGAGCAGAGATCATGCGTACACTCCGCGACGAAGTGTTAAACCGCCAGATCCCGGTTGCAGAGTTCACTGTAGCAGTAGAACTGATCAGGGATGACAGAGGACAGGTGGCAGGAGCAGTTCTCCAGAATCTGGAGACAGAAGATTACCTTGTAGCAAAGGCAAAGACAGTCATCATCGCTACAGGCGGTGCGGGACGTATGCACTATCAGGGATTCCCGACGTCAAACCACTACGGTGCCACAGCGGACGGTCTGATCCTCGGATACCGTATGGGAGCTCCGCTTCTGTATCAGGATACGATCCAGTATCATCCGACAGGCGTTGCTTATCCGTCACAGATCTTCGGTGCTCTTGTGACAGAGAAGGTACGTTCTGTAGGAGCACAGCTTGTCAATGTGGACGGTGAGGCGTTCATGCATCCGCTTGAGACACGTGACGTGGCTGCATCCGGCATTATCCGCGAGTGTACGGCACGCGGCAAAGGCGTGAATACACCGCTCGGAAGCGGCGTATGGCTCGATACACCGATGATCGAGGAGATCGGCGGACCGGGAACGATCGAGAAACGGATCCCGGCGATGCTCCGTATGTACATGAAATACGACATCGATATGAGAAAACTTCCGATCCTTGTATATCCGACACTGCACTATCAGAACGGCGGACTTGAGATCGGCGGAGACGGATTCACAAAAGTAATTGACAACCTGCTTGTAGCAGGAGAGGCTGTCGGCGGTATCCACGGAAGAAACCGTCTGATGGGCAACTCGCTTCTGGATATCATCGTATTCGGACGCAACGCAGGAAAAGCTGCTGCAGCTAAGGCTAAGAATGTAGAGCTTGGCAATATGAACATGGATCATATCCAGACATATGCAGAAGAGTTGAAAGAGGCCGGAATTGACACAGGAGACGTATCTCCGCTTCTTCTTCCGAAATACGCAAGGCATGAGAGATAGGAGAAGGAGAAGAGAATGTTTTTAGTTAACTGGTTTCAGGAAAGTGTAATGGGAGAGACCCTGATGGTCTTATTCCTCGTAGCCTTCATCGGCTATCTTGTGGGAAGCATCACGATCAAAGGGGTTGAGCTGGGGACGGCAGGCGTACTGCTTGTCGCCCTGGTATTCGGTCATTTCCTCGGGCATGATGAAGCTCTGGTCGAGGGCCTGGGAATGTTTCAGGATCTGGGACTTATCTGCTTCGTTACGTCCGTCGGCTTTATCGCCGGACCGAAGTTCTTCCGTAACTTTAAGATCAACGCGAAATCTTATATCCTGCTCGGATTTATCATCATTGCGATCGGAGCGCTTGTTACTTCAGGTATCATTACGATCGCAGGAGTTCCGACTGATATTACGGTCGGTATGATGTCCGGTGCTCTGACGAGTACGCCGGGACTTGCGGCGGCGCTTGATGCCACAGGCTCTGCCAACGCCTCCATCGGATACGGTATTGCCTACCCGTTCGGCGTAGTGGGAGTGGTGCTCTTCGTGCAGCTGATGCCGAAGATCCTGCATACAGATATGGATGCGGAGCGCGCGCAGTTCGAAGCTGCCCAGAATGTAGGAGATATAGCGAAAAAAGATAAACTGTTCCACGTAGATCCGATGGGATTCTTCCCGTATGCGCTGGCGATCGCCCTCGGTATCGTTCTGGCGAAGATCGTGATCCCGCTTCCGGGCGGAGCGCAGTTCTCTTTAGGAACGTCAGGCGGCCCGCTGATCGCCGGTCTGATCCTCGGTCATTTCGGTCATGCCGGAAAGATCAGCTTCCATGTAGAAAAATCTGTGCTTGAGTGCTTAAGAGAATTTGGTCTTGCGCTCTTCCTGATCGGAGCAGGTGTGGAGGCCGGATCGGGATTCATTGAAATCCTTAAAGAACACGGACTGATCCTGTTCGTGTACGGTGCACTGATCACACTGATCCCGATGATCGTCGGCTACTTTGTGGCAACAAAGCTGATGAAGCTGAGCCTGTTCAATACGCTCGGATCTATCTGCGGAGGTATGACAAGTACACCGGCGCTGGGAACACTGATCCGTGTGACTGGAACGGACGATGTGGCATCAGCTTATGCGGCTACATATCCGGTAGCGCTCGTGTTCGTCGTGCTGGCCTGCCAGTTTATCGGGATCTTCTTATAACAGTTCGGCCATACATGGGATGGGAGCAGAAACCATGCTCGCATGGTTTTGCGAGCAAATCCATGTATGAGCAGAGCGCCTGCGAATGAGCAAAGAAGCGGCGCAGCCGCAGTAAGCACCGGGAGGTGCGGCTTTGCGAATGGCGCGAGCCGAACGGAAGCAGGAAAGAATCTGCCCGTTCGGCCATACATGGCGCGAGCCGAACGGAAAATATAATAATAAGCACAAGGCTGTCCGATCGGACAGCCTGAAAAGTATCAATTTTATAAACAGGAAAGGAGTTGACTTCCATGCGTGAAATCAATGTAAGTACACTCACCGATGTAATTGAGAGACTCTGCATCGATGCCAACAACCATCTCCCGGGAGACGTAAAATGTGCCATCCGCGACTGCCGCGCCTGCGAGGACGGCGAGATCGCACAGGGCGTCCTGGACAACATCATCGAGAACTTCGAGATCGCGGACAGCGAGAATGTACCGATCTGCCAGGATACCGGTATGGCTTGTGTGTTCCTTGAGATCGGTCAGGACGTACATCTTGTCGGCGGCGATTTAAGAGAGGCTGTTGACGAGGGTGTGCGCCGCGGATATACAAACGGATATCTGAGAAAATCTGTTGTAAAAGATCCGGTGCGCCGCGGTAATACCGGCGATAACACACCGGCTATGCTCTATACGGAGATCGTGCCTGGCGAGAATATTAAGGTTACGGTAGGACCGAAAGGATTCGGAAGCGAGAACATGAGCCAGATCCGTATGTTCAAACCGTCAGCAGGTCTTCAGGGAATCAAAGATTTCATCATCGAGGCTGTAGAGACGGCAGGCCCGAACCCGTGTCCGCCTATGGTAGTGGGCGTCGGCATCGGCGGAACATTTGACAAGTGTGCGCTTCTGGCAAAGAAAGCGCTCATGAGACCGCTCGATTCTTCGAATCCGGATCCGTTCTATGCAGATCTTGAGAAAGAGATGCTGGAGAAGATCAATGAACTGGGCATCGGACCTCAGGGATTCGGCGGAAAGACGACGGCGATCGGACTCAATATTGAGACTATGCCGACACATATCGCAGGAATGCCCTGCGCGGTCAATATCAACTGTCATGTGACACGCCACAAATCGGAGGTGATATAAATGGCAAGAAAGATTACATTACCACTCACAGAGGAACTTGCTAAGACTCTTCACGCAGGAGATCAGGTGCTCCTGACAGGAACGATCTATACATCACGAGACGCCGGACACAAGAGAATGTGCGAGGCGCTGGCAAAGGGAGAGAAGATCCCCTTTGATCCGACTGACGCAACGATCTACTATGTGGGACCGACTCCGGCGAAACCGGGACATGTTATCGGAAGCGCCGGCCCGACGACCAGCGGACGTATGGACGCTTATGC
>DWWO01000081.1 GCA_019119675.1 Candidatus Mediterraneibacter faecipullorum | reverse complement strand
ATTAGAGATAGTTAAAGCCCGTGGTGCGGCGTTAATCCGGGAAAGGATGTTGTCTGAACGAAGTGAGTTCTTCCTTTCCCGGATTGCTTTTAGCCGTATCACGGGCTTATTACTATCTCTTATGCCCTGTAACCGGAACCGGAAGCATCCTATCCCCGCCCGTCCCGATAACGTGGATCAACATATTGTGTCCGATTGATTTTCGGATGTTTCATGTTTTATCGCGAAGTACCTCATCGACAAACACGAATTTTACTCAGCCAGCATCTCCCACATTTCGTAAAGCTCCTCCAGCCTTTTCTCATTCGCCGTGTGTTCTTCTGCAAGTTCCTGGCATTTGACGGAATTGGAGTAGACTTCCTCAAGCGTCATTTCATGATCTATCTGTGCATTCCGGTCTTCCAGGCGGCTGATCTCTTCCTCGGTCTTCTTAAGATCATTTTTACGTTTGCGTTCTTTTGCCTGCTGCTCTTTCTGTTCCTGCCAGCTGAGCTTGGAACCCGGGGCGGCGCTATCGGAGTTCTGCAAAGATGCAGACGCGGAAGCGGTAGGGGTTCCACCGGCTGTAGAAGGAGCAGGAGAACTGCCGGCTGTGTAAGCGCGGGTGAGTTCTTCTTTTTTCTCAAGGTAATAATCGTAATTTCCGATATAGTTTACAAAAGTCTGATTGACCAGTTCAAGGATTCTCGAGGCTGTGCTGTTGATGAAATATCTGTCATGAGAAACATAAAGCACGGTTCCGCTGTAATTGTTGAGAGCCTCCTCCAATATCTCTTTTGACGCAATGTCCAGATGGTTGGTGGGCTCATCCAGGATCAGAAAGTTTGCTTCGGAAAGCATGAGCTTGGCAAGGGATACACGTCCTTTTTCCCCGCCGCTCAGAGAGCGGATCTCTTTGAATACTTCATCTCCAGTAAACTGAAAAGCAGCCAGTGTATTCCGGATCTGTGTGTTATTCAGTGACGGATAAGCATCGGAAATCTCATCGAATATTGTTTTTTCGTCATGGAGCACATGATGCTCCTGGTCGTAATACCCGATCTGGACTTTTGCCCCGAGTGTAAAGGAACCGGTGTCGGCAGTCTGTACCTGGTTTAATATCTTCAGGAGCGTTGTCTTGCCGGTCCCGTTATCTCCGATCACTGCAACATGTTCTCCTCGTTTGATCTCGAAATTGACATCATGAAAAAGTATCTGGGCATCAAACTGTTTGGAAAGGTGCTCTACAGTCAGAACATCATTCCCGCTGACACAGGACGGTTCAAGAGTGAAATGCATCTCTGTATTGACTTCCACCGGTTTTTCCACCGGTTTGATCTTTTCTAGCATTTTCTCACGGCTTTCCGCACGGCGGATGGATTTCTCACGGTTGAAGGATTTCAGTTTGTCGATGACAGCCTGCTGATGTTTGATCTCTCTCTGCTGGTTGTAATATTCTTTGAGGCGGGCGTCGCGGAGCTGCTGTTTCTTTTCCGAGTAAGCTTTGTAATTACCCATATACATCCGGATTTCGCCATTTTCAATCTCTACGACTTTGGTTACTACACGGTTCAGGAAATAGCGGTCGTGGGATACGATAAAAACAGCTCCGGGATAGTTGATCAGATAAGTTTCCAGCCATGCAATGGAATTCAGATCCAGATGGTTGGTAGGCTCGTCCAGGAGCAGGATATCCGGATTGGTGAGCAGCAGTTTTCCCAGCGCTACGCGCGTCTTCTGACCTCCGGAAAGGGTATCAGTCTTTTTACTGAAATCCTCCTCTGCAAAACCAAGACCTTTGAGAACACCGACGATCTCACTTTCGCAGGCATAGCCGTTACGGGCCTCAAATTCGGACTGCAGACGGTTGTATGTATCGAGACGGCTTTCTAATTCCTCTCCGGAAAGAGATTTTAACTCCAGCTCAATCGAGCGGATCCGATGTTCCATTTCGATAATATCCGCCTTTGCAGAACGCACTTCCTCGTAGATCGTACCGTCCGGAACCATGTTCTGGTGCTGGGCGAGATAACCGATCGTTTTCCCTTTAGCGAGAATGATATCCCCGCCGTCAAGCGGCTCCTCATTCATGATCATTTTTAATATAGTAGATTTACCGGCGCCGTTGATGCCGACCAGGGCAGCTTTTTCTCTTTCTTCTATATGAAAAGAACCCTCATGGACGATCACACGGTCGCCGAAAGATTTTTCAATATTATGACATGCGAGTATCATTTTGGTACTCCTCCTCTCAGATATCCATTATAACTGAAACGGCTGAAAAATAAAGTAAAAATTGACAGAAGATTAACTATTCTATATAATAAAACAGTATATAAAATGGAGCGCATAAAAGAGCAAATCCATCCGTAGCAGGCTGAAGATTGTGACTGGAGGATTGTCATGCGATGGAAGGTGGTAAATTTGGAGCATAGAAAAATATCCCGCGCCGTTATCTCACGGCTGCCGAGATATCACAGGTATCTGGGAGATCTTCTGGAAGAGGGAGTGGAGAGGATCTCATCAAACGATCTGAGTAAAAAGATGCAGGTGACTGCGTCGCAGATCCGTCAGGATCTCAATAATTTCGGAGGGTTCGGACAGCAGGGATACGGGTATAATGTAAAATACCTGTATACCGAGATCGGTAAGATCTTAGGACTCGACAAGACACATAATTTTATTATCATAGGAGCGGGAAATCTCGGACAGGCACTTGCAAATTATGCATCTTTTGAGAGAAGCGGATTTATCTTAAAGAGTCTTTTTGATGTAAATCCCAGGCTGGAGGGGGTGTCGATCAGGGGAGTGCAGGTCCGTATGATGGATGAACTGGTTGATTTTCTTGCTGATAATGAAATTGAGATTGCAGCTCTTACGATCCCAAAATCAAAAGCGGTCGAAGTAGCTGATATCCTGGTAGAGAACGGGATAAAGGCAATCTGGAATTTTGCACATACAGATCTGACGCTGCCCAAAGATGTAGTAGTTGAGAGCGTTCATCTCTCTGACAGTCTGATGCAGCTCTCTTACAATATCAATCAGCGCAAAGAAGTGCATAAAAAATAAGAAACGGATAATACTCAGACCCCGCAGTTCGCTGCGGGGTATCGCTTCGGATAGGGGAAGAGAATCTTCCCTGTCCGATTGGAAGAACAAGATAAAAAGGACCGGTGATCATATATGAGATATCTTCCGAATGGAACACAGATGAGCCAGGCAGACAGTTTTACGATCAAAGTGACAGGAATCCCTTCCCTCGTGCTTATGGAACGGGCTGCACTGAAAACTGTAGAGATGATGCATATGCACGGCATAGACACATCCCGGGCGCTGGTCGTATGCGGCAGCGGCAATAACGGAGGAGACGGCTTTGCCATAGCAAGGCTTCTGACAGAAGAGGGAAGGAATGCCCGTATCCTTTTTGCGGGACGGGAAGATTCGCTGAGTGAAGAGTGCAGAATACAAAAAAAGATTGCCGGGAATCTCGGGATCGGCATTATCACTGAAATCCCTGAAGAGGAATATACTGTTATAATAGACGCTGTGTTTGGCGTCGGGTTAAGCCGTGAGATCAGCGGCAGGTATGCAGATATTATTGCATGGATGAATGAGCAGGACTGCTGCAAGGTCGCGGTTGATATCCCATCCGGCGTCAGCTCTGCGACAGGGAAGATACTTGGAATTGCATTCCATGCGGATCTCACAGTTGCAATGGCATGTGTGAAAGCGGGATGCGAGATGTATCCCGGTAAAAATTATGCAGGAGAGACTGTGGCGGTCCCGATCGGCATTGATCCGGAGTTTTTCACTTCAGATGAAGATGTGTGCATCACATACGACCGCCGTGATATCCCGGAACTTTTACCTGAGAGAAAGGCGGATTCGCACAAAGGAAGCTATGGCAAAGTCCTCATGATCACAGGGAGCAGCGGGATGGCGGGCGCCGCCTATCTTTCTGCGAGGGCTGCATATGCAGTGGGCGCCGGCCTGGTGCAGATCTACACGGCAGAAGAGAACAGGGCTGTCCTGCAGCAGCTTCTGCCGGAGGCGATTATTTCCTGCTATCAGGGATATGATGAAGATGAGCTTGCCCGCCTTCTGGACTGGGCTGATGTGGTCTGCATCGGATGCGGACTCGGCACAGGAGAAACTTCGGAACGGATACTCAGAAGTACTTTGAATAAAGTCAGCGTTCCATGCATTATCGATGCGGACGGACTTAACCTGCTTGCCAGGGAGACGGATCTGCTGGAGAAGATGCATACTCCGGTCATCCTTACCCCTCATATGAAAGAAATGTCCCGCCTGACAGGATATTCCGTCAACGAACTCACAGACAGACGTCTGGAGATCCTCAGAGGATTCACAGAGAAATATCCGGCAGTATGTGTCTTAAAAGACAGCAGGACATTTGTAAAAGAAAGGGGAAGGCATCCGTTCTTTAATCTCGCCGGCAACAGCGCGATGGCGAAAGCAGGAGCCGGGGATGTCCTTGCCGGAGTGATCACAGGGCTTGTGGCTCAGGGGATGCAGGCAAATGAGAGCGCTGCGCTCGGTGTGTATCTCCATGCATGCGGCGGAGATGAGGCAAAAGAGGCAAAGGGCAGTTACAGTGTCCTTGCACGTGATCTGATCGCCGGGATTGAAAAATGTATGGAGAAAAAAGAATAAGATTTATAGGAGAGATACAAAAATGAAACAGCATAATCGTGTGTGTGCCGAGATCGATCTCGACGCCATCGCGTATAATATGGAACAGATGAGAAAGCGGATTGGAGGCGATGCGAAACTGATCGCTGTTGTCAAGACAGACGGATACGGACACGGCGCTGTTCCCATAGCGGAGATGTTTGAAGAGTTTTCTTATGTATGGGGGTATGCAGTGGCATGTCTGGAAGAAGCAGTGGAGCTTCGAGAACATGGGATAAAGAAACCGGTACTCGTGCTCGGATGCGTATTCCCGGATCAGTACGAAGATATGCTTTACTATGATATTCGCCCGGCCGTATACACGGAAGAGATGGCAGGTGCCATTTCAGAGACAGCTGTCAGGCTTGGAAAGACGGCGAATTTGCACATTAAGATTGATACCGGAATGGGAAGGATCGGTTTCCCGGTGTGCGAAGAAAGCGCAGACATCATAGAGCGGATCAGCCATCTGCCAAATGTCCGGCTTGAGGGAATGTTTACCCATTTCGCAAAAGCCGACGAAACAGATAAGAGCTATACCATGACGCAGCATGAACGATTTATGTGGATGAAAGAGCAGATTGAGAGGCGAGGTGTGTCAATCCGCTACTTTGACTGTGATAACAGTGCGGGGATCATCGATCTTCCGGATATGAGACATGACCTTGCGAGAGCGGGGATCTCGACTTACGGAATGTATCCTTCTGATGAAGTGAAGAAAGAAGCAGTTGATCTGAAGCCGGCACTGAGACTGGTCAGCCATGTGACTTACGTTAAGGAAGTGGCAGCCGGAACTCCGATCAGTTACGGGGGAACATTTGTTGCGCCTGAGAAAATGAAAGTTGCGACGATACCGGTGGGGTATGGAGACGGATATCCCAGATCACTGTCAAATAAGGGATATGTGCTCATTCATGGAAAGCGTGCACGGATCCTGGGGAGGGTCTGCATGGATCAGTTCATGGTCGATGTGACGGATATCCCGGAGACAAAGTTTATGGATCAGGTTATTCTGGTCGGACAGGACGGCAGTGAGCATATAACGGTAGAAGATCTGTCTGCGCTGAGCGGAAGGTTTAACTATGAATTCGTCTGCTGTCTCGGAAAGAGGATCCCGAGGGTTTACAAGCGTTTCGGAAAGATAACCGAGTGACAAAATCCGGCATTACAAGGTCTGTAATACCGCATGATCATTGAATACATCCGATGAATAAGGGAATACTGAAGTATGCGACATGCATTTAGTAAGTGAATCGGAGTGTGAAAAAATTGATGATCAGAAGAGGAGATATTTATTACGCTGACTTAAGTCCGGTAGTGGGCTCGGAACAGGGAGGTATCCGTCCGGTCCTTGTAATACAGAATAATGTGGGGAATAAACACAGCCCCACGATCATTTGCGCAGCAATCACCTCTAAGATGAACAAGGCGAAACTGCCGACACATATTGAAATAAGTACAAGAGATTATAAGATCGTAAAGAACTCGGTGATCCTGCTGGAACAGATCAGGACCATCGACAAGCAGAGACTCAAGGAGTATGTGTGTCATATTGACGGAACCATGATGCAGAAAGTGGACCGGGCGATCAGGGTCAGTCTGGAACTCACTACATAGTACGGTTCAAACAGACTTCTTTACAGAATACGAAAAGAATGATAAAATTGTAAAGCGTAATGTGCGTAAAATCGAGACACGCATTTATATACCAGTAAGAAAAGAGGAGAATTTATGTCAGGACATTCAAAATTTGCCAATATTAAGCATAAGAAAGAGAAAAATGATGCAGCGAAAGGTAAGATCTTTACCAAGATCGGACGTGAGCTGGCAGTAGCGGTCAAAGAAGGCGGCGGCCCGGATCCGGCAAATAACAGCAGACTGCGCGATGTGATCGCAAAGGCAAAATCCAACAATATGCCGAATGATACGATCGAGAGAAACATCAAGAAAGCAGCCGGTGAAGGTTCCGGCGACAACTATGAGCATATTACATATGAAGGTTACGGTCCGAACGGAACCGCGATCATTGTAAAGACACTGACAGACAACAAGAACAGAACGGCATCAAATGTGAGAAACGCATTCACAAAAGGGAGTGGAAATGTCGGAACACCCGGATGCGTGTCGTTCATGTTCGATGAGAAAGGACAGATCTTCGTTGCTAAGGAGGACTGCGATATGGACGCAGATGAGCTGATGATGCTTGCTCTGGATGCCGGTGCGGAGGATTTCAACGAGGATGAGGAGAGCTACGAGATCCTTACAGATCCTGACACGTTCAGTGAGGTGCGCCTGAAGCTGGAAGAGGAAGGCATTGCAATGGCTCAGGCCGAGGTGACGATGATCCCGCAGACATACGTGGAACTTACATCTGAGGAGGATATTAAGAATATCCAGAAGACACTGGACCTTCTCGAAGAGGATGACGACGTACAGGACGTATACCATAACTGGAATGAATAGAGGGATCGATATGGATACAGACAGACTGCTGGAGAAGCTCAGAAAACTATACATTCTGACCTTGGATTATGAATTCCACAAGTCCAGTTATGCAAAGTATATGGATTCTCTCAGATCAAACTATGCAGATCTGCTGCAGGAGGCGGCGGACGTCTGCGACAGGACGGATGACGGGGCGGAACGTATCGCTGCCTGCATCCCGGAATATGTCTGCCATGAACTGGATCAGATCAGTTCCAGAAGAAAGAGAGATTTAAAAGCCCTTGACCACAAGATGAATATGGTATCATATTTTGTTCCGCTTATGGGCGAAATCCCGTCTCTCCAGGCAAAGGGTCTGACAGAGCGTATGGTAGAGCTCTGGAATGAAAAGATGCCGGAGTATAAGATCGGTCATTCTACCTATGAGAGTATCAAAGGCGGATTTAAGAAAGGAATTTTCTGTTATATTACAACCGCAGTGTGCCGGAGTATGCATAAACCTGACGACTGTTATGAGCTTGCTGCATTGAGGGCATACCGTGACGGTTATCTGTCAGAAACAGAGGAAGGACGTCACATTGTCGAAGAGTATTATAATATTGCTCCGACCATTGTAAAACGCATCGACAGGGAGGATGGAGCAGATGAAATCTACCAGGGAATCTGGGATGAATATCTGAGTCCGTGTATCCGTCTGATCGAGGAGGATAAGAAGGAAGAGTGCAAAGAGCTGTATGTCACCATGGTGCGCAGTCTCGAAAAGAAATATTTATATTCATAAAATACAGGAGGAAACAGACAGATGAGTGATTACAGGATTGAGACAAAGTGTATACAGTCAGGATATGAACCGGGCAACGGAGAACCGAGAGTGCTTCCGATCTATCAGAGCACTACATTCCGGTATACGAGCAGTGAGCAGATGGGACGTCTGTTTGACCTGGAGGAATCCGGATATTTCTATACGAGACTCCAGAACCCGACCAATGATGCCGTAGCTGCAAAGATCTGCGACCTGGAGGGCGGCGTGGCAGCTATGCTGACTTCTTCCGGTCAGGCGGCAAACTTCTATGCCATCATGAACATCGCTCAGGCAGGAGACCACATTGTATGTGCGTCTGCACTTTACGGCGGTACATATAACCTCTATGCGCACACGATCCGGAAGATGGGAGTGGACGCTACGTTTGTGGACCCGGACTGCACGGAAGAAGAACTGGAAGCAGCATTCCAGGATAATACGAAAGCCGTATTCGGCGAATCGATCGCAAACCCGGCGCTGGTCGTGCTTGATTTTGAAAAATTTGCTAAAGCTGCCCATGCACACGGGGTACCGTTTATCGTGGACAATACGTTTGCCACACCGATCAACTGCCGTCCGTTTGAATGGGGCGCGGATATTGTTACGCATTCAACTACAAAATATATGGACGGACATGCTGCATGTGTGGGCGGAGCTATCGTAGACAGCGGTAATTTTGACTGGGAAGCTAATGCTGAGAAATTCCCGGGCCTCACTGCACCGGATGAGACATATCATGGGATTGTTTACACACAAAAATTCGGAAAAGGAGCATATATCACAAAGGCAACTGCACAGCTGATGCGTGATCTTGGTTCCATCCAGTCACCGCAGAATGCATTCCTTTTGAATATCGGACTTGAGACGCTGCATCTGAGAATGCCCCGTCACTGTGAGAATGCGCTGAAAGTTGCCGAGTATCTGAAGAACCATGAGAAAGTCGCATGGGTAAGCTATCCTTCACTTCCAGGAGACAAGTACTATGATCTGGCACAGAAATATATGCCGAACGGAACTTGCGGCGTGCTGACATTCGGGTTAAAGGGTGGCAGAGAAGCTGCGGTGGAAATGATGGATAAGCTGAAAATGGTCGCAATTGTTACTCACGTGGCTGATGCGAGAAGCTGCGTGCTCCATCCGGCGAGTCATACACACCGCCAGATGAATGAGCAGGAACTCCTTGAAGCAGGCGTACAGCCGGATCTGATCCGTTTCAGCGTGGGAATTGAAAATGTAGAGGATATCATTGCCGATGTAGAGCAGGCATTGAAGTAATTTTAAAATGGTATGGATGTATACAATTTGCATCTGTACCATTTTTTTGTATAATATGACTGTACTTCCTCAATACTAATCTAAGAAAAACGGAAACTGTCAATTATAGACAGGAGAAAGAGGAGGTATCTTAAAATGGAGAAAGAGCAGACGCAGGATTCCGCTCAAAAAGAAAGAAATGAAGAAAATACTGAGATCCGGGAGATGGGGACTCTGGATCTTGGAAACGGACATTCAAAACACGGGATACAGCTTCTGACGATCATTGGTGAGATCGAGGGACATGAAGCTGTCTCGGGAAATACAAAAGCCACAAAGTATGAGCATCTTCTGCCCAGACTTGCGGAGGCAGAGGAAGATGATAAGACCGAGGGAGTCCTTATTCTGCTCAATACATTGGGCGGCGACGTGGAGGCCGGTCTTGCGATTGCAGAGATGATCGCATCGCTGAGCAAGCCGACGGTTTCTCTTGTACTTGGCGGCAGCCATTCGATCGGCGGTCCGCTTGCAGTTTCAGCGGATTATTCTTTCATTGTTCCAACAGGTACAATGATCGTTCACCCTGTAAGATCTACCGGAATGTTCATCGGCGTGATCCAGAGCTATCGCAATATGGAGAAAACCCAGGACCGGATCGCCCGTTTTATTGCATCCCATTCAAAGATCACACAGGAACGTCTTCTGGAACTGATGCTGGATTCTACCCAGCTGGTCAAAGATGTGGGAACGATGCTGGAAGGGGAGGAGGCAGTCAGGGAAGGACTGATCGATGAAGTGGGCGGAATAAGCCAGGCATTTGCCAAACTGCATGAGCTGATCGAGGAGAAGAAAAAATGTGATGACACGACTTTCAAATGATGATATACTAGATATAGTATGTTTAAATTACTAAGGGGGAATTATATGGCTGCTAAATCGACAAAAGGCCGTAAAAACTCAAAAAGCAGACCAAAGAAAGGACAGCAGAATACAGAACTTCGGGGGGAGATCATCATACTTGCAGCGCTTGCAGTATGCATTCTGCTCGTACTCAGTAATTTCGGAGTCGGAGGGATCGTTGGGGAGGCGGTTTCATCCGTATTTTTCGGGCTGTTTGGTTTTATGGCATACCTGCTGCCCTTTATCCTATTTGCAGTGACTGCATTTTTTGTGTCTAATAAAGGCAATGCGCATGCATATATAAAGATCGGTGCTGCGGTGATGCTGTTTCTGTTTATCACGGCAATCCTGGAACTGATCTTCAACTCATATACTCCGGGTGCATCTCTGATTTCTTATTATCAGGCTGCCAGTGAGCACAGGAATGCAGGAGGGCTTACAGGAGGGTGCCTGATCAGCATGCTGTGTCCTCTGATCGGCGTGATCGGAACATATGTTGTGCTGGTGATCCTCTCTGTGATCTGTCTGATCCTGATTACGGAGAAATCACTTCTGGCCCCTATCGGCCGTCAGAGCCGCAAGGCGTATGAAGATGCAAAAAAGAAGCATCAGGAGACTGCCGTGATCCGTGCAAAAGAAAGAGAAGAGAGGCAGAAGACTGCCAGGCTCCGGCAGGAGAACAATAAGAAACAAGGCAGCAGACGGAGTGACAATAAAGTATCCGGCGTCTCTTTTGCAACCACGCTTGGCGAAGAAGAAACGACAGGAAAAGGGAAAAGAAGAGGCAGGAAAAAATCGCCTGACGTATATGAACTCATACCGGAGGAAATGCCGGAAAATGACAGCTTCCAGTTTTCAGCTGCAGACAGCTTTGTGATCAATCGTGCGGAGCCACAGGATATTCCGGCTGAAGAGGCAGAAGATAATAGTTTCAGGACTGACGCAGTTCAGGCTGATGCGCACACTCGGCCTGAAGAAGCGACAGATGCCGAAAAACCGGCAAAGCGCCGCAGCAAAGCAAAGGAAACGGCTGAAGTTTCTGCCGAGACAGAAAATGTGGCAGCTGCCGTGGAGAAAGAGCAGGCAAAGGAACAGCCGGTTTATCACACGCCTCCTCTCAGTCTGTTGAAACATGGCAAGAAGAGCGGTGGAGATTCGGACAGCCATCTCCGCGCCACAGCTTTGAAACTTGAACAGACACTGCAGAACTTTGGCGTCGGAGTCCATGTGACAAACGCAAGCTGCGGCCCCTCTGTTACAAGATATGAACTGCAGCCGGATCAGGGCGTAAAGGTGAGCAGGATCGTCGGCCTGGCTGATGATATTAAACTGAATCTTGCAGTTGCAGATCTCAGGATCGAAGCGCCTATACCCGGTAAAGCTGCAGTCGGAATTGAAGTGCCCAATAAAGAAAACACGGCAGTGATGCTTCGTGATCTTCTGGAGTCAAAGGAATTTAAGACAAGTGTATCACCGATCACATTTGCAGTAGGCAAAGATATCGCCGGGAAGGTTGTTGTCGCTGATATTGCAAAAATGCCGCATCTGCTTGTCGCGGGCGCTACGGGTTCCGGTAAGTCGGTCTGTATCAATACGCTGATCATGAGTATCATATATAAAGCAGATCCGGATTCGGTCAAACTGATCCTTGTAGATCCTAAAGTTGTTGAGTTGAGTGTATATAACGGGATACCGCACCTGATGATCCCTGTCGTAACGGATCCGAAGAAAGCTGCAGGTGCTCTGAACTGGGCTGTAGCTGAAATGGAGAAACGTTACAAACTGTTTGCAGACTATAACGTAAGAGATCTGAAAGGCTTCAATGCAAAAGTTGAAAAAGGGGAAACCGGTGAGGAGATAGAGAAGAAACTTCCGCAGATCGTTATCATCATAGACGAGCTTGCAGATCTTATGATGGTGGCTCCGGGAGAAGTAGAAGGAGCCATCTGCCGTCTGGCGCAGCTGGCCAGAGCTGCCGGGCTGCACCTCGTTGTTGCAACCCAGAGACCTTCTGTTAATGTCATTACCGGCCTGATCAAGGCGAATATGCCGTCCAGAATTGCGTTTTCAGTAACTTCCGGTGTGGACTCCAGGACGATCATCGATATGAACGGGGCTGAAAAACTGCTGGGAAAAGGTGACATGCTCTTTTACCCGTCAGGCTATCCGAAGCCTGTCCGTGTACAAGGCTCCTTTGTGTCAGATAAAGAGGTCCAGAATGTAGTGGACTATCTGATCAGCAATAATGCAAATACGGATTATAATGACGAACTGGAAGAACATATGAATACGAATATGCCATCTGCAGGTACTGCAGCTGCCGGCGAGAGCGGAGATGATAAAGATACATATTTTGTCGAAGCAGGAAAACTCATCATAGACAAGGAAAAAGCATCCATCGGAATGCTGCAGAGGATGTTTAAGATCGGATTTAACCGCGCGGCAAGGATCATGGACCAGCTCGCGGAAGCCGGCGTTGTCGGTCCGGAAGAAGGCACAAAACCGCGTAAAGTACTGATGACTAAAGAAGAGTTTGAGGAGTATCTCAACAGCAGCCAATAGATTACAGAAGAAGAGGAGGAAGTGTCATGAAAACAGATATTGAAATCGCACAGGAAGCGAAACTGGAGCACATCAGAGATGTCGCTGCAACAATTGGGATCCAGGAGGATGACCTGGAATTCTACGGGAAGTATAAAGCAAAGCTTTCTGATGATCTGTGGGAGAAGATCAAGGACAACGAGGACGGAAAACTGGTCCTTGTTACAGCTATCAATCCTACACCCGCAGGAGAGGGGAAGACGACAACGACTGTCGGTCTGGGACAGGCGATGGCAAAACTAAATAAAAAAGCGCTGATCGCACTGCGTGAACCGTCTCTCGGGCCGTGCTTCGGTATTAAGGGCGGAGCAGCCGGAGGCGGATATGCCCAGGTTGTACCGATGGATGACCTGAATCTCCATTTTACCGGAGATTTCCATGCGATCACTTCTGCGAATAATCTGCTGGCAGCTATGCTGGACAATCATATCCAGCAGGGCAATGCCTTAAAGATCGATCCAAGACAGGTTGTCTGGAAAAGATGTCTCGACATGAATGACCGTGTACTGCGAAATATTGTAGTCGGCCTTGGCAATAAAATGGACGGCATGGTACGCGAGGATCATTTCGTGATCACAGTCGCTTCTGAGATCATGGCTATCCTCTGTCTGGCGGATGATCTTGCAGATCTCAAGGAACGGCTCGGCAAGATCATCGTTGCATATAATTTTGACGGGGAACCGGTTACAGCTGACGATCTGAAAGCTACAGGTGCTATGACAGCTCTGCTGAAAGACGCGATCAAGCCGAATATCATCCAGACATTAGAGCATACGCCGGCACTGGTACACGGCGGGCCGTTTGCGAATATTGCACACGGATGCAACAGTGTACGGGCTACCAAGATGGCGCTGAAGCTGAGTGACATCACGATCACTGAGGCGGGCTTTGGTGCGGATCTGGGAGCTGAGAAGTTCTTCGACATTAAGTGCCGTATGGCCGGGCTTAAGCCGGATGCTGTAGTACTGGTTGCAACTGTCCGTGCTTTGAAGTATAATGGAGGGGTTGCAAAGAGTGATCTGGCGGAAGAAAATCTGGATGCTCTTGCAAAAGGAATCGTAAACCTTGAAAAACATATCGAGAATATCCAGAAATACGGTGTACCTGTGATCGTAACGCTGAACTCTTTTGTTACAGATACAGAAGCGGAAAATGAATATATCCGCAGGTTCTGTGAGGAGAGAGGCTGTGAATTTGCTCTTTCGGAAGTATGGGAGAAAGGCGGAGAAGGCGGTATCGCTCTTGCAGAAAAGGTTCTTGATACGCTGGAAAATAAGGAAAGCCACTTCCACCCGCTTTATATTGATGAATTGTCAATCCGCGAGAAGATCGAGAAAATTGCAAAAGAGATCTATGGCGCGGACGGTGTTGTCTATGAACCGGCAGCCCAGAGACAGATTGACCGGATTGAAGCACTTGGCTTCCGCTCATTCCCCGTCTGTATGGCCAAGAATCAGTATTCCCTGTCTGACGATGCGAAGAAGCTCGGCCGGCCAAGTGGTTTTGATATCCATATCCGAGAAGTGTATGTAAGTGCCGGAGCGGGCTTTGTTGTTGCTCTTACAGGAGCAGTCATGACTATGCCGGGACTGCCGAAGGTGCCTGCAGCAAACGGGATTGATGTTACAGATGACGGAAAGATCACAGGACTGTTTTAGATAAAGGAGAAGTCAATGTCACAGTTAATTGATGGTAAGCAGATTTCAAAACAGATCAAAGATGAGCTAAAAGAAGAAGTGCAGAGACTGAGTGCGGCGGGAAGAAATGCCTGCCTTGCAGTTGTGCAGGTAGGGAATGATCCGGCATCTTCAGTTTATGTGAGAAATAAAAAGAAGGCATGTGCTTATATCGGTATCGAGTCGAAGGCATATGAATTGCCGGAAGAAACGACAGAGGATGAGCTTGTATCTCTGGTGAAAGAACTGAACAGCGATGATGAGGTGAATGGTATCCTTGTACAGCTCCCTCTTCCAAAACATATTGATGAAGACAGGATCATCCGGACGATCTCTCCGGACAAAGATGTGGACGGCTTTCACCCTGTAAGTGTAGGGAGACTTTGGATCGGTGAGAAAGGCTTTTTATCCTGTACGCCGGCAGGTATCATTCAGCTTTTGAAGCGTTCCGGGATCACCATTGAAGGAAAAGAATGTGTGATCGTCGGCAGAAGCAATATTGTCGGGAAACCGATGGCAGCACTTCTGCTGAGAGAAAACGGAACTGTTACTGTGGCACATTCCAGAACTAAGGATCTGAAAGAAGTGACAAAACGGGCAGATATCCTGATCGTTGCGATCGGAAAGAAGCAGTTTATCACTTCGGAATATGTAAAAGAAGGCGCAGTAGTCATCGATGTAGGAATGCACAGAGATGAAAATAATCATCTGTGCGGAGATGTGGACTTCGCAGATGTGGAGCCTCATACATCTGCGATAACGCCTGTCCCGGGCGGAGTCGGACCGATGACGATTGCAATGCTCATGAACAACTGTGTGGAAACGATACGTACTCAGGAGGAAAGACCATGAGATGTACCCATTGCGGAGCAATGATCCCGGACGATCAGGTGGTCTGCCCCGAATGCGGAGCTGAAGTACAGATCGTACCGGACTATAATCCCCTGGATGACGTCCTCACCAGAGAGGTAAAAGGTTCTGTGGAGGGAGCTACGCGTCAGATCCGGACGGATGACATCAGAAGATACAGAAGAGACGATAGAACAAAAAATGTGAATTCGACCAGGGTCCTCAGCCCTGAAGAGCGGGCGCGGATCCGTGACATGAAGCGTGCCGGCGCCCGAAATACATCAGGAACTGCATCAGGCCGCAACACCGGAGATATACGCAGACAGCGACGTAATACGGCTGAGGTGCGCGGTCAGCGCCGCGGTACGGAGAAAGTGCGCCGGCAGAGACAGGATACGGATGATCTGAGGCGGCAGAAGCAGAATACATCCGAATTGCGGCGGCTGCGGCAGGAGAAGAGGCTTGAAGCGGCAAAGCGCAAGAGAAGGAATCTTCTGATCACGCTGTTTTTGCTGCTTGCACTGATCGTTGCAGGAGTCTGGCTCGTATATCAGAATTCCTACACTTCTATGATCAATAAAGGGTATCAGGCAATCCAGAGTGGCGATTATGATTCGGCTGAGAGTTATTTTAACCGGGCAATTTCAAAAGACAGGTCGCGTCCGGATGCATATACCGGCTATGCGGAAATCTATGTGGATCAGAATGATCTGGAGAGTGCAGAAGATGTGTTCCTCTCTGCGATCGAGACACAGCCTACAAATGAAGAGTTATATCAGGCAGCTATCAATTTCTATATGGAGACCGAGCAGCCTGCGAAAGTATCTGCGCTTCTTGAGGACTGCGAGGATCAGAACGTGCTGGATTCTGTATCGGATTATATCTCTTTGGCTCCGACGTTTGCCCCGGAAGAGGGCACATACAATGAGGTTCAGGAGATCACGCTCTCCTCTGAGACGGGCGGAGATATCTATTACACGACTGACGGGACGGATCCGACGGCTGAAACCGGCACAAAGTATGGAGAACCTATTCTCATACAGACGGAGGGTGAATTTGAAATCCGTGCGATCGCAGTAAATGCAAACGGAATCCCAAGTACTGTATCTTCTGCTGTATATACGATCGAGTTCCCGATTGAGGATGCACCCGCTGTGACACCGTCGACAGGCCAGTATACGGAACCGACACAGATTACGATCACTGTACCGGAAGGATATACAGCTTATTATACAATGGACGGATCGACACCGGATCCCGAGTCATCATCAACGGAACAGTATACGGGGCCTGTAAACATGCCCGAGAATACTCAGACGATCTTCAATGCTATACTTGTAAATGATCAGAACGGTAAAGCTACCGAAGTGACGACAAGGAACTACATTACAACGGATTGACAGGCAAAATAAAAAATTACAGCAAAATAGAAAAAGACAACCGGTTATTGATAAAAATAATTATGTATTTTTACCAATACATGGGTTGTCTTTTTTTGTAAATTGAGTTATAATGACTGTGTTAAAAAAATAACAATACATATTAAAGGAGATGCAGGTTATGAGCAGATTTTGTTTACCGAGAGACATTTACCATGGAAAAGGCTGTCTGGAAGAGCTGAAAAACTTAAAAGGTAAAAAAGCAATCCTTGTAGTGGGCGGAGGATCCATGAGACGTCAGGGATTTCTTGACAAAGCAGTGAATTACCTGAAAGAAGCAGGAATGGAAGTTGAACTCTTCGAAGGCGTAGAGCCGGATCCGTCTGTTGAAACAGTCATGAAAGGCGCTGAGGCTATGCGCAAGTTCGAGCCTGACTGGATCGTAGCTATGGGCGGCGGTTCACCGATCGACGCAGCAAAAGCTATGTGGGCATTCTACGAGTATCCGGAGACTTCTTTTGAGGACCTCTGTACACCGTTTAACTTCCCTGAGCTGAGACAGAAAGCAAAATTTGCCGCTATCCCGTCAACATCCGGAACAGCGACAGAAGTTACAGCCTTCTCGGTTATCACAAACTATCAGACAGGCGTAAAATATCCGCTTGCTGACTTTAACATCACACCGGATGTAGCGATCGTAGATCCTGATCTTGTATCCGGACTTCCGGTAAAACAGGTTGCCTACACAGGTATGGATGCACTTACACATGCGATCGAGGCATATGTATCCACACTGCACGGACCGTTTACAGATCCGCTTGCTCTTCAGGCGATCGAAATGGTACTGGATTACCTGCCGGCTTCCTATAACTGCAATATGGATGCAAGAGAGCAGATGCACTACGCACAGTGCCTTGCAGGAATGGCATTTTCAAACGCTCTGCTTGGAATTGTCCACTCTATGGCACACAAGACAGGTGCTGCATTCTCCACAGGACATATACCGCACGGCTGCGCAAATGCGATCTACCTTCCGTATGTAATCGCTTATAATGCGAAAGATCCGGTTGCTGCAGGACGCTACGCAGAGATCGCCCGCAGAATGGGACTTGACGGAAATTCTGAGAAAGCACTCATCAACAGCCTGAGAGAGAAGATTAACGAGTTCAACGCAAAACTGAACATTCCGAAGACACTCAAAGAGTTCGGCATCAACGAAGACGAGTTCAAAGAGAAAGTAGCTCATATCGCTGAACTGGCTGTTGGAGATGCGTGCACAGGATCTAACCCGCGTGCGATCGATCCTGCTGCAATGGAGAAACTGCTTACATGCACATATTACGGAACGGAAGTTGACTTCTGAGATAATACGGGGAACGGCTTCTGACATCTGAATAAAATCTGATCGAACGGGTCAGCCGGAAACGGCTGGCCCGCTTTTTGCAAAGGGCGGAAATTGTTGCAGTATTAAACGGAAGCATGTTATAATTACTTGCCTTTACGGGATTTATGGCGTATTATATTGAAAGAGTGAATTTTCAAGGAGGAAGACCATGTATCAGATAATGAAAGCTGAAAAGCTGGCCGAAAAGATCTTTCTGATGGATGTACATGCGCCGCGTGTTGCGCAGCACTGTCAGCCAGGTCAGTTTGTTATTGTAAAGATGGACGAAAAAGGCGAACGTATTCCGCTTACAATCTGTGACTATGACAGAGAAGCAGGGACGATCACGATTGTCGTACAGGAAGTCGGGGCATCTACGACAAAGATGGGAAGTTTAAAAGAGGGCGATTATTTCCGTGACTTTACAGGTCCTCTCGGATGTCCGTCTGAATTTGTAAATGAAAGTATTGAGGCTCTGAAGAATAAGAAGATGCTCTTTGTTGCAGGCGGTGTCGGCGCTGCCCCGGTATATCCGCAGGTAAAATGGCTCCATGAGCGCGGAATCAAGGCGGACGTCATCGTGGGTGCAAAGACGAAGGACATGCTGATCCTTGAGGACGAGATGAAAGCTGTATCCGGAAATTACTACCCCTGTACGGATGACGGTACATACGGCCATGCCGGTATGGTCACGACTATGGTGGAGGAGCTTGTAAACAACGGAAACAAATATGATGTCTGTATTGCGATCGGGCCGATGATCATGATGAAGTTTGTCTGCCTCCTGACAAAGAAACTGGAGATCCCGACGATCGTCAGCATGAATCCGATCATGGTAGACGGAACAGGTATGTGCGGAGCATGCCGTCTTCAGGTTGGCGACGAGATTAAATTTGCCTGCGTAGACGGACCGGAGTTTGACGGACATCTGGTAGATTTTGATCAGGCGATGAAGAGAAGCCAGACATACAAGACAGCAGAAGGCCGTGCGATGCTGAAACTCCTGGAGGGAGATACTCATCACGGCGGATGCGGACATTGTGGAGGTGACGAATAAT